>NZ_JBEPPD010000002.1:0-450179 GCF_040547165.1 Pedobacter sp. UYP30 | reverse complement strand
TTTTTTTCGTCCAAATCGTCATGCAGAAACCTGCCCCTCTTCGATGTTTTTTGCTCTATTCCCCGCCCATATCCCTGAGCGGAGTGCAAAGATAGAAAAAATAACGGCACGCAGTTATAACCGGAAGAGGATTTCAGGATAATCACCGCAAAACGCTGTGGAATAGCACGTTTTATTTTTGCAACGGGATATCGGGACGGCGCTGGGGCAGCGCTCAATGTCACCAAGTCGTATATCGAACCTCGGGATGAGATCATTTTGTTTGCTCTTATTATTAGCTTAACGGCGCACGTGCCGCGCCAACGACAGAAACGGCATCCTTTTGATCTCCACTTCGGAGATCAAAAGATATAGTGAATGGCGTGTTAAGGCGCCCAAATTATCTTTATGGAAATGCTGTACATGCTTGTGATAAATATTTCAGCAAATATTGCCTGAGACAATAATTAACGATGTCATTGGCTCGATTTTGGCGAAAATAAAAATAGGCCTATATTAAGGCCTCTAAATCCCTACCTGTTTAAAAAAAAGCAACGGAACTAATTCCGTTGCTAAGTTTGTTTGAAGCCCGCCTATCACAAAAAGGCCGGATTTTATAAAAAATTAGTTTTTGAGTGGCTAATCATTAATCGCCTTTACTCCTGGCAATTCTTTGCCTTCCATATATTCTAACAACGCGCCGCCGCCGGTAGAAACGTAGCTTACATCATTTTCCATCCCGAATTTTGCAATTGCCGCAGCCGAATCACCGCCTCCGATTAAAGAGAATGCCCCATTATCTTTGGTAGCCGCAACTACCGCTTCTGCAACTGCTTTGGTGCCAATTTCGAAACTTTCCATTTCGAAAACGCCCATTGGACCGTTCCAAAGCACCGTTTTAGAGTTTTTGATAACATCTGCAAAAAGCTTAATTGTTTTTGAACCAATGTCCAATCCCATCCAGTCGGCTGGAATTTTACCCGATGCTACTTCTTTCTTGTCTGCGTTGTTGTCAAATTTATCGGCAATTACGGTATCAACGGGAAGCAACAACTGTACGCCTTTATCTTTTGCTTTTTGAATTAGTTCTAAAGCCAGGTCTTGTTTATCGGCCTCTAGCAAAGATGTGCCTATTTCGCCTCCCTGCGCCCGCGCAAAAGTGTAAGCCATTCCACCGCCAATGATGATGTTGTCTACCTTATCCAGTAATTTCTCGATTAACAAAATTTTATCGGACACTTTTGCTCCACCCATAATGGCAGTAAAAGGGCGCTCTGGATGATTTAAAACCTTATCGGCATTCTCAACTTCGGATGCCATGAGGTAGCCAAAATACTTTGCTTTCGGAAAAAACTGCGCGATAACGGCTGTTGAGACGTGCGCACGATGTGCAGTTCCAAAAGCATCGTTTACATAAACATCGCCAAGCCTAGATAACTTTTCTGCAAAAGCTACGTCGCCCTTTTCTTCTTCTTTATAAAAACGGAGGTTTTCTAACAGAAGCACTTCGCCCGGAAAAAGATTTGATGCCTGCTTAACGGCATCTTCACCTATGCAATCGTGGGCAAATTTTACCTCCAAATCTAACATCCGGGAAAGATCACCAAGAATGTGCTTTAGGGAAAACTCACCTGTTGGGCCATTTTTCGGTCTGCCCAAATGAGACATTAGTATAACCGAGCCCCCATCATTAAGAATTTTCTGAATGGTAGGCAATGCGGCACGCATCCTTTTATCATCGGTTATGTTAAAGCTTTTATCTAAGGGTACATTAAAATCTACCCTTACTAAGGCTTTGTGGTTTGCAAAGTTAAACTGGTCTATCGTTTTCATTCTTTTGTTGTTACTAAATTTCGTTTCGTTTTATAATGCGAGGCCAATTTTCGATATTCAAACATATCTGGATTGGATTAAAGCTCCTTTTCTGACAAAAGCAGCCCTCAATTGCTCTTGCATCGCACCAAATATAGCCTACTTTTGTGGTTTTTAACAAACTTATTGCAAAAGCAACAAGTTTAGAACAGAAATTTTTACCTACAAAATTAGCATGAATGTCCATTCCACTTTATTGGTATCCAAAGGGATGGACTAATTTAAATCGTTTGGCGCAAATGACTCAACACGTACAATCTCTTGGTTATTGAATGTTTTTACATTATCATCGAACATGAAAATGCTTCAATAAAAAAACTCACCCTTTCTTAAAACTAGGCTACGGGGGCAAAATATTTTAGCAGAAGAATTTTTTCTGTAATTTTTTATAGCGTGATAGCTGTAATCAATGATGCGGCTTTAACCGTTAGGAAGATTTTTGCGCTGCAATTTTTTTAACTACATCAATTAATCTACTGCTGTAGCCATATTCATTGTCGTACCAGCCTACAACTTTTACCAAAGCACCAACAATAGAGGTAAGTTGCGCGTCGAAGATACAAGAATGCGGATTATTGATTACATCGACGGACACAATTGGATCTTCTGTATACTCTAAAATTCCCTTCATACCAGCATTTGCGGCGCTTTTAAATACCAGATTTATCTCTGCTACCGTTGCTGGCTTATGGAGCAAACAGGTAAAATCTGTTAAGGACCCGTTTAATACCGGCACCCTGATGCCTGCACCACCTAAAAAGCCGTCTAACGACGGGAAAATTCGGGTAATGGCTTTTGCAGCCCCTGTGGTTGTAGGAATAATAGAGGAAGATGCCGCCCGAGCTCTACGCAAATCTTTGTGGTTTGCATCGTGCAGATTTTGATCACCGGTCATAGAATGGATGGTAGTGATGTAACCCTCTTTTACACCCCAGTTTTCATTCAATACCTTTATCATGGGGGCAATGTTGTTGGTTGTACAACTTGCGTTGGAGAGGATTTCTGTGCTCAGATCTATCTTGTCTTCGTTTACTCCAAGCACAAGCATTGGTATATCATCTACCGCGGGCGCAGATACCAACACTTGGGTTGCCCCGGCTCTAATATGTTTTGATGCTGCATCTTTTGTTAAGTGCCTGCCTGTGCAATCTATAACTAAATCTATGTTTAGTTGCTGCCAAGGTAGGCTTTCTGCATCTTCGATAGAAAAGACAGAGATTAGCACATCATTTATTAATAATGCGTCGGTTTTGGCCGAAACATTTCCTTTAAAAACACCATGTACACTATCATACTTTAGCAAGTGGGCCATTGTTTCGGCATTGCTTAAGTCGTTAATGGCCACCACATTCATATTATTTTGTAGTGCTAATCTTAAAAATGTGCGTCCTATTCTACCAAACCCATTAATCGCAATTTTCATTATCTGTTCCTTTTTGCTTTGTTATTTTTATAATCCCTGCACGTTGTCTTTTCGCTTCAAGGCGATTGTTACGCCAAAATTAAACAAAGCGCAGGCAACAATCATTAAACAAATGAGCACAAAATTGCCCAAGTTTTGAAGTAAAAACACCAAGCTGACAAACAATGCGTTAAAAACGACCAAGATGAGCACTATTTTATTTGGTTTTAAGCCTAATTGTTCCAATCTGTGGTGCGTATGATTTCGATCACCATGAAAAGGAGATTTACGCTTCAAAATACGAACTGTAAACATTCTAAGCGAATCGAAAATGGGCACGATAAGGATAGATACCGCAATGGCAGGTGCAGAATAATACATAGAAGCAGCTAGCGCATTCACTTTATTCAATTCTACAAACCTAATTGCCAATACCGAGGTTATTAAACCAATAACCAAAGAACCGGTATCGCCCATAAAAATTTTAGCAGGGCACCAGTTAAATTTTAAAAAAGCCAACAAGGCACCAAATAAAGCAAAAGAAATTAGGGCATAAGGTGATTGATGCATGAGTGCAAACAAGATTCCGAAACATCCGCTTACCAACAAACCTATACTGGTGGCTAAACCATCGATACCATCTATTAAATTGAAAATATTGCTTAAAAAAATAATCAACAGCACAGAGAAAAGACTTCCCCAAATGTAATTTATGTCGCCTATACCAAAAACTCCATAAAGACTGGTTAGAGAATAATGGCCAAAAAACACCAATAACACTGCAACACCTATCTGTAAGAAAAGTTTCGCCATCAAACTAGCGCCGGAAACATCATCCTTTAAGCCCATAGCACCTATAATAAAACAGCCGATAATTAAAAAATTGGCGCTCTCGTAATGAATCCAGGGAGCAAAAAATAAAACGGTTATGGTAAAGCTTACAAAGATAGCAACGCCTCCTAGTCTAGATATGAGCCCTTTATGGTCTTTTCTATGTAAATCTACCCGATCGAAAAGTTTGTATTTTTCCGAAACTGAAATTATTGTGGGCATAATACCGATTACTATGGCAAGGGCCATAATTATGGCAAAACAATAAAAATACTCAGGGTGTGTTTTTAATAATTCTTGTAGCAAATCAACAACTTCTTTAATAGCAAATTAAGGCCAATGTTTGGGCTGGCCACCCATTTCACTGGCCAATGTACAATTGTTATCTAAAATATTGGCTAAACTTTGTTATTTTTTTAAGTAAAAGTACATAGATCGGAAAAGGCAGTTTATTTGCGACCAAGGCTTTATAATCGTTCAGCAATGCAGAAATTCGGCTAGCCATAGATTGATTGCTCACTCCGCCTTGACGCATTTTTATCATTAAAAAAGGCAAATATTTACAAGCAACCTTATGTGTATAAAAATAGCGAAGGATAAAATCATAATCTGCGGCGGTTCCATAATTTAACGAGTAGTTGCCATGCTTGGTAATGACTGATTTTCTTAGGTAAAGCGTTGGGTGAGCTGGCATCCAGCCCTGCGCCAATGCTCTAAAACCAACTTGCTTAGAGCGCCAACGCCTCAAAATTTTTCTACTTTGCGGATGGATGTAATCCAAATCTCCATAAATACAATCTATTTTTAGGTTTTGTTCAAAGGCTTCTGCAATTTTGGCAACTACAGAACCGTCTGCAAACATATCGTCTGAGTTTAGCAGACCAATTACATCGCCCGTGGCAACTTCCAACCCTTTATTTATGGCGTCGTATAAACCCAAATCAGCCTCCGAAATTACTTTTGCTATAGTTGATTGATGATTTGCGATGATGTTAGGCGTACGATCTGTGGAATTTCCATCGACCACAATATATTCTATATTTTGATGGGTTTGCGAAGAAACAGAGGAAATACAATCTGCAAGGTAATTTTCTCCATTAAATACAGCCGTTATGATTGATATTTTCATTAAAAACTTCTATTTCTAAGCGATGGGGAGACAAAGGTTCGCCCTAAAGGTAAAAATAATTTACAGAGCTGACGCGTATTTTTAGATTAACAATTGCATTTTAATGAGCTCCAAAACAAACCGGTGATTGCTCTAATTAACCTCAATTTGCTTACTTTTACCGCTAATTATGATTGTAGAAAATAAATTTGCCAAAGAAAGCTTTACCATTATGAACGAACTGGTATTGCCCAATGATACCAATACGCTAAACAACTTAATGGGCGGAAGACTCTTGCATTGGATGGATATCGCCGCTGCAATTTCAGCCCAAAAACATTGCAACAGAATAGTGGTAACGGCATCGGTAGATAATGTTTCTTTTAGAAACCCAATAAAATTAGGCGACGTAATTACCATCGAGGCTAAGGTTACTAGGGCTTTTAACACATCTATGGAGGTGCGTTTAGAAGTTTGGGCAGAAAACATCCCGACAGGAGAACGAAAAAAAAGCAACGAGGCCTATTATACTTTTGTTGCCATTAACCAAAGTGATGAAACCCTTAAAGTGCCAGAAGCCGTTCCAGAAAGTGAAGAAGAGTTGGAACTTTACGCTGGCGCGCTGCGTAGACGGCAATTGAGGTTGGTGCTAGGCGGTAAAATGCAAGCAAAAGACGCAACCGAGCTAAAAGCGCTATTTTTAAAAGTTTAAAACTTTTTTGGAGTTTTTATAGTTGCTAGGCAAGTTTATATTAAATTGCGGGTTAAATAAAGGTTAAAATATGTCTACATATACCACACTTATTATCTTAAGCGGCTTGGTTATTTTCTCCTATCTGTTTGACTTATTTGCTGGCAAAACCAAAATTCCATCGGTTGTGCTGCTACTTTTGCTAGGCATTGGACTAAAATTGTTGGTGGAAAGCTTGCACCTAAAAACGTTCGATTTTCTCTCCATCTTACCAACCTTAGGCACGGTAGGCCTTATCCTTATCGTTTTTGAAGGGTCGTTGGAGCTTAAATATGAGAAGGAAAAAAATAAGATGATTAGGACTGCATTCTTTTCTGCACTTACCATTTTGTTGGTTACGGTTACCATTATTACACTCATTATTTATCAAATAAGCCACAGAGACCTTTATACTTGCATTGCAAACGCAATCCCTTTTAGTGTAATCAGCTCGTCTATCGCTATCCCATCGGCGGCAGCTTTGGGCAAAAAAGGCAAAGAGTTTGTGGTTTACGAGTCTTCATTTTCTGATATTCTGGGCATTGTAGCCTTTAATTTTGCCATCTCCAATCCATCTTTAACCACCTCTTCTTTTCTTAGTTTGGGATTGAGCACTTTCCTAATTTTGTTGTTATCTGCAATTGCATGCGTGGTACTACTTTATGCCATGGGCAAGCTCGTTCATCACGTAAAGTTTTTCTTAATCATTTCTATTCTCGTATTGCTTTACGCCATCGGGCAATCGTATCATCTCTCGGCACTTATTTTAATTTTAAGCACCGGCCTGTTTCTAAATAATGCAAGCACCATAAGAAACGCTTGGTTTAAATCGATACTTATTTATAAAAACCTAGATCAAGACATCTCTCAGCTTTACCAACTTTCTGCAGAAAGTGCCTTTATTTTGCGCACGTTCTTCTTCGTAATTTTTGGTTTTACCATGAATATTCAGGAGCTGAACAATGGAGTTGTATTGGCAAATGGATTTTTTATTTTAGCAACCGTTTATGCGGTACGATACGTTTTGCTGAAATTTTTAAAGGAAGGAAGTCCAATTCCCATTTTATATCTAGCACCTCGTGGATTGATTAGCATATTGCTTTATTACAGTTTGCCCGACAACTTAAAAATCGAAGGTGTAGGCACCTCGTTTCTATTCTTGGTGGTACTCGGAAGTAGCGTAATCATGTCGCTTGGGCTTCTATTTAGCAAAGGCAAAATAGAGGGAGGAGAAGAAACAGAAGCTGCTAGCGCCTAACTAATCTTTTTAATTTTTTCGCTTCCGCGGATAAATAACGACCATACAGCCCCATTAACTCCCCATTTCTAGGATTTTATCAAATTCTTCTGCTTTTAATGGCATAACCGATAAACGACCCTGACGCACCAAAGAAACATTCTTTAAACTTTCTTCTTCTTTAACCTGCGCCAACGATACCGGCTTTTTTAAGCTTTCTACTGGTACAATATCTACCACTACCCAATTGGTATTATCGGTTGTTGGATCTTGGTATGCTTCTTTTACAACTTTGGCAATGCCGACCACATTTTTGCCTTCGTTGCTGTGGTAAAACAGTACAAGATCACCTTCTTTCATATCGCGCATGTTATTTCTTGCCTGATAATTTCGAACGCCATCCCAAAAGGTACGGCCATCTTTGTTAAATTGTTCCCAACTGTATTTATGCGGTTCTGATTTTACAAGCCAATGGTTCATGGGTTTAGGGTTTAGGGTTTAGGGTTTAGGGTTTAGGGTTTAGGGTCAATATTGTCGACAAAGAATTGTTTGCCGGAAATTTATAAAAATTAATCCACATCTGTAAGTAAATACTTAACAAGGAATCTAAATTTGATGTGATCCTCCAAGTATAATTATCACAATCATTTTCTAGATATTTGCAATGTTGGCAGATAGTTTACTTTAGTCAGCGAATTTGTTTTGGCTCTTTGTTCTGCTACTTGCTTGTTTATCTGAAACCTGAGCAAAAGCCGCTTTTACACTCAACGTTGTTATAAAACATATAGTAATTTAATGTAATTTCCCATAATTCATGAATGTAGGGTAATACTACGCATTAGCGACAGACTTTAGTATTCTAAAATATTCAATTCTTTAATGATGTATTTGTCTTCCCAAAAAGCAACACTTATTTTTCCGTATATATAGAAAAAAACTTGAATCAAAAAAGTTATCTAAAATTCTATTTCGCCAAGCGGATTTCGGTTGTAAGAATTTTAGCGTAGCAAAATTTTAAAAAAAACGGCGCCCTGTTTTTTCAACTTAGCACTTTCCCTAATATTTCGTCAAACCGCTTTAGGGATAGGAAAAACTTATGCTTTTTCAACCAAATAACAGGTTATTTTTTTGCTTTTTTGATAAGCCTTCTTGTATTTAATTCTTTACTACTAACAGCTAAGGCTTCGTTGGGCTCGCAGAGCCAACAATGAAGCCTTAGCTGTTGGGTGTACATATATCCAAAAGGAAATGCGGTTATAGCCTGACGAATCCTGCGGCGTATCAAAATGCAGTTGCAAAGACGAGGCACCAGCTTGCCCATTAATATTAAACATTTGGGAACCCCACTTTGTCTTATTACCCGGTAAGGCCAAGTACTCGGTATCTCGTATGGAAGTGCGGAATCGTAATGATTGCTTTCCATCCTTTGCACGGTCGCGGGTATAACTCATTTGGCCAATGCTGGTAACGATCCATTTGCCTTTGGCCTCCATGTCGTCAATCAGTTTAGCATCAAGAACGGTCTTTTTTTCCCATGTGGCCATTAGCGAATTTTGTTCTGCCACGGAAAGAGGAAAAGCTGCAAGCTGCTTCGTGCTTGTCTGCGCCTTGCAGAAAAAAGAGGATGCCAACAGCAGCAATATTAAATAGAAACTTCTCATCTTAACATTGCATGTGTACTGTTCAGATTAATGTTCAGATTGTCCGGGTATTTCTGGAATTCCCGGATCATCCAAAATCTGAACCGCAGTTGCGTCGCCAACAGTTTCCCAATCGTGCAACACCCAAACTACCTTTTTATCGTTTGTAACTTCAATCAATTGCGGACCTTTACCACCCTGGCCCCGCGAAGCAAAAATGGTGTTACCGTTTGCCAGCCTGGTACAGCTTTGCGGCGCGGAGGTAAACTGGTACTCGGCAGGAAAATCTTTTTTACAATCAAAGTTCCATACAGTTTCACCCTTTTTGTTAACTTCAAACGTGCGATTTTCGGTTTCGTCCGTAATTAGGGTATTACCATTTTTTAACCTTATGGCAGCCCATGGCTTTGTGCTTTTGTAACTCCAAATTTCTTTAAAATCTTTATCGTATTCAACAGTCTTGCCTTGGTTAAGCAACGCAATAAGGTAAGTACCTTGTGCAGTATAACGCGCTCTTCTAACCTGCGGATGAATATCTCCAACGGTTGCAGGTTGGTTAGAGGGAAGCACATGTTCTACTTCAACCTTTCCGGTTTTAATGTTTACAACGAATAATTTTGGTGGTAAGCCATTCACCACAAACATAACCTTATCTAAACCAATAGGTTGGCAGGCATGTACCTCTGTATGATCTGCACCTTTTGAGTTATTGCAATCGTAACGCCAAAGCACTTTCTTATCAGGAGAAATTAGAGCTATGTATTGCATCCGGGTAAACAAAATATTCCCGTTAGATAGCATCCAAATATCATCATATTCCGGACCCTTGCCTGTGTTATAGGTCCAAATTACCTTACCATCTTTTACAAGCGACATTCTATTGCAGTTTTCGCCAACATACAACATTGGATGTTGCGCCAACCCGTTTCCTGGTAAGTTTGACGGTGTCGCTTCAGTTGATGAAATTAGCGGTGCAAACTTCTCCTCTGGAGCCATTGCCGGTACATTTGCATCAGTAAAAAGATGGAGCACATCCATGCATGGAGTTGCTGAGGTAGTTGCTTTTTTAGACGTCCTCTTAGCTTTGGCTGAGTTTTGCGCAATAAGCGATTTTGAAGAGAACATTAAACATAAAGCCAAAAGAAAACTGATTTTGATAACTCTCATAATATTTAATTAAATCAATACTTAAAACTGTTTTTTGTCTATATCTGCCAATTTAGTATCCGGCAGCCTGTTGCTATTAAAGAGATTGAAATTCTTTACCTGGTTCAACATAAAAGTTGGCGCTCCATCAGCTCTTTGAGCACGCACATGCTGAAAATCTGCTCCGTCTACGTTATCCAAAATAAATGCAGGCCTAAGGTCTTCTTTCAGGTAGCTAACTTCCACATTGTTTAAGGTAATATTCTTAACATTGCGGATAAAAAAGGCATACGCAGGTGTAATTCCCCAACGGTTTGGATCTGGATAGCTGTCTATCAGCGCCGGTACTTCCCGTTCGGACTGAGCCTTAGTACCGCCGCCGTTAAAATAAAACTTAATATTACTTAAGGTAATGTCCTCAATATCGTGGCCAGGTATACCACTTATAATTGCGCCTTGTGTACCGGTAATTCCATACGCAATCACATTACTAATCATTACCCGGCGCAGTGTACTGTATCGAAAATCTTTAGGCCCGCGCATCCGTGCGCCAAGCCTAATAAAAATTGGTGCATTACCAACATCGCGCATAGTGATATTGCTGATATTAATATCTTCCAGTACGGCACCGTCAACTGTTTCGAGTGCCAAACCACGGCTGTTATCAAATACACAATTACTTATCGTGATATTTTTAAAGCCCCCGTTTGATTCGGTACCCAACTTAATACGACCGGTAGGCGAACCATTACTCCACTTTACATTGGTACCATCTAATAAGGTGCCTTCCTTGTACCCAGAAACCTGGCAGTTGGTTATGGTAATGTTTTCTACATCGCGCGGATAACCCAACGCGAAATCGCTCTTTATCACAATAGCATCATCAACCGGCGTATTAATGGTACAATTTGAAATACGTACGTTTTTGCTGGATATCAGGTCTATACCATCGCGGTTAGTATCCATCTTTATATTGTCAATTGTGGCATTGTCTATCCCTGTTAACAAAAAACCAAACCAGCCACCATGTGCCACGGTAAAATCCCTCAATATTACATTTCGACAAAGTTTAAGAGCAAGCGTTTTATTACCCAATCCACGCTTATTTTCGCCAGATGTACTTTCTTTCATGACTAAGCCTTTTCCCCATATACGCCCGGGACCAGTAATGGATATATCGTGCAAATTTTCGCCATAGATAAGACTGTTCCGAAAATAGCTGTGGCCATAATCCTGATACAGGTCGTTATCGGCCTTTTCGGGGTGATTATATTGTACCCCTTCGCTTGGAGTAGCGGCTACAATGGTGGCTCCTTGATCAATATATAAAGCGATGTTGCTTTTAAGGTGAATGGTTACCGATAAATAATCTCCCGCCGGGAAATAAACGGTACCACCACCTGCCGCTGCAGCTGTTTCAATGGCCTTATCAATTGCTTTGGTGTCTAAAGTTTTACCATCGCCCTTGGCTCCGTATTTCTTTACATCATAAACTGGAGCCTGAGCCCAGGTTTGGCATGTAAATATGCACAGAAGAAGGAACGCACTAAAAAGGTTACGGTATACTGCTATCATAGTTTATCTATTAACTTTGTTATTGAAATTATAAGGCAATTATGTATAAGTCCTTTTTTCATAAAATAACTAACCTTACCTCTTAGCTTAAATTACTTTTTTATCAACAGTTGGCAAATTAGTATTTGGCAATTTATAGCTGTTAAATAAATTAAATTCCTTTACTTGATTCAACCGAAACACAGGAGTATCTCCAGATTTTTTTGCACGAATCTGTTGAAAATCTGCACCGTCTACATTATCCAAAATAAAAGCCGGGCGCAGATCTTCATCCATAAAACTAACTTCTACATTATCCATTTTTAAGTTTTTAACATTCCTGATAAAAAATCCATAAGCAGGCGTTATTCCAAAAGAATCCGGTTCGGGATAGTCTTTAATTAAAGGCCGTACTTCACGGGCAGCTTGCTCTTTAGTGCCCCCGCCTTTATAATAAATACGGATATTATTTAATGTCAAATCTTCAATATCGTGGCCGGGTATGCCACTAATAATAGCGCCCTGATCGCCGGTAACGTCATAAGCTATAATATTGCTTATAATTACCCTACGCAATGTACTGTATGGAAAATCTTTGGGCGCGCGCATACGGGCACCCAGCCTAATAAATATAGGGGAGTTGTTAATATCACGCATGGTAATATTGCTAATGGTAATATCTTCTAATGCTGCGCCGTCAACGGTTTCAAGCGCCAGGCCTTTGCAATGGTCAAAAACACAGTTACTTATGGTGATGTTTTTATATCCGCCGTTTGACTCGGTTCCGAATTTAATACGGCCCTGGGGGTGTTTTCTGCCGTCCTTTAAAAAAGTGCCGTCTAAAAAAGTCCCCTCATTGTAGCCTGAAACCATGCAGTTGGTGATAGTTACATTCTCTAAAGCCCGGGGGTAGTTTAAAGAATAATCACATTTCAAACACAAGGCATCATCACCAGGGGCATTGATAGTGCAATTTGAGATATGAACATTTTTGCTCGAGATAAGATCAATTCCATCCCGACCAGTATCCATTTTAATATTATCTATGGTTGCATTATCAACCGCAGTAAGTAATAGGCAAAACCATCCCCCATGGAAAATGGTAAAATCTTTTAAGGTAACATTGCGACAAAGCTTAAGCGCTATTGATTTGTTTCCTAAACCGTCATTTTGTCCTGGTTTGCGTTCATCTTTTATCAAACCCTTTCCCCAAATCTTTCCTGGCCCAAGGATGGATATGTCGTGTAGGTTTTCGCCAACAATCAAACTGTTATTAAAATGGCTGTGCCCAAAATCCTGATAGATCTCATTTTCGCCCTTTTCAGGTAAATCATACTGAACATCTGGCGAGGTAGTAGCAGCTACAATAGTGGCTCCCTGATCGATGTATAAGGCGACATTGCTTTTAAGATGAATGGTCACTGATAAATAATCTCCGGCAGGAAAATAAACAGTACCACCACCTGCCGCATTAGCGGCATTAATGGCTTTGTCAATCGCTTTGGTGTCAATATTTTTGCCATCGCCTATCGCTCCGTATTTTTTAATATTATAAACGGGTGCCTGTGCTGATGAAAGAGTAATGGTTGAAAATAGAAGGATAAATGCGGAGGCTAGATTGCGGTATATGGATATCATAATTTTTAGTTTATATGTTAATGTATTAAACTTGCATTAATGTTCTGATTGTCCTGGAATTTCGGGTATGCCCAGATCATCTAATACTTGCAAAGCGGTTGCATCACCAACATTTTTCCAATCGTGAAGAACCCAAACCACTTTCTTTTCTTTGGTTACCTCGATGGGGGTTTTTTCCACTTTTGCCCTGGCAGTTTCTACTGCCAAATGTTGGAAAAATCACTTAAACATTAATTACTTTTAAAAGGAGTAATTAATTAACTAGGTAAAAAGAGGTTTTTTAATACTTTAGTGCCGCTATTTTTACATTTTTGATTCCAGTTCCTTCCGATTTTAGCAAGAGTTTTTCCACCTTCAAGTCAGGGCGAAAAGCAATCATCGTACGTTGACCTGCAATTTCTGTGTCAATCTGCGAACCGCCAAATTTATCTTCATATTTAACAATGATGCGCACGGTAAACGGTTTATCTGTATTTGCCAAGTTTTCAATAGCGTAATTACGTGCGCCGCTTGGAGAACCACCCTCCCGCAATGATTTCTCCCTACTCGAGAAATTTTGAAGCTGCCCTTTGCCATATTGCGCTCTTTTAGCATTTGGACTAATTTGTACTTCACAGGCATTTTTTTCACCATCTGCCCCTAAAAAAAGTGCCCCAAGTTTTCCGGTCAAATCTGTACCTGGTTCTACCTCAAACGTTAGCAGGAAAGAGGACGATTTGGTTGTAAAAGAGGTGGTCTCTTTAACTTCTTTCGCTAATAATTTCTCTTTTTGCGTTGCAGGAATTATTTCCTTCATCCATTTTGTTCCTATTCTGCCATCAGGAGATTGGATCATTTCATGGATAGTCAGTGCACCGCCCCAACCAGCCATGGGAATCCAGCCGGCCAACAAGAAACGGCCATCGCTTATTTCTGTTACCGCGGGCACGTTCATTCCATTGTAAAAGTCTAATCCTTTTTTAACCCCATCTACAAATTTGTCTTCTGATGCAGCGGCAGGTTTTGACCAAAAGCCGGTAAAACCGCCGATGACGTAATCATAACTTCCCCAGCGAAAGAAGAAGGTGCAATCACCTCCTGGAGGGAAATTCGGATTGATAGATCGCCAACCTCCATTGATGGATTTCGACCCCCAAGTTCCTTTAGCTCCATAGTTCGCTAACATGCGCAAGTTTCCTTCGGGATCTGTATAAACACTCGGGTTTTCACAGGGATGAAATAATATCTTGGTTTTTTTGAAATTACTGATGCCATCTTCGCTAATGGAATAAGTAGATCCTGCTGGATACCCCGGAATGGTGTCATAGCGGAAGGAACCAGTAACGCCGTGTTTATTGTAGTAATCCCACTGCAAGGGCAACATGGTTTGTTCTTTAGGATAAATCCGTGTCGTGTGTAAGCCATAACTAAGACAAAATTTATTTTCAAAGATAAAAGGTGTACCAGTTCCAATCGTTTCCCATTGTGCCTCTATGGGAGTTGCCGCTTCGTGCTCGGTCCACGTTTTGAAGTCTGTTGTTGAGATGTGTTCAAAGTAATGACCTCCCTTTCCAAATTTACTCCCATGCCCGCGGCGATCAAACAAATAAAATATATGATAGCGTCCGTGATAATAGAAAGTAGCAACATCGCCCACCCAAGCGTTATGTCCCTGAGGTGTCCAATACTGCATCTCATTTGAAATGCGGGGCTTCTTCAATGCCACTCTTTTTGGTTCAATTCCAGGAAAGAAGATTTCTGCTTTAGAAACTACCGAAGGATTTATTTCCCAGGTACTTTGCTTTCCCCATTTTGGATATCCTATTGGAAAATCGTTATCAAGAAGCTCGTTGTCAACATATAACGTCCATCTAACACCAGAGAAATGAAGTACAACTTCGTGTTCTCCTTGGGGCTTTTTTAACATTGCCAATGGAATACCTATTGGCATATCACGTGCGCCTTTAGGTTCTAAAGGCGGATAAAGCCGAAGAGCTGCTTCCAGTACTGGAACGGAACCATCCGGCATTGGATAAGCTGGATAGTTTTGACCTTTTCTATCCTTCGCATCATGTTGAGAGGTGGTAACAGTCAGCACCCCTGGAATGTTAAGAAGGTTAATAATCGAGTTTTCCGCTCTTAGATTGACCCGCATTTTGATTGTAAAACTGCTGCTGTCAAAAGGCACCGTAAAAGTTGCTTTGGTTTCTTTTGATGAAAGGGTACTCTGTGCTTTACCTCCCGAAAATTGCCAAGGAGTAGCGCGCAGCAAAAGTTGGACCCCCTGACGTTTTTGTGCACAAACAGTACCAAGAATGCTCCCAATGATTACCAGTGTAAGTAAGGAGGAACTGACTAGTCTATTTTTCATTGATGATTATTGTAGTATAAAAGTTAGTCATAAAAATTCTCCTTTTCGATAAGTTTATTTTAATACTGCAGCCCATCCTCCGTTCCGAACCATTTTGATCGTCGTTTTATCACCTGCTTTTACCTGAACGGATTTTTTTCTGTAATCCATCGCCTGCACGCCAGCATTTATGCCATCTTCAAAATAGGTCATGGTATAGGTCTTGCCTTTCTTGAGGAAATCAAAATTGATTGTTATATTTCTTTCCTTTTCTTTTCCATTGGTAATGCCACCTATAAACCATTTATCTCCTTTACGCTTGGCTACCACGGCCACTTCGCCCGCTGTCGCTACTAGTGCTTTTGTTTCGTCCCATGTAGTTGGTACGCTGGTGATGAATTCCGTGCAATCGGGGTTGCGATAATAAAGAGTCGGATTGTCTGCCAGCGCCTGGATGCCACTTTCAAAAACAACATATAGGGCAAGTTGATACGCCCTGGTGCCAACGCCTGCGGCGTTTGGACGTTCAGATCGGTATACTTCGGGCTGCATGTTTATCATTGCGCCCGGCGTAAAGTCCATCGGGCCAACGGCGTTACGCATAAATGGTAAAAAAACGCTGTTATCTGGTGTGCAGCCACCCATTTGTTCCAATCCTCTCACTCCTTCGTAAGAGATTAGGTTGGGATATTTATATTCTAGACCTGCAGGCTTAAAAGAACCATGGAAATCAACAAATATTTTATTTTTTGCCGCCTCTTTTACTACGTTCTCATAGTAATTCACCATCCACTGGTCGCTACGGTCCATAAAATCGATCTTCACTCCCTTTATTCCCCATTCATGGAAAGTCTTGAAAAGGTCCATGTTGTTGTGTACCGTTAACCAAGTTAGCCAAAGAATAATGTCTACATTCTTCGTTTTGCCATAACGGATCAGCTCTTTTACATCTACCTTGGGATTCGGTGTGTAAGGATCGGTGGTGCTTTTAGCCCATCCCTCGTCCATCACGATATATTTAATACCAAATTTCGAAGCAAAATCTATATAGTACTTATAGGTATCTAAGTTGTAACCGGATACGAAATTCACATCTGGCCCATACGGAGTAGCACCGTTCCACCATTCCCAGCTGGTCTGTCCCGGCTTAATCCAGCTTGGGTCCGCGATTGTACTTTTTGCTGCCAACTTCAAAGTCATGGTGTTTTCCATCAGCTGTCTATCATCTGAGGTAATTACAAAATACCGCCATGGAAAATTCCTTAATCCGGTAGTTTTTGCGATATAATCTGCCGACTTGAGGATCTTCTGGCTACGATCGCCATCGGGAACAAACTCTAGCGGTACTTTTGGGAACGCGCCCTCCAGTCCGTTATTTCCGTTGCCTTTTAGAAAAAGCCCAGGATAATCAGAAAGATCAGACTCACTTATTAATATTTTGTATTGTTTTTTGGTATCGATCAACATGGGCAGGTTTGCTATTTTATCAGACGGCTTCCAGTTATTTGATTCAATGTGTTGGTAAGCTTCTTCGTAAGACGATTTAAAACCATCATGCTGCTGCACATGCAGTAGGTAATCGTTCGGAAGATTAACAGCAAACTCTTCGTTCATAACCTCTATATTACCTTTTTTAGCGGTAATAAAACGATAGGCTACACCATCATCAAAAGCACGGAATTCAACCGAGAAATCTCCTTTGAAATTCAAGACCAAACCATTGTAGTTATTTTTTACCGTCGAGAATTTTAAAGAAACGTAGGGCTTTATCTCCTCTGATCCTTTGGTTTTCTTAGACGAGAGCAATTTTGGGTTCTTACCAAGTAATTCGTCCCTTAGCGTCAGCGAAAGCGAGTTTTTGGTGAGAAGCTCCTGCTTGTTGCCTGCCACAGAATAATAGATTTTATCGCTCAGGCTGATTGAGACTTTTATCTCTCCGTTGGGAGAAGCTAAATCTATTGGCTTAGACTGCGCATAAAGTTGGGCAGATAGTCCTGCCAGCAATATAAAACAAGCGGCAATTTTGTTAATCAAATTCATAAATTATTAGTTATTGTGTGTTTCTTAAATTATAATTCCATTTTATCTGCTTCCGGCAACTTGGTATTCGGAAGTTGCGGGCTATTGAACAGGTTAAAGTGGTTATTTGGTTTTACGGGCCGCAGCAACTTCGGCATTGGTTACGGCACTGGCTTTATTGCCAAAACTATTGCGAACATAAGTAAGCACGTCCGCAACTTGTTTGTTGGTTAAAAAGTCATGCGCCGGCATCACGTTGCTATAGCTTTCCCCATTAATATCAACGCCTTTCATGCCTTTGAGCAGCGTTTTAATCAGTCTAGTTTTGTCTCCGAGCACATAATCGGTTTTGGATAAAGGAGCATTTAAATTTTGTACACCGCCGCCATCAGCCATGTGGCAGGTCTGGCAATTTTTCGCATAAACAGTTGCTCCAGCCAAATAAGATGCTTTAATGGCAGTTGGTATTTTTGTGCTAACAGCTTTTGAAACGGACGGTTTAGCTACAGCTTCTTTTGTATGTAAACTAGAGCTTCCACCTTTATAGGAGATTTTATAAATGGCACCTTTCGAATCGTCGGTTACGTATAAGGAGCCATCTGGTCCTTGTGCAAGTCCACAAGGACGATGATCTGCCCTACCTGATGCAGTTTTCTCGGCGGATCCTGAGAATCCATCTGCGAAAACCTCCCATTTACCAAAGGGCTTGCCATTTTTAAATGGCTGAAAAACCACGTAGTAGCCTGCCTGCGGTTCGGGTGCCCGATTCCACGAGCCATGGAAGGCAACAAAAGCACCGTTTTTGTATTTTGCGGGGAATTGGTTTCCCGTGTAAAACAAGATGTCATTAGGCGCCATGTGTGCCGGAAAGGCAACAACTGGGTCGATGTATTCTGAACTGCCTTCTTTCTTTCCATCGCCACCATATTCTGGAGCTTGTATCTTTTTATTCTGCGAACGGTCATAATAAATAAAGGGCCAGCCCGCATTATCGCCTTTTTTTAGCGCATACATGCATTCGGCAGGTGTCTCGGCATTTTGTTTGGCGTTGAAAAGGTCCGGAAATAAGTTATCCAGCTGGTCACGGCCATGCTGCATTACATACAGTTGATTGGTCTGCTGATTCCAATCAACACCAACTACGTTGCGTAAGCCAGTTGCATACCGAATACCGTCAGCGTAAGTTTGATTTGGCTTATTTGGACTAAACTGCCAAACACCGCCTGCTGTTTTCAACAACGGACAACCAGGCTGCCCCAATGACCCTTTTTTCCTATCTTCTATTTGGCAGGAGTTAGATGGGCAACCAATGGGAATATACATATTTCCATTATTATCCATTACAATGGATTTGGTTTCATGCGTGCTCTTATCAACAAGACCAGTTACAATAGTTTCGGGTTCATCTGGATTCATGACGTTGTCATTGGCATCGACTTTATATCGAAATATTTCTGAATTGGAAGCCACATACAAATGGTCTTTATATAGCCTTACACCTGTGCCACCATAATTGCCAAATCCCGATTTTACCGTGGCTTTCCCATTAATTTCTCGCAATAGCAAGGTGCCTTGGTTGTTCACGGGCTTCGCCAACCTTACGTAAATATTTCCTTTTGGCGTAACAATGAGGTGGCGCGCCTTACCTATTCCTTCAATAAGTTTCACTGCCGAAAAGCCTTGCGGAATAATTAAGCCCGCATTTACTAATTCATCTTGTTTGCCACTGTATTTTAATGATGATAATGTTACCGTTGCAATTAATGCCAGTAAAAGTAAGCCGTTGATGTAAATTTTCTTCATGTTATTTTTTATATTGTCAGAGGTTCTTTACCCAAACATAAGTTCTACTTAGCAACTCATTATGCCCAAAATCTCAACGTTTAAGTAGTTACATCACTTTATATTCCCAAAATGCGCTTTCTCATAACCAGCATTATTTGGGTCTTTTAATAGCTGTATAATTGTTGCAGGGCCTAAATTTGCGGGCGCATCCCATGAGCTCAACGCCCAAACTATCTTTTTATCAGGCATAATTTCAATGGCCTGCACCGGGCGATTGGTTTCGTCGATTTTGCCGTCCCATTGATTAAACCAACTATTGACCAATATGTTGCCATTCGGCAGACGTTGGGCAACTTGTGGAGCTATTTTATAATCGGGCAATTCCTTTAAATCGAAGTCCCATACAGTCTTGCCATCACGGGCAACCTCGCGCACATAATGGTCGTTACTGGCGATTAAAATATTTCCGTTGTTAAGTTCAACTCCGCTCCATGCACCAGGCGCGTCTATCGAATTTAGTATTTTTCCATTAACATCGTATTCGTTTATTTTACCTAGATCCATGTGGGCAATAAGTAAAGTTCCTGCTTTCGTCAAACGGGCATGCCTTATTTGGCCATGTGTACCACTCTTAAAAGGCAATACAAATTCTTTTACTACCTTATTTGTTCTGATGTTCATCACAAATACTTTGGCTGGGTTTCCATTTTGAACAAACACTACATGGTCCTTTCCAATAAGCTGAGCAGTATGCGTCTCAAATCCTTCTGGCGCATCGTATTTCCAAAGCACTTTTTTATCGCGGTTAATAAGGGTTACACCGAACTGATGAGCGAATAGCACGTTTCCATTGTCCATTAAAATTGCATCGCTTATTTCGCCACGGCCTACAGTATCGATGTATGACCAGGTAATCTTGCCGTTCCGCACAATATACATATTGCGCGATTTAGCTTCGCCTGCATAAAAAAAGTCAAAATGCTTGAGTCCATTTCCTGGTAAAGTTGTTGGTGCAGCGGGTTTATCTGCAGCAGCTGTTTGCGCGGTTGATTGTTTGCTGAAACTAGTCATCAGCCCAAGAATTAATACTAGGGCCGAAAAACTTACTTTTTTAAAGGGCTTCATTTTTTTGGAGTTATGCTTGATGAGTTTGCCGTGAAAATTTTATTTTTACTATTAGGTTCTTTTACTATCAGTTTTTTAAATGTAGACTGATGCACATCATCTAGCACAATCGCAGTTCTAAAGTCGGCCTTAGCGGCGGTTATAGAAAGACCGCCAAATTGTACATTACGGGCATGGCGAATAAATACGCCCCATGCAGGTAACTGGCCGAACATATCGTATTCGGGATAGCCATCTGCCTTCTCGGGAATATCTTTTAGATTAGCAATAGAAATTTTTGCCGAAGCTTTATCTGCGCCCCCAGGAAATTTTACTACAATGTTTCTTAGCTTTACGTTATTGATAATCTGATTGGGCATACCGCCAATTACTATACCAGGCATTGCCTTAAGTGGATTTTTTTCGGTACGTATTTCCACATTAACATTTTGGATAGATACATTTTCGATTTTACCATTACGGTTACCTTTGCGTGCACCGGCGCGTAAAAATATGGCATTACCAATATTTGTACCCTGTAAGCCATCAATTTCAATATTTTCAATAGTTGCACCGTCTACCGCTTCTAAAGCAATTGCAGAGCGATTGGTATCAAACACTTTGTTGTTGAGGATGCGGATGTTTTTAAAACTTCCCAAGGAGGCCGTTCCAAACTTTATGCCACTGGCATCGGTGGTCATGCTGTTATTTTCAATTAAAATACTTTCGTTCGACTTATCTGGTTCCAACGATTTCAAACAGATGCCATCATCGCTACAGTCGAAATAGGAATTACTTACCTTAAAGTTTGTACAATCCACAATGTCGATACCGTCATTGTTCCAAAACGCGCGACTTTCTACACGGATACTATCAATTACAACGTTTTTGCACTGGTTGTAACATTCTGTCCAACACGACGAATTTTTTAATGTGATATTTTTAACGGTAACGCCATCGCAACCGAACAGATTAATAATCATTGGCCGTTTATCTTCATCAGGCCGACTAACGGAACGATCTTTTATTAAGCCTTTTTTTACGAGTTCGCCCACCGCAGCGGCGAGTGCTTTTCCCTGTCCATCAATTTCTCCGGGGCCGGTTATGCCAATATTTTTTTGGTTTAGTCCGAGTATCAGCGCAAGCGAAGTTTTAAAATTATGGTCGAAAGGAGTGTTCTGCCGGTCGTAATCAAATGGATTTGTAGACCCCATCAACACCGCTCCTTTTTCTAAATGAATGGTAACATCTGATTTAAAATGGATGCCGCCGGTTAAGTATTTGCCCTCTGAAAAAACCAGTCTTCCACCTCCATTTTCGCTGATGTAATCTATGCCGAATTGGATGGAGCGCGTATTTAAAACCGTACCGCCGGGTGCAATACCAAAAAATGCGGCAGTGTAATCTTTAGCCGAAACTGTAAAAATCTGAAAGATTAAGAATACTGCGGTTAGACAGCTGCTTTTACATTTTACGTTCATCCTTTATAGGGGATTGTTGGTTAGAAATTTTATAACAAGCCTTTCAACAAACTTACGATTCGCTTCTTGTATTCTACCGTTCTGAAGGCAGCAGCCAAAAAAATCAAAAAGCACTAAAAATCAAATCACTTATAATCAGATGTTTATCTGACATTAAAACCATAAAAATCTAAGAAATATCCACAAACTTTATTTGCATAATCTGCTGATCAAAGTCATCTCCCTGCAAAATTGCCTTTGATTTTATTCGATTTCTGTAGGTGTAGACGGTGCTTACGGCTGTCTCTAAAATATTGGCTATCGTTTGGGTATCGCTTATTCCCAGTCGCATCAATGCAAATATCCTAAGGCTGGTATTCAAGAGCTCGTTCTCTTTTGGAAATATCTGATCGTCGTGTTTTAAGAGAGAATTAAACGTGTCGATGAAATTTGGGAAGAGCTTAAGAAAAACATGATCAAATGTATAAAACAGATTCTCACGTTCTGCCTTAATATCTATTTCTCTCGCAATCTGAAGCAGGTCTTCATAATTTTTCTCTTTAATTTTTCGCTCTGTATTTCTCTTAATTTTTGCGAGTTTTAAGATGTAACCCGAAATTACATTAAAGAAATAGCCAATATATTCTTCTTTAATTCGAGCATCTTCCATCAGTTTTTTATTGATATGATCTAGCTGCTGATTTCTTTGATGAACGAGTTGCTCTCTAACTTTTACCCGTTTTAGCCGGGTATAAACTATAAACGAAATCAAAGCTAAACCACTGAGCACAAATGCCGCTATCACAATTAGAATGGTTAGCAGCTGATTTTTACTATTTTCAGAATCAATAAGTTTCTGAGCGGAAGCTTGAGTCAAAATGGCGGTTACCTCTCTTGCACGAGGTTTATTACCATAAAAAGTAGCCTGATCGAGTGCCTCGCGCAAAAGTAGTATCGCGTCGTTAACGTTCCCAGTACTAAACTGCTGTTTGCCTAACGTAAAAACGGCCAATGTTTGTTTGGTTGATGAACGGATATCATAAATAGCAGCTAGCGTGATCAACCTATTCTTTTCTTCTCCCGTAGTTAAATGACTTAGGTCGTTGGCCGCCATTGCTCGTTGATGACTTGTATACTTAGAATCGACCATTAACATTCTTAAAATACCAATCGCTTTCTTTGGCCTTCCATAAAGGGCTTCCCTTTCTGCTATCATTTTGTAATTTTCATACGATCCAGATAGCGTTAACGCAATAGCAGAATCGAGCACAGCCATTGACCTTACTCGGTTTGCAGGGGAAGAAAAAGTACTTCTGTTATAGGCAGCTAGGTCCCACAAAGCGCGCGACTTTAAGCTATAATACTTTAGTTTAACTTTCTCGCCTAGTATTGCCGTGTTAATTTGTCTTAAACAGTCAAATGTTTCTTTAAACATTCCGCCAGACAATTGGATACTGCCCAACTTAATTTTGCTTTCAAATTGTTTGCTTAGGTCATCGGTAAGTTTACTTATCTGCAACAGCTTTTGCACATAAACAAAAGCAGAATCAAATTTAAAATCTTTATACTCCTCAAATATCTGATTGCAGATTAGGTACTGTTTAGAAAAATCAGTTGCCGGTACGCGCGATAATTTAAATTTTAATGCATTTATGCGATTTTCCTTTGCCTGATCATAAGACTGTTTTTTTCTTATCTCAACTTTCAGTACTTTAAGAAGGCTGTCGGCAGGAGGTTGGCCTACTGAATTGTACGACACTCCAAGCACCAAGAAAAATGATAGTAAAACTTTAATAAACAAGTTGACCTTAGTTTGTGTCAACTGTTCATTTTCCTGGCCTGTAATCATCATATAACTAAAAACAACATCAGATTTTAACTTAGCCTCTTCGTTTAAAGGGCTCTTGGATACAAAAGCAGAACTGTCCGAATTTAAACCGCCCGTACGGAAAAAAATCAAGTAAACGCTGGTATGTGCATCTCTATCAATGATATAAACATTATCATTAGTAAAATAAAAAATAAGATTTACAAAGTGTGTCTAAAAGTAAACTTAATGCACCATTTTAAATATCATTTCCTTCAGCAAATCGCCTTGTTCGGTATTGCCGGTACTTTCCAAGCCTTTGCTTTTCAAATCATATTCCCTCAGGTAGCTAATAATTTCGAACACTTTTTGAGTGGGATAATTTTTTGCGGCCACTTCATAATCTCTAATAAAAAACGGCGGAACGCCCAGCTCTTGTGCGGCATTACCTTTATTTGGCAAATAATGATATTTTAAGATTTTAGAAAAGTAACTGTACAGATTTCCGAAAACCAGTGGCAGTGGATTAGATTTTGGATTGTCTGCAAAGTAATTAATGATTTGGTTACATTTAAAAACATTGCGAACTGCCAACGCCTTCTGCAACTCGAACACATTGTAATCTTTGCTAATGCCGATATTTCGTTGAACCAAATCAGAATTAATAATTTGCCCTTTAGACACATTGAGCATTAACTTTTCAATCTCCTTGGCCATTTTAGAAAGATCAGCACCTAAATATTCTGCCAACAGCGATGTAGCCTGTTGATCTATCGCATATCCTTTGGATTTTACAAAATCATCAATCCAGACCGCCAGCTTATAATCTTTAACGGCATCAGATTGAAAAACCAATCCGCTTTTAGAGATGGCTTTGTATATTTTCTTGCGCTTATCAAAATTACTGTATTTAAACGCCAGGACCAACACGGTACTAGGCAATGGTTTTTCAAAATAGTTTAGCGCAATTTCTGCATCTTTCCCTTCGTCTTTTGCCCATTTCATATCCTGTGCTTCTTTTACCAAGATTACCTGGTAATCGCTCATCATGGGATACCGCTTTGCTGCCCCAATTACGTTTGCCATATCGGTATCCTTTCCGTAAAAAATGGTTTGGTTAAAGCCTTTTTCGGCATCGCTAAGCAAATTATCCTCAATATAATCGCTAATTAAATCGATATAATAAGCCTCTTCGCCATGCAACAGATACACAGGCTTAATGGTGCGATTTTTAATGTCTTTAATAATGTCTCCAGCGGTCATTAAAGGTAAAATTACAATTTAGCTTTTAGGTTTTCAGAAATTACTAGAAATGTTTATACACAAATGATACCTTTGAAATTGCAAACATGTTCAAACCAACGCCTTTAAACCTTCCGCCCTATCCATTTAAAATTACCGAAAAGGATAATCAGGTTTTCATTTTCGATCAGTTGCGCAAAAAACACTTGGTACTTACGCCAGAAGAATGGGTGAGGCAGCATTTTATCCAACATTTAATCGCAAACCATAAATTCCCAAAAACGCTAATCAATATTGAGGGCGGGCTTGTGCTAAATCAACTACAAAAGCGTAGCGACATTTTAGTGTTTAATGCAAATGGCGAAAAACTGATGCTAATAGAATGCAAAGCTCCAAAGGTTAAAATTACCGAAACCGTTTTCGACCAAGCACTGCGCTACAATTCTATCCATCAAGCACCATGGATTGTACTTACCAACGGCTTAAAGCACGTCTATGCGAAACTAAACTTTACATCCGGCGAAGCCGAATTTGTGGAAGAGTTACCTCTTTATCTAAATTTGTAACTTCGTAGATTTAGAAGATATTTCCAATTAATTCTACCCTGTTTTTTTTTCTCATAGCTATAAAAAATACTGAAAGGGGAATGCGAAAGCTTAGGAAGTTGGATGTTTCAGACACACGCGACATGCATGCGCTATTTATGAAAAGACTAAAACCAAAAGCTTAGCAAGTGAGATGTTTCGCTGCACTCAACATGACGTCGCATATCTAAACAACTAAACACTAACCCCTAACCTTCTAACTCTCCAAGGCTTTCCTCTATAATTCTGATCTTCGCTTCTGCATCTGCCTGCTTATTTCGCTCGTTGGCGATGATTTCTGGCTTTGCATTTTGCACAAAACGCTCATTACCAAGCTTTGCGTTTACAGATTTTAGAAAGCCCTGCAAATAAACCAAATCGGTTTTCAAACGTATTTTTTCTGCTTCAACATCTATATTTTCCGTCAGCGGGATAAAAAACTCATCTTTGCCAGCCATAAAAGCAGTAGCGCCCACTAATTTATCGCTAACCACCTCTGCGGTAGAAACATTGGCGAGTTTAGAGATTATCGTTAACCAATTCGAATAATTTAAATGAGAGTTTACTTTAATGCTTAGAGACAATTCTTCTTTCGGTGAAATCTGCTTCTGGTTGCGCACATTTCTAATTTCTGCAACAACGGTTTTAATTACTTCGGCTTCTTTTAAAAGGGGTTCGTTTACATCCTCCACTTTCGGAAAATCGGCAACAATACAGCAATCCATTTCTCCACGCGCGGCAAACAAATCATCATGCCACAATTCCTCTGTAATAAAAGGCATGTTTGGATGCAATAGCTTAATTATTTTTTCGAAAAATCCAACCGTAGCGTCAAAACTTGCTTTATCTATAGGTTGCTGATAGGCGGGTTTAACCATCTCTAAATACCAAGCGCAGAAATCATCCCACACTAACTTATAAGTAATCAGCAACGCTTCTGATAAACGATATTGCTTAAAGTTGGCCTCAATTTCTATCAAAGCTTCATTAAAACGGCTCTCAAACCAAGCAATAGCTTGCTTATTTGGATTTTCTAACTTTTCATCAACTTCCCAACCTTTAACCAAGCGGAAAGCATTCCATATTTTATTTGCGAAGTTTCTACCCTGTTCGCAGTAACTTTCATCAAACATTAAATCGTTGCCTGCTGGCGACGACATCAACATGCCCACACGAACAGCATCAGCACCATATTTTCCAATCAATTCAATTGGATCTGGCGAGTTACCTAAAGATTTAGACATTTTGCGTCCCAACTTATCGCGAACAATTCCGGTTAAATAAACATTTGTAAATGGCTTTTTGCCCATAAACTCATGTCCGGCCATGATCATTCTCGCCACCCAGAAGAACAGAATTTCTGGCGCAGTTACTAAATCGTTTGTTGGATAATAATAGTTTATGTCTTTATTATCGGGGTTTTTAAAACCATCGAACACAGAAATTGGCCACAGCCAGGAAGAAAACCAAGTATCCATTACATCGTCATCTTGGCGAATATTATCAAGAGCTTTAGAAATTTGATTCTCAGTATAAAAAATCTCGTCGCTACCAGCATGTTCTATCGGTCTCCTATAATATTCTCTAAACTTTTCTAGCGCATCTTTCTTTGTTTTTGCAATTTCAATATGGTCCGGGCCATCGTACATCAAACTTCTTGGACCATACCAAGCCGGAATGCGTTGTCCCCACCAAAGTTGCCGCGATATGTTCCAATCGCGCACATTTTCCATCCAATGTTTATAGGTGTTTTCAAACTTATTTGGAATCAGATTTACCTCGCCATTTAACACATCGGCTAAAGCAGGCTGCGCTAATTCTTTCATTTTTACAAACCATTGGATAGAAAGTTTCGGCTCTATAGCAGCATCGGTACGCTCAGAAAAACCAACCTGCGATTTGTAGTCTTCTACTTTCTCCAAATGTCCAGCTTCCTCAAGCATTTTGGCTATTTTCTTTCTCGCCACAAAACGATCTTCGCCGACCAAAATGATTGCTGATTCGTTTAGAGTTCCATCATCATTTAAGATATCGATTACCGGTAGATGGTGCTTTACGCCCAGCTCATAATCATTCAAATCGTGCGCTGGCGTAACTTTTAAGCAGCCTGTGCCAAAATCAATATCAACGTATTCATCCTGAATTATGCGTATTTCGCGATTCACAAGTGGAACGTAAACCATCTTACCTTTCAAATGCTTAAAGCGTTCATCATTCGGATTGATACAAATTGCTGCATCTGCCATAATGGTCTCGGGGCGAGTAGTCGCGACAGTAAGGAAAGTTGGCGGTTTAGAGTTGAGAATATCGACCCGTTCCCGCTTTATCTCATATTTTATAAAATACAATTTTTGATTTACTTCTTTCCTTATTACCTCCTCGTCAGAAACGGTAGTCATCCCTTTTGGATCCCAATTTACCATTCGCTTGCCGCGATAAATTAGTTCTCTTTTATGCAAATGAATAAACGCATCAATTACCGCTTCAGAAAGATCTTTTTCCATGGTAAAACGTGTTCGATCCCAATCGCAGCTGGCACCAAGCTTTTTTAACTGTTCTAAAATAATGCCACCATATTTCTCTTTCCATTCCCAAGCATAACTTAAAAATTCCTCCCGGGATAAATCTTTTTTGTCGATTCCCTTTTCCTTAAGCATGGCCACAACCTTTGCTTCGGTAGCAATAGAGGCATGATCTGTGCCAGGAACCCAACACGCATTTTTGCCCTGCATACGTGCCTTTCTAATCAACACATCTTGTATGGTGTTGTTAAGCATGTGCCCCATGTGCAACACACCGGTAACATTTGGCGGCGGAATTACAATGGTATAAGGTTCGCGTTCATCAGGCTCTGAATGAAAAAACTTCTTGGATAACCAATAGCTATACCATTTATCTTCTGTTTCTGCGGGATTGTACTTGGTGGAAATGCTCATTTGAAATGTTATGAAAAGGCAAAAATAAGTATTTTAGTGAGACTTGAGATGTGAGATTTGAGATTTGAGACCGTAACTTCATACGCGAGGCCACTAAAAACCCATCAAGCTCCATCGGAGCGGCCGATTTAATAGCGATGGGTTTCAACCCGTCGCATTGGAATTGGAGATTTGAGACAAATAACTCCCAACCCTAAAACCTACACCCTATCACCTAAAACCTATCATTACCCAACAAAAAAAGGGCCTCGCAAAAATGCAAAGCCCTCGTATAATCTATAAAGAAAAATTACTCTACAACAACCTCGAAAGGAACTTGTACCTTAACCTCTTTGTGTAAATTTAAGTTGGCAACATATTCACCAATAAATTTAGGTTCGGTTTCGAACGTAATTCTTCTGCGATCTACCTCAAAGCCTTTGGCCTTTAATGCTTCAGAAATTTGAATGGTATTTACTGCACCAAAAATCTTTCCGCTTTCGCCAGCTTTAGCACCAATGGTAAGCTTAACATCTGTTAAACGTTCTGCTATACCTTGCGCGTCCTTTTTAATCTTATCTTGTTTAAAAGCTGCTTGTTTAAGGTTTTCTGCCAACACTTTCTTTGCAGAAACAGTTGCCAATGCACCAAAACCTTTTGGGATTAAATAGTTACGACCGAAACCGGGTTTCACCGTAACTAGATCATCTTTTTCGCCTAGGCCTTTAATATCTTGTTTTAATATAATTTCCATATCTACTTAGCCTCCTATTTTAATTGATCTGCAACATAAGGCAACAAACCAATGTGGCGAGCGCGTTTTACCGCTTGGGCCACTTTGCGTTGAAACTTTAAAGAAGTACCTGTTAAACGTCTAGGCAATAACTTACCTTGTTCGTTTATAAACTTCATTAAAAAGTTTGCATCCTTATAATCGATGTACTTGATACCATTTTTCTTAAAACGGCAATATTTTTTACGATTGTCCTCTACTTTAGGGGCGGTTACGTATTGTATCTGTTCTCTTGCCATTACGCTGCTACCTCCTTAGGTTTTTTATTAAAAGCACCACTACGCTTCTTCTCATTATAAGCAATGGCATGTTTGTCTAACCTTACGGTTAAAAATCTCAACACACGCTCATCGCGTTTTAATTGAAGCTCTAATTTGCCGATCAATTCACCGTCTGCTTTATACTCGGTTAAATTGAAAAATCCGTTTGTCTTCTTTTCAATCGGATACGCTAATTTTCTCAAACCCCAACTATCTTCTTGGATAATTTCGGCTCCGCTATCAGTAATGATACCTACAAATTTGGCCATAGCCTCTTTTGCAGCTTCGTCTGATAACAACGGGGTTAGAACGATAACAGTTTCGTACTGATTCATTGTTAATTGATTGATTATTTGTTTATTCCCGATACAATTCGGGCTGCAAATGTAGCGATATTTTTGGTTAAATCAAACTGGATGAAAAAGAATGAAACTGAAGCATAAAGCTTAAAGCAAAAAGACCAAAGTCTAAAGCAGAAAGCTTAAAGCTTAAAGTCTAAAGCAGAAAGACACAACCGCCTAAAGGAGTCGTCACTGCAAGGCACGAAGCAGTCTTAAACAGAAAATTAAACATACAACGCCAAGGATAATAACCTCCACGTCTGTGTGTCCTTTGCGAGATCCTCTGCGCCTTCTGTGGTTACAATAAAAAGAACTAGAAAACCAAGCAAAAAGTGCCCCTCGGTTGCTGAAAATACAATCATAAAGAACACGGAGAAAATCGCATAAAGAGCGCAAGAAATAACCTCCAACCCTTTGTGATCTTTATAAAAACCTTAGCGCGCTGTGGTTACAATAAAAAGAATTAGAAAACGCTCAGACCCTGCTAAAAAACTCCTGCAGCCCCGTGTTCCGCTGTAGGTTTATTTTTTTCGGAAGAAAAAATAAACGCTGCCGCTACACCCGGGTTTAGAAACAAAGGCTTCTGCAAACCAACCTAAAACCTCGCAATCGCCGCAAAAAAGGCTATTCTACTTTTTTTAAGAGAAATTTTCTATTTTAGTAAAAAAAGAACTTGTGAAGAATACCAAAGCAGATAGTCAACATTATTCTAAGGAAGAATTAAAAAACTTAAAAATAAATTTAAGCAGCAACATGTGCTTTACTGGCTTTTATTGTATCATGGAAGTGTTACTGTGGCTATTAATCATTAGCATATTTTTAGATAGAACGAGTTCAGATGGATGGACTGTTTTTTCAGTTCTTTTTTTGGTAGTTGGTCTTTTAATGTTTGTAGCAGCAACTATTTATCATTTTAAAAAATTCTTTCGGCAAATGTCGCTGTTTCGAGAATTAATTAGACTGTCTAGAAATAACTAAATTAGAGAACTTTACCGTTTTCTTGATTGTAAATTAAATTTTACCAGACTTATTAGAAAATCAAATTTTAAACTTATAACTATGGCGACTGTAAATACTTATCTAACTTTTAACGGCAATTGCGAACTTGCTTTTAAATTTTATCAAAGTGCTTTTGGCGGCGAGCTAAAAGACTTTAACAGGTTTGGAGATATGCCGCAGCAAGAAGGTGCAGCCGAAGATAAAAACAAGATTATGCATGTTAATTTGCCCATCAGCGCAGAAACCACGCTTTACGGCAGTGATTCCATTGATGGCTTTAGCCCGCCACTTGTTATTGGCAATAATTTTTCGATTTCTATTGCAGCCAGCTCTAAAGAAGAAGCCGACGACTTGTGTACCAAACTTTCTGCCGAAGGAACAGTAACCATGCCATTGGCAGATACTTTTTGGGGCGCTTATGTTGGTATGTGGACAGACCAGTTCGGCATCAATTGGATGGTAAATTACGATAAGCCAACGGCATAAAGTCTAACAAAACGAAAAGATATGAACAGACAATTAGCAACGGTAGCAATTTTAATTTTTGCCTCGCTTACAGCTGATGGACAGACAAAACAAAATAATCATGCTTTTAATTCAAGCTTTATAAACATTAACAAGCTAACGGTTTTCCAATTTATTGACCTACTTAAAATTGATAAAGAAAATTCGAAAAAAACTCATATTTTGACCATTGTTGGAGTGCGAACTTCTGAGAATTGGCTAAAAGACAAGGATATTGACAGCTTGATGAACTTAATAAGCTCGACAGCGCCTGCAAAATGTGTGATGAGCGCTCTATGCTCTTATGCACCTTTAAGTGACATTTCGACAATTGGTGGGCAAGTTATGGACATCATAGAGGCATACAAAGACAACAAACAATATCCAACTTTTTTAACAAGTTGCGCAAAAACAGACGCGAAACGAGTTGAAAAAATAAAGCTATGGTGGAATGGACAGAAAAAATAAAAAGTAGTGCTAATGTGTAAGGATGTCAGACTTTTAAATTATATTACAAAAAATCAATCCATAAAACCGATTTTTCAACATTTGCCATCACCACGTTCCTACTCAATAAAATTTTCTTAATTTCGTACCGATGGAAAATTTTATTGTTTCAGCGCGCAAATATAGGCCGGCAACCTTCGAAACGGTTGTTGGTCAGCAACATATTACCGGAACGTTAAAAAACGCCATCAAAAATAACCAATTGGCGCAGGCATTTTTATTCTGTGGTCCGCGAGGCGTTGGCAAAACTACCTGTGCAAGAATTTTGGCAAAAACCATTAATTGCACCAATCTGGGTGCAGATGTAGAAGCCTGCGGAACTTGTGAAAACTGTCTTTCTTTCCAAAATGGCAACTCTTTTAATGTACATGAATTAGATGCTGCTTCTAACAATTCTGTAGATGACATTAGAAGTTTAATTGAACAAGTTCGCATCCCGCCGCAGGCCGGAAAATATAAAATTTACATTATAGATGAGGTGCACATGCTTTCTGCTAGTGCTTTTAATGCGTTTTTAAAAACTTTAGAAGAACCCCCACCTTATGCAATTTTTATCCTCGCCACAACAGAAAAGCACAAGATTTTGCCAACCATTTTGTCGCGTTGCCAAATTTTCGATTTCAATAGAATCCAGGTTGATGACATTGCAACACACTTGGCTGTTATCGCAGAGCGAGAAAACATTACTGTGGATGCAGACGGACTACATATCATTGCGCAAAAAGCTGATGGTGGTTTGCGAGATGCACTTTCTATGTTTGATCAGATTGCGAGTTATTCTAATAAACAGATCACCTACAACTCGGTAATAGACAACTTAAATATTTTAGATTACGACTATTTCTTTAAGCTAACCGATTATTTAAATCAAGCCGCAGTAAGCGAAACCTTATTGTTATTTGATGAAATTTTGAATCACGGGTTTGATGGCAACAATTTTATAAACGGGTTGGCAAGCCATTTTAGAAATTTATTGGTAAGCAAAGATGCGACAACCGTGAAATTACTGGAGGTAAGCGAAAACATAAAAAAGCGCTATTTGCAGCAAGCACAGCAAACAGCTCTTTCTTTTCTGTTAACCGGTTTAAACCTCGCCAATAATTGCGACCTCAATTATAAAACATCTAAAAATCAGCGGTTGCAGGTAGAGTTGGCCTTAATTAAAATGTGCCACATTAAAGAAGCAGTCAAATTAGCTCAACAACCCATTGCTAACTCTCAAACATCGGCGGACGAAAATCCGGATAAAAAAAAAACGATTAGCGTAACTGAGGGTGAGGCTAAGGCTGAAAGAATAAAGAGCAAAGACCAAAGCGAAAGTGAGCCCAGAAACGACCAACGACCAACGACTAACGAGGTTGAGGCTGAGATTAAGGCTGAAAGACTAAAGACCAAAGACCAAGGCGAAAATAAGGTTGAGGCCGAGATCAAAGTTGAAAGACTAAAGACCAGAGACCAAAGCGAAAGTGAGCCCAGTAACGACCAACGACCAACGACCAACGAGGTTGAGGCTGAAAGACCAACGACCGACGAAAACAACTCTTCTAGCACCTCTATAAAAATAAAAAAACCGATTAATGCGGTTAGCTCGCTTATTCCATCCCTTACCGATTTGCAAAAAGTTGTCGGTGGCGACGAAGCGGAGGAACCAAAAAAAATTACTGGAGAAACTAGAAATCCATTTAGTGCCGAAAGGCTATTTGAGGTTTGGAGCAATTATGCCACTCAATTAAAAGCCGACGATAAAATAAATCTTTACACCATTCTAAATAGCTTTCCGCCGGTTTTAAAAGAAAACCATGTAATTGAAGTTTTTGTGGAGAGCAAAACCCAAGAAGAAATGGTTCAAAAAGGTTCGATAGACCTGCTTAACTACCTTAGAAATACCTTAGATAATTTTGGCATAGAAATTATCTACAAGCGTAGCGAACGTAAAGTAGAAAATCGACTTTATGGCAATAGGGAAAAATATGATTACCTGGTTGCCAAAAACCCAAAGTTGGATGAGATGCGGCGGAAGTTTAATTTGGATGTGAGTCCTTAAAAAAATTCGTCATTGCAAGGAACGAAGCAATCTGTTATGCCATGAATATTGTTTGATTGCTGCCAAGTAATGTCCTGCAATTTATCTAACCAAAAAAACTCCTCTTTAATCATGAGTGCATTATCAATTGCCTCAAAATAACCACCCCAGTAAGGTGTTTATAAAATATGATGGAAAATTCCCCTCTTTCATAGCGGTCATCACAGACGCGGGTGTTCAACTAAAAGTTAGTCCACTAATAATTAATATTTTAAAAACGCATAAATACAACTACGAGCTCTACTTTGCGTAAGTTTTGGAAACGCCAGAAGAGTTTAAAAACAAAAACCCCAAACCAATGTATACATCAGCTTGGGATTTTAACAACTTCAAAACGGAAAGTTATTTCTCATCATTTTTTGGATAACCTTCTTCATCCAAATCTGCTCTATCATCTTCTGGTGTATGAGCGAGGGCTTCATCGTTTTTGCCAACCTTTACGCTTTGGCCGCTGTCTACATGCATACCCAATTCCTCTAATTCATCGTCTGCAATTTCAGCTTTATCGGCATACTCATCGCCGATGTAAGGATTAGAATTATCATACGTAGAATCATCGTCTTTTGCACCTTGCGCTACAGTTTCGTATCCCATTGGGTGATCGTATTCTTTGTTCTCTCCCTTTACATCAAGCTCATAACTCTGCTTGTGCTCATCGTAAGCTAAGTTTTCCTTATTTACCTCAGTGCCTTCTGTAGTGCTCTTTAATTTATCTTGCGCTTGTTTTTTATGATCGTTTTCCATAACAATATGTTCTAGTTTTCATTAACAAACAGTCGATATACACTTTGGTTTTAAAAACCTTGTTCTAAAGCGACACCAATAATCTCCAAAAAGAGCAGCACCTTTTTACAAACCTGCAATTGCTGCATTAAATGTTTCACTCGGCCGCATCGCTTTACTTCCCAATTCATCATTTGGATTATAATAACCACCAATATCTTGAGGTTTACCTTGCGCACCGATTAATTCTGCAGTAATCTTATCTTCATTCTCCTTTAAAAATTTTGCAAAGGCCGTAAATTTTTGCTGCAAATCTATATCCTTAACCTGCGATGCCAACGCTTCTGCCCAGTAAAGTGCCAAATAAAAATGCGATCCACGGTTGTCTAACTGCCCAACTTTGCGAGCAGGAGATTTATCATTTTCCAAAAATTTATCTGTTGCATTGTCTAAGCATTCTGCTAACACCAATGCTTTTGGATTGTCTAGCGTTTGGCCCAAATGTTCTAAGGAAGCAGCCAAGGCTAAAAACTCTCCAAGCGAATCCCAACGGAGATAACCTTCTTGTAAAAATTGTTCTATATGTTTTGGCGCAGAACCACCCGCACCTGTTTCGAATAATCCGCCACCATTCATCAAAGGCACAATCGACAACATTTTTGCCGAAGTACCTAATTCTAAAATTGGGAAAAGATCTGTTAAATAATCGCGAAGTACGTTCCCGGTAACAGAAATGGTATCTAATCCTTTACGCAATCTTTCTAAAGTAAATTTAGTTGCCGCTATTGGCGATAATATGCGAATGTCTAAATTTTTGGTATCATGCTGAGGCAAATAGGTATTTACTTTTGCGATCATTTCCCTATCGTGTGCACGGTTCTCATCCAACCAAAAAATAGCTGGCGTGTTAGATAACCTCGAACGGTTTACCGCCAATTTTACCCAATCTTGGATGGCTGCGTCTTTTGCTTGGCACATGCGAAAAATATCGCCTTTGGCAACTTTTTGATCAAAAAACACCTTTCCATCTGCATCGCTTACCTGGATTGTGCCTTCGCCTTTGGCCTGAAAAGTTTTATCGTGCGAGCCATATTCTTCTGCCTTTTGGGCCATTAAACCAACGTTTGGCACCGAACCAATGGTGGTTACGTCGAACGCGCCGTTTGCCTTACAATCTTCTATGGTGGCAGTATATATCCCTGCGTAACTTCTATCTGGAATTAATGCAATGGTATCTTGTAATTTTCCTTCTGCATTCCACATTTGGCCAGAACTACGGATCATTGCTGGCATAGATGCATCTACAATTACGTCAGATGGAACGTGCAAATTGGTAATTCCCTTATCAGAATTTACCATGGCTAATTGGGCGCTATCGCGCATCGCAGCCGCAAGGGCATCAATTACCTCTTGTTCTTTTGCATTCCCTTTTATCTTTGCATATACATCACCCAATCCGTTGCTCGTATCTACGCCTAGTGTTTTAAACAATTCTGCGTATTTGATAAAAACGTCTTTAAAATAGACTTCTACAATAGCACCAAAAATAATGGGATCAGAAACCTTCATCATGGTTGCCTTTAAATGTGCAGACAATAAAACACCTTCACTTTTTGCTACCGCGATTTCTTTTGCCACAAATTCCTTTAGAGCCGAAATGCTCAAAGCAGAGCAATCTATCACTTCGCCCGCTTTAAGTGGCGCAAGCTTTTTTAAATTTTCTACCTTTCCATCGGCAGATATAAAATCTATTTTAAATTGTGTTGCCTCTTTTACGGTAACAGATTTCTCAGAGCCGTAAAAATCGTGTGCAGACATACTCGCCACTCGTGTTTTAGAATCTGCCGACCATGCTCCCATACTGTGTGGATGCGCTTTAGCATAATTTTTAACAGCACGTGGTGCTCTCCTATCTGAATTGCCTTCCCTTAAAACTGGATTTACCGCAGAACCTAAAACTTTGCCATATTTTGCCTTAATATCTTTTTCTTCATCGCTTTGCGCGTTTTCTGGAAAATTTGGAATTTTATAGCCTTGAGATTGCAACTCTGCAATGGCTTCTTTTAATTGCGGGATAGACGCCGAAATATTTGGCAACTTAATAATGTTGGCTTCTGGAGTTGTGGCTAACGCTCCTAATTCTGCCAATGCGTCTCCAACCTTTTGATCTTCTGTTAAAAGACCAGAAAAATTAGCCAAAATTCTATTTGCTAAAGAAATATCTCTACTTTCTACATCGACATTTGCATGAGCTGTAAATGCCTGTATGATAGGAAGCAAAGAATAAGTGGCCAACATTGGGGCCTCGTCTGTTTTGGTGTAAATTATTTTTGATGGATTTGACATGCAGCTTAATATTAATTGAAAATGTAAAAAAAACGATCCTATCTGTTAAACAACTTAAAAATCGGCTAAAGATAATGGAAACTAGCTAAATTTTGAACATTAGTGTGTTAAAAGAGAAATCAAAGGTCAGAAATTGGAAATCAGACATTTTACTCTAGAAATAAATTCATCATGCACAATGCTTGTCTGGCAAGTTTTTTAACCTCGACAAACATGTGGCATTAAGTTTTTGACAAATTGCCTAGCCCGATTGTCTTTGCAAGGCACGAAGCAATCTCAAAAAAGAAATTAATAGCTATATAAAATTACAACTAGCGAAAACCCACAGCCACAAAACCTCTAAAAACTTAACGCTACAGTTAAACTCTTTGCCTTATCTTTGCAAAAAATCCATTATGCGAATTATATTCATCGGCTTAGTCGCCATAATTTTAACATCTTGTAAGATTGTGCAGAACAAAACAAATTTTCATAAAAATGTGGTCGTGGCTCATCGTGGCGCCTGGAAAACTTTAGGTTTGCCACAAAACTCCATCGCCTCCTTAAAACAAGCAATAAAATTGGGGTATCGGGGTTCTGAATTTGATGTTAGAATGACCTCAGACGACAGCTTGGTAATTCATCATGACCCAGATTTTAACAACCTAGAAATTGAAAAAACTACTTTTGCCGAACTGCGTAAATTTAAGTTAAGCAATGGAGAAGAACTACCTACGCTGCACGAGTACCTTTCTGCAGGGCTAGCGAACAACTCTGGCACCATGCTGGTTTGCGAAATAAAACCTTACGATGGTGGTGCAGAACGGGCCGATAAAGTGGCCACTAAAGTAGTGCAAACGGTAAAAGACCTTAATGCGCAAAAATTGGTGGGCTACATCAGTTTTGATTACAACATCTTAAAAAAAGTACATCAACTAGATCCAAAAGCTACCACACAATATTTAGAAGCGAACAAAACGCCTGAGGAAGTCGCCGCAGATGGCCTAACGGGTGTTGATTATTATTTTACGGCGTTCCAAAAAAACAAAGACTGGATTTCTATGGCGAAAAAGAAAGGCATCACCCTAAACGCTTGGACGGTTAATAATCCAGAAGATATGGATTGGTTGTTAAAAGATGGCTTCGATTTTATCACCACCAATGAGCCCGAACTACTTTTGAGCAAGGAAAAAGCGCTAAAAAAATAATTTTATAAATTTCCTCATCCTTTTAATATCGAACCCGATCAACAGCGTATGCAATTAAATTTAGCTCGGTTTTTCGCAATTACCGTCCTTTTCTTCTCGCTTTGCGAAAACATTTCTGCGCAAACTCTGCCTGTAGATTCTGCAAAAAAGCTTCACGAAGTTACCGTAAAAGGCTATTACAACCAAGAACCGCTTATTCGTTCTACTGCGGCAGTTAGCATGTTAGATAGTGGTACGCTTAAAAACGAAAATACAACATCGTTGGTTGGTGCATTAAATACAATTGCAGGCGTACGAATGGAAGAACGCTCTCCAGGAAGTTATCGGTTATCCTTGCGCGGCAGTTTGCTTCGTTCTCCTTTCGGGATAAGAAACGTAAAGATTTACATTGATGATTTTCCCCTAACGGATGCAGGAGGAAATACTTATCTAAATCTATTAGATCTAAACTCTATTGGATCGATGGAAATTTACAAAGGCCCGGATGGGAGTATATTTGGTGCCAATACAGGTGGCGTTGTGCTTATCAATCCAAAATCTAACCAAAATAATGCTACAGAAATTGGCCTTTCTGGTGGGTCGTATGGATTATTTTCGCAGCATGCAAATGTGCAACGTACCTTCAAAAATTATCAATTCAGCATTTCCGAAGCTTACCAACGGAGCGATGGTTACAGGCAAAATAGTGCCATGGACAGAAAGTTTATCCAAACTACGCAGCGTTGGCAATACAGCCCAAAAGCAAACCTCCATGCGCTAATTTTTTACAGCGATTTAACCTATCAAACACCTGGTGGATTAACAGCAAGCCAATTGGCAGAAAACCCAAAGTTTGCGAGACAGGCTACCAAAACGTTGCCCGGCGCTATCGAACAACAAGCAGCCATTTACAACAAAACCATTTTCGCAGGGCTTTCAAACAGTTACCAATTTAACAAAAACTTTAAGCATGTTTTGGCAGTATTTGGCTCATATACCGATTTCAGAAATCCTTTTATTACCAACTACGAAAAACGTTTTGAAAACACATTGGGATTGAGGACTTTTCTGGATTACACAAAATTGTTTCAAAATAATCGTGTAAACGCTCAGCTTGGAGTAGAAAGTTCGCAAACTGGAAGCGAAATTAGAAACTTCGACAACAACAAAGGCGCACCAGCGGCTATACAAGCGTTTGACAATTTAAAGGCAAGCCAAACTTTTGCCTTCGTAAAATTAAAGGTAGATGTAAATAAAAAACTTTTAATGGAGCTTGCTAGCAGTTTAAATTTTTACCGTTACAATTATGAAAGCCTTGCGCCAGTAGCCATCGCAAAACAAGAAAATAAATTTAAACACCAATGGATGCCAAAAGCTGCGGTGTCTTATTTATTTACAAACAAGTTGGCCATTCGCGCAACTGCTGGTCGCGGGTATTCTACACCTACCATTGCCGAGGTTCGATCGTCTAATAACGAAATAAACGCAAATCTGCAAGCAGAACTCGGTTGGAATTACGAAACTGGAATTAGGTATCAGACGGACAAATTCTACCTAAACGCAAATTTATTTAGGTTTAATTTAGCAGACGCCATTGTTAGAAGGCTTGATGCAAATGGCAATGAATTTTTTATAAATGCAGGCGGAACAAGTCAGCAAGGTTTAGAGTTTGAAGGCTCTTTTGTTTTATTGAAAAAAGCAGACGGCTTTTTAAATTTGCTCAAATTAGCATCTAGTTACACCTTAAACCATTTTAAGTTTACAGATTTTAGTGATGGCACAAATAATTATGGTGGAAATAATTTAACTGGTGTGCCCAAAAACGTTTGGGTAAACAGTGTTGACCTTGGTTTTAAAAAAGGCTTCTACCTTTTTGTCCAAAATAATTTTACCGATAAAATCCCGCTAAATGACGGCAACTCGGCTTATGCAAAAAGCTATAACCTGTTAGATGCGAAAGCAGGAATGAGAGGTAAACAGGTTTTTGGCGGCCGCTTAGATTTTTACATTGGCATAAATAACATCCTCAATCGCAAATATAGCTTAGGAAATGATTTGAACGCATTTGGTGGAAGATATTATAATCCATCTGCCACCGTTAATATTTATACAGGAATTAATTTGGCATTTTAAATGCATCGGGTTAAAACCCGACGCTAGAATTTCGGCCGAGCCGATTGCTCTTTTGAAACCGCACGGAATCATTCTTGTGAAGCACTGCCTGTCCCGAAACTTCGGGAAAGCAATGTTATCTTTGCGTCGATAACGTAATTTGGGCAAAAACAATAAATGAATATCACCACTTTCAATTCTTTTAAAAGCAGAAACTACCGCTTATTCTTTGCTGGGCAATCTGTATCGCTTATAGGCACTTGGATGCAGAAAACTGCGGTAAGTTGGATCATTTATTCCATTACCGGTTCTAAATTTATGCTTGGGGTTTCTGTATTCGCAACGCTGTTTCCAACTGCAATATTTTCTCTATATGGTGGCATCATCGCCGATAGATATAACAGATACCGCGTATTGCTTATCACCCAAGTGATCTCTTTGCTGCAAGCTGTGCTGCTTACACTTGCAATCATTTTCTTTAGGCAAGACGCCGTTTGGTGGATTATTGGCCTGAGCGTTATGCTAGGCATTGTTAACGGTTTCGATGTGCCCGCTCGACAGTCGCTGGTAAGAGATATGGTAGATAAAGATGAAGATTTGCCAAATGCATTAGCGTTAAATTCTTCTATGGTCAATCTTTCTAAACTTATTGGCCCTGCACTTGCCGGCTTTATTTTAGAAAGTTTTGGAGAACAAGTATGCTTCGGCATAAACGCCGTAAGTTTTATAGCCGTTATCGTTTCGTTGTTGTTTATGCATTTAGATAAGTCGAGGACTAAGCCAGGCATCAAAAGAGATTTGAGGAAAGAATTTTCGGAGGCTTACCAATACATTAAAAATACCGCAACCATCAGCTCGGTTATTGTTTTTGCGGCCATGATAAATTTATTTGCGTTGCCCTTTTCTACGCTCACGCCCGTTTTTGCCAAAGATATTTTTAAGGGAAATGCGTCAACTTTTGGGGTAATTGATGGTTTTGTTGGCCTCGGTGCTTTTATCGGTGCACTTTATCTTGCCTCCTTAAAAAAAGATACAGATTTAAGCAAAATCCTAGCGAGAAGTACCTTTATTTTTGGAACGGGATTAATGCTTTTTTCTTACACCACCTTTTTCCCGCTCGCACTTGCATTCCTAATTTTTACCTCTTTTGGTATGATGGCCATCGTTACGCTCACCAATACCATCATCCAACTGATTGTGCCCCATGAGCTGCGCGGCAGAATAATAAGCGTTTTTGTGATGGTGCTTACCGCCATGGTGCCTATTGGAAGTTTGCTAGTCGGCTCCATTTCTCACTACATTGGTGTAGAGAACACCGTTTTGGGGGAAGGTATTATTGCCATCATTGTAGCTTTCTTTTATAACAGTTACCTTAAAAAACAAAAATTAAAGGCACAGCAAATTCCGGTTACCCCGAACGCGAAGGAAGCAGCTTTTACTCCAGTTTAATTGCAACATCATTTTAATTCTAATTTTAATTGCTGATAAGTACTAAAATGTTTTTGGGCGTTTTTACACGTGCTAAGCTGTATCTTTTATTGGCAGAAATAGCCAACAAAAGGATGCCGCGCCGCCCGTTAACGCAAAATTATCTACAAACTGAATCCACTTATATCCGGCTATCTCCATTAATAAAAATCTTTCTTAACTCTACACCTTAACTTTTCAAAAACAAATATACTAATATTATTAGTTTTTAAGCTAATAATATTAGTATATTTGAAAATGAATTTTGAGCGGATAACCGAAAAATTAAGCATCCTAGCCGATGCTGCGAAATACGATGTCTCCTGCTCATCGAGCGGAAGCAAAAGAGCCAATAAAGAAAAAGGTTTGGGAAACGCAACAGGAATGGGCATTTGCCACTCTTATACTGAAGATGGCCGATGTGTAAGCTTGCTCAAAATCTTATTAACCAATGTTTGTATTTTCGATTGTGCGTATTGCGTAACCCGAAAAAGCAACGACATTAAACGCGCAGCTTTTACCGTGCAAGAAGTGGTAGACCTGACCATTAACTTTTACCGTAGAAATTATATTGAAGGATTATTTCTGAGTTCAGGCATTTTTAAAGATGCTGACACTACCATGGAGCGTTTGGTTTCTGTCGCCAAGAAACTGCGTTTAGAAGAAAATTTTAACGGATACATTCATTTAAAAAGCATTCCTGGCGCATCAAATGAATTGATGCGACAAGCAGGATTGTATGCCGACCGCTTAAGTGTAAACATAGAACTGCCAACCGAAGCAGGCTTAAAATTATTGGCACCAGATAAAAACCACAAAGACATGACCGGCCCGATGGACTTTGTAAACAAAGAAATCATCGCTTATAAATCAGAGAAAAAACTTTTTAGATCTACTCCGAAATTTGCCCCTGCTGGGCAGAGTACGCAAGTTATCATTGGCGCTACACCAGAAACAGATTTAGAAGTCATTGCGATAGCCAATAATTTTTACAAAGATTATAAGCTAAAACGCGTTTATTATTCCGGTTACATTCCTGTAAGTGATGATTCCAGGCTGCCCTCGCTCCAAAGCAAAGTTCCCATAATTAGAGAAAACAGGTTATACCAAGCCGATTGGCTGATGCGCTTTTATGGTTTTAAAGCAGAGGAAATTTTAGACCCGAAAGATCCTTTTTTGGCGCTGGATATGGACCCGAAGTTGGCTTGGGCGCTTAGAAATCAATCTTTTTTTCCCATAAACATTCAAAACGCAGATCTCGAAGCGATTTTGCGCATACCCGGAATCGGCGTAAAATCTGCATGGAAAATTGTTTCTGCGCGTAAATTTTGCACTTTAAATACAACGCATCTTAAAAAGATGGGCGTTGCGCTAAATCGCGCAAGTCATTTTATTTGCTTTAACCAATTCCAAGCAACTTATAGTAAATTGGATAGTCCAGATTTAAAATCGGTGATTTTAAAAACGGTAAAAAGCAAATATGCCAACGATTTTAAACCGCAACTTTCTCTGTTCTAATGCACATTTTAATTTATGATGGAAGTTTCGAAGGTTTTCTAACCGCCGTGTTCGAACTGTATGAATATAAGTTGGCGCCAGTGCAAATCGTTAAAGAAAGCGCACCTTTGCCGCTCTTGTTTATCAACGCAAAAATCGTAATCACAGATCGGGTAAAGGCCGAACGCGTTTTCACCAAGCTGAACGCCATTATTGGCAAAAAAGGCATTCACCAATTGCTTTGTTCCATCTTAACAGAAAAAGACGATTGCGAAATCCATTTGCTAAACGTAATTAGGTACGTGCTCAAAAACCCAAACGATAATGTATTGCAGAACATGGCCGATCCATCTGTGTTAAAATTGGCGCAACAGGTTAAAATGATTGGACGAGAAAAGCATAGAATGGAAGCTTTTGTGCGTTTCAAACTTACTTGTGATGATATTTATTTCTCAGAAATAGAACCCGATTTTAATGTGCTGCCACTCATTCTCAGCCATTTTAAACAACGCTACCAAGACCAAAAATGGTTAATCTTTGACCAAAAAAGACATTACGGCATTTTCTACGATTTGCAAACCGTAGAATATGTAGAGATGGATTTCAACGAACTTAAAAACAGTAGAGCAGGATTAGAAATGTTGGCCAAAGACGAAGAACTCTACCAAAGCTTATGGAAAACCTATTTCAAAAGCACGAATATTAAAGCAAGAAAAAATACCAGGTTGCACTTGCAGCACGTTCCGAAACGGTATTGGAAGTATTTGACTGAGAAGGTTTAGATTAGCTATTCTTCCGTTGCTCTAAAAATCTAAAATTATTATGCACCACACAAGCCGACGAAAAATCGTCATTGCGAGGAACGAAGCAATCTAATTCGTACCAAAATTACATGGTCTAACTTTTTATCTTTTATGTATTGAATAATCGCAACCTTGTATGTGTCTAAATAAGGCGAATTTTCAATGGGTGGCTGACCTGCATAACCCGCCAATGTAAATACATGGCATTGGTAATTTTTGCTGTATTTTGCGATGGTCGAATCCCAAACGGCGCTACTACAAGTTAAGCCTGGAATAAACAACATGGGCTCGCCTTTTCCTGTTACTGTGACAGCAAAAGGTTTTGCAGCCGGACTTTGTGCAAATAGATTACTTCCTGTAAGTAGGAAGATCATCAACACCATCGGAAATCCTAAAATTTTCTTTTTCATCTTTTTATTGTTTACTTCTTAGTAAGGGAGGATGAAAATTTATTACAGTTTTTGGTGAAGTATTTTTTACACAAAAAATTTCAGATAAAAGTTCTATATTGTGGGAACTAAATTAATAATCGTGCTTGATCTCAAAAGTTTGATTTAACTATCTATAAAAGCTTAATACGAGGTTTCAAAAACTTAGAATCGCAAACCAAATATCAAAGACCTGGTAGCAAGTCTCGAGGAATTATTTAGTTTATTAAAAGCCGACCTTAACCTAAAACTATCCGAAATGGCTCCAGAAGAGACAAATGATGCGACAAGTAAAGCGTCCACCCAAATCAAAAAAACTGTTCCGAAAAAAGCGGCAGGAAGAGGTGCAAAAAAAGCACTTCCTAAAAAAGATTTGAAAAATAAATCTGGCAACTCAAAAAGTACCACTTCACCGACAAATTCTAACTATCCTCGTCATTCTCTTTTAAAGGCATTAAGGATACCTAAAGCGATTTTAGAGCAAAATGCCGGTAGAGAATGTACAGACGTTGAATCAGCATCTTTCGTTGGAGTTAATTATAATGGCGGGCCATATGCTTCCGAAATTAGCTCGGCTATAAAGTTTGGCCTACTTGAGAGGACAGAACCCAAGAAAATAAAACCAACAGAATTAGCAAAGAAAATTTTAAGACCGCAAACTGCCGATGATGAATTAAATGGTTATCGAGAAGCTGTTTTAATGGCACCAGTTATAGGAAATGTTTACAAACATTATAGAGGAGAAAACTTGCCCGACAGAAAGTTTTTTGAAAACGCCTTGACCGAAACTTTCAAAGTACCAGAAGAAAAATATTCTGAATTTATAGATATATTTAACGAATCTCTCACAGTTGCTAAGCTGATAGAAAAAAACGGCGATAAGTTTAGAGTAGTTGATATTTCTACTAATGCACCATCTTCGTTACTAAATGCAAACTCTGAAATAAAAAAGCTAGGGAAATCAGTAAACATTGCGGCTGGCGATTCATGCTTTGTAATGATGCCTTTCGCCGCACCTTTAGGCGACTACTACAGCAAAATATATGATCCCGCTATAAGGAAAGCGGGTTTAAATCCTATTCGTGCAGACCAAGACATTTTTGGAACAGGCAAAATCGTAGACCAAATTTGGCATGGTATTAATTCAGCTAAAGTTTTAATTGCTGAATTGACAAACAGAAACCCAAATGTTTTTTATGAGCTTGGATTAGCTCATGCTTTAAAGAAACCGGTAGTATTAGTGTCATCAAATCAAGATGACGTACCCTTTGACCTGCAGCATATCCGTGTTATCTACTATGACGTCAATGACCCTTTTTGGGGGAACAAACTTATTGACAAAGTAGCCGAGAATATATTATCAGCACTTAAGAATCCTGAAGAAGCAATGCTATTTAGAGATGTATAAATATTGGTATATAATTCCCAATCTGGCGCAAGCTTCCGCTTATGCATTTCCTATTAATAAAAACTTTACGAATCAAAAATAGACAACTTAAATATCAAGTTTATTTTTCGTTTGCCTGACAAATACTTAAAAAAGTATTTCATTTTGTTCCATTATTAGTTAACTTTGTTTGATGAAAACAATTCGAGAGATCGTTTTTTATAAAGATTACTTCGACGACTTTTTTGAAACCCTAACTGCAAAAGCAAAGGATAAAATTGACGAAGTTTTGTTTATGATTACAATTCTTGAACGTGTACCAACTAAATTTTTTAAAAGTATTGAAGGCATAAAAGGACTTTTTGAAATTAGGGTTGAATATGAAAGTAACATCTACAGAATATTTTGCTGTTTTGACAAAGGAAATTTGATAGTATTGTTTAACGCATTTCAAAAAAAAACACAGAAAACACCAACTAAAGAATTGAACAAAGCAGAAAAAATAATGAGGGAATATTTTAACGAACAAATAGAGCTAAAAAATGCAAGCAGAAAATAAAAACATCAAAAATTTTGCCGACCACCTCGACAAAAGATATGGGGAAACAGGTACTGAAAGCAGAATTAACTTTGAAATTAAAGCAAAATCTTTTGCAATTGGCGAGTTAATTAAAGAGGAAAGAAAATTAGCAAATTTAACTCAAGAACAGCTTGCAGACAAAATAGGTGCTAAAAAAAGTTTCATATCAAGGATTGAAAATGGGCACAGCGACATCCAACTTTCAACACTTTACAAGCTAATAGAATTTGGCCTTGGTCGAAAGATAAACCTCACAATTCAGTAAAAGCTATCATCATAATGGCTCAAGCGTCCGCTTGTGCATTTAATAACTACTCAGTAATTACGCTGATCGAATCTTCCAAACTGCAAAAGCTTCGTTAACACAAGCGGACGCTTGCGCTAGACGGATTTGTCGTGTAAAAAACCTACCTAAAATTATCCAATATTCTTTTTCTGTCTTCATTTTCTTTGTCGTTTTTGTGATACAATTCTATGAAGGTAATTTTTTGGTCGGCGGGAAAGTAAGCGTATATTAATCTTAATCCAGAGTTTACACCTCTGCCTTTTAAGCTGTCGCAAGCAATTTTCTTCACTTTTATAATGCAGGTTTCAATTCCTAAATTGTTTATCTCGAAACTAAATGGAGGCTTTTCATTGGGTCTTACTTTTAAAATGGTTTTAACAACAGCAAGATCAGTATGCAGACTTCTATATTTCTTTAACAATCGCTTTAAATCTTTATCGAATTCCAGAAGTGTATCAAAAACAACCATTAGTTTTCGGTTTCATTATAGACCCTTACCGTATAAGGCAATTCTCTATAAAAAGCTAAGTTGTAATTAATGTCTTCGCCGTTTTCTGTAACTTCCCAAGGCAAATCTTTATGAGAATAATCACTTATAGATGTGGCGCTCCAATCGCTCATTTGCTCAATTACCCGATCGATAACGTCTTTTTCGCTTGCTTTTAACTCGGTTAAATCTGCCTTTTCTAAGGGCAAATAACGCGTTTGAGGATAACCACGATATTCGGCTTTAATGCGTTGCAACTGCCCAGCTTCAATCATTTGAGTGAAGATGGCATCTAATTTTTGCGGAACTGGACCATAAGGCAATTTGCGGTAATTGGCGCCAGTTAAATGTTCCTCATATAATTCGTAGTAGTTGAAATCAGCGAAATAAAGCAACTTGTACAATACTGTTTCGCCAACATTTGGTTTGCCTGCGCACCGTTCTAATATATAAAGCAACACATTCTTAAACTTGTTTACTTGCAATGTTGGTATGGAGACTCGTTCTTCTATTTTCGTCGATTTCGCTTTTGTCGTTCCCAGGATTTCTTGAGTTGCAGTAAAATCTTTAGATAGAAAATGATCTAGTGAAAAAGCCAACACCAAAGAAAAGCTTTGCATTTCGAGAATGTCAACACCTCGGTTACCTAATTCTATTTGAGCCAAGGATGGACGGGAAATGTGGATGCTTTTGGCTAAATCTTCTTGAGATAAGCCTTTTAATTTTCTAAGTTCTGCAAGTCTTTTGCCAATTTGTTTTTGTGATAATGTTGTGTTCATGTTCAATTCCTTTAGTATTCTCAACGAAACAAAGGTAATCTTTGTTTTGATATTAAACAAAATCATGTTCTATATCAAAACAAATACAATTTTGAAGAACGTTTTTTGGTAAGTAACTAGTAAGCAGCCTTTCTGCGATATCAACTCAACCCTTTCAAAACCTCCGTAAATTCCTTTTGAATTTCTACCGTTTTATCTTTAGCATACCAACCATGCAGTTTTTCTGCTAATACAGGCATTTCAGTTGTTTCTTTTTTCCAATCTGCCAAGAGTGTTTTCAAAACTTCTGGGCGCGGACCCCAGCTTGCCAAAACTTCGTTTTTGGTTTCACTTAAAAACAGAATAATTGGAATTGCCTTGCCGCCGTTGGTTAAATGTGCATTTACCAATTCTTCATTTTTATCGCGAAGTACAAAACGCAACTCTAGTTTATCTGGCGCAGCCGAAACCATGTGGTCTAACACGGGAACAATTTGCGCAGCATCGCCACACCAACCTTCGGTAATTACGAGCAAATGGTATTTTCCTGTTAAATTGTTTAGTGCGTTGGATAAATCATCAGAAAGTTTAACGGTTTTGTCGAGGCGGTTCATGCGCTGCACATTCAGCTTGGTATAATCTACCATAAAATCTGTATCATCATCTCCAGTAGTTAAACCTTGTGCCAGTTTCTCGTCGATTAATTTGCGATAGTTTTGGTAGTTGATGCCTTGGGTGGCAAATATGTTTTGGTAATTTATCATGTATTTTTTTGAGTTCTAATTATTTTTTAGAATGCTAAGTTCGGTAATAAAAATGTTTAAAAAGATGATAAAAATTAGATTGCCCCCTAAAATGTCTTACCTGTCAGAATATAATTTAGCCCTCCACTCTTCCTAATGCTGTCCTATCCGGACGGGAGTCCTACTTTTTTCTTGATGAAAAAGTAGCAAAACATCAAGGCTGGCATCTCTTTGGGTAAAAATTCGCCAAGTTGTTTAACATCGATGATTCGAGGCTTTGCCTTTGCCTTTTCCCTCCCACGACTGCGAATCCTCTTCGCAGCAATTAGCCCGCCCGGCTTCTGCAAGCAGCTTTAGTCGTTTTTTCCTCCAAACAGCTGCGAGGCCGCTCCCACCGGGATGGCGATAGCGAGTTTTCCGGCCGAGAATGCATCTTAATTTTTTTATAAAAAAAGCAAACTGAGTATTTCAGCGAACTCATGAATGTAGAGGAGAAAATTAATGACGGTGGCCTAATTACTGCCCCTCTGCTTCACGCTGTCCTTCCGGACGGGAATTCTAATTTTTCTTGATGAAAAAGTATCAAACCGAGCATTTTTGGGAGTTCATTAGAGCCATTTACGAAAATCCAAATCCCGATGTCAACATAAGAATGAAAATTAAACATAACTGTAATTTGTCCTAGGCTCAGGCTTTTCGGCCTCTTGAGCGGCCAACTCAAGATACTTTTTTCTTAGTCAAAAAAGTATCCAAAAAGACAAGGTAAAACGATCCTTCCACGCTATAGCCTAACACGTGGCTCGGCGTTTTACCGAACCTGCGCTCCCTATCCCTTGGAAATACTTCGCGCAGAATTTATAAACTCCGATTTCCCTTTAATTTTCGATGCCAGAATTCTTTTTTTTTCGGCACTACATTATGCATTTTCTTATTTCCGGCCCCATCCGGTTTTGCGTTCAGGATTGAAATGAAAATCCTTTTAGCCAGCAAAAGCCCCTTTGGGGTTGGGGCAATGTCATTAACTTAAAGAAATCGTTTGTCCTTTAGATTTGTCTTAGTCTATATTTAAGGATAAACAAATTTTTACTTTTACTTGTAATAACTTATTTAGAGATTACCTAAAACGGTAGCGGCACATTACTTACTTTGTCAAGGTTTTTATGCCTATTGACTGATTTAATCCGCTACCGTTTTTTCCCTTTGTGACCAGATAACAATTAGGGCAGTACCCATTATTAAGGACTAGGATCGATGGGGTAAAAATTAGGTAACCGTTGCAAACTTAAAAAAATAATATGATGAACAACACCACGTTTTATTTTATCGGGATCGATGTCTCGAAACCGTACTTCGATGCCTCGCTGATGGCGGTAGTGAACCACATGAAGATGCCGATAGAGACCCTGCGTTTCGGCAATACGCCAGAGGGGATAGAGCAGTTTGAAAAATGGCTAAGGCAGAACGGTGCAGCCATGGATGAACGTTCGCTGGTGGTGATAGAGAACACGGGTGTCTACCACCGTCTGATCTGGTCTTTCTGCACCAAGAAAAACCTCCCCCTCCACATCGGCAACGCGGCCCATATCAAGTGGAGCTTTGGCATCGCCCGGGGCAAGAACGACAGGATAGACAGTATCCGGTTGTGCAACTATGCGTTCAGGGAATCAGACAGCTTAAGGGCCACAGAGGCCTTAGACCCACAATTGCTGAACCTCAAAGATTTTATATCAGCCAGGACAAAGCTGCTAAAACAGCTGAGCGGCATACGGGTCACGGTAAAAGAACTCAGGAACACCAACTCAAAGTCCCATCAGAATATTCTGGAAAGATCGCTAAGGTCGGCCATCGAGGGGATAGCGAAATCTATAGGGAACATCGAGGAGGAGATCAAGAAAATCATAGCCGGGAACGCTTCCTTCAAACAGAACTACAAGCTCTTGAAGAGCATACCCGGAATAGGGCACGTAACGGCAGTATATCTGATCGGATGTACGGCCAACTTTGCGGGCAATCCCAGTGGCAAGCAACTGGCCTGTTATGCAGGGGTCGCACCGTTCGAACATAGCAGCGGAATAAGTATAAGAGGCAGGACCCGGGTGCACCGGATGGCAAACAAAGAGCTCAAGAGATTGCTGCACATGGGTGCGATGTCCGTCATACAGCATAGGGAAGAATTCAAGATGTACTACAGCAGAAAACAGGATGAGGGCAAGCACAATATGTGCATCCTGAATGCCGTGAGAAACAAGATAATATTAAGGGTAGCCGCGGTTATCAAAAGCCAAAGCCCGTATAAAAATAATTATAAAATAGCAGCCTAAAAATTTGTAGAAGTCATAACAATCAGTCAGAGCCTGTCGAAGACCTTAAATATGAAGTTGCTAAATCTAAAAAAACAAATAAAATGGCTGTCCTTCGACAAGCTCTGGATGACACCATTTTATTGGTTTTTCCTTGAGTTAATGACATTGGGGGTTGGGGAGGTTAAAAGATTGTAATGGAAAGCCTGACCCGAGTATTGGCCAAAAGCGTGGGAAAGGGGAACGTCCAAATAAATTTACGATAACTTTATTGTCTGATTTCTGACATCTGACTTCTGATTTGCCTCTCCTTTCATCAACTTCTCCACATGTTGCGTCAACGCCACAAAATCTTCTACACTTAGTTGCTCTGCTCTTTTTTCGAAGTAAATATGATCATCCATATCTGGTTTGGGCATCAATCCTGCCAAAGCATTTCTTAGTGTTTTTCTACGCTGATTGAATCCGGCTTTCACAATGCGCCAAAATAATTTTTCATCGCAAAGTAATTGCTCAACTTCATTTCTGGTTAGCCGAATAATCGCTGAATGTACCTTTGGCGGCGGATTAAACGTACCTGGCTTAACCGTAAACAAATATTCTATTTTATAAAACGCCTGAATGAACACGCTTAAAATACCATATTCTTTGCTTCCCGATGGTGATGCACAACGTTGGGCAACTTCTTTTTGAAACATCCCAACCATCTCTACCACTTTATGGCGGTTGTCTAAAATTTTGAATAAGATTTGAGAGGAAATATTGTATGGAAAATTACCTATGATGGCGAATTTATCGGGGAAAATATCATCAAAATTAAGCTTTAAAAAATCGCCGTTAATAAGCTTATCGCCAAGTTGCGGATATCTATCGGCCAAAAACTCAAAAGATTCAACGTCGATGTCGATCAAAAAAGTTTCGAAGTCTGTGCGTTCCAATAAAAAATCAGACAAGATGCCCATTCCGGGGCCAACTTCTAGCACCTGTTTGTATTTATCAGTGGAGATTAAGCTGTCTACAATGCGTTTGGCAATTGTTTTATCGGTTAAAAAATGCTGACCCAGATGTTTTTTTGCCCTAACCACACTCATGCTTTATTTGCTTTAGTCGTTTTTTTGAATGGGAATTCCCTGTACAAATTAACTAATTTTAATCCACAGGGCGTGCAATTAAGCTAAAATCTGTATTTTGCGCTAAATACAGAAAAGCATGAGCGATAAACTAAAAATCGGGATTAGTATAGGAGATGTAAACGGAATTGGCTTAGAGGTGATTATAAAAACGCTTTCTAACCCTGCAATTTTAAACTACTGCACACCGATTGTTTATGGCCACACCAAAGTTGCTTCCTACCATCGCAAAGCAAATAAATTGGCCGATTTTAGTTTTAATGTAATTAACAACGCGGACCAAGCCCAAGATAGAAAAGCCAACATGATAAATTGTTGGGAGGAAGATGTAAACATAGAGTTGGGCTCGGTTACAGAAGTTGGCGGAAAGTATGCTTTATTGAGTTTAGAACGTGCTACGGCCGATTTAGTGGCAGGAAATATCGACGCATTAGTTACCGCGCCGATAAATAAAGATAACATCCAATCTGCCACCTTTGCTTTCCCAGGCCATACAGAATACCTACAAGAAAAAAGTGGAAGCAAAGATGTGTTGATGTTTTTAATCAGTGAAGAATTACGTGTTGGCGTAGTAACTGGCCACATTCCATTAAAAGATGTAGCGAAGAACATTAGCCAAGAAAAAATTGTAAACAAGATAAAACTCATTAACGAAAGTTTAATAAAAGATTTCTGGGTTGAAAAACCTAAAGTAGCGGTACTGGGATTAAATCCTCATGCTAGCGACAATGGTTTGTTGGGTAATGAAGAAGCAGACATTATTTCTCCCGCCATTAAAGAATTGTATGATAAAGGCATAATGTGTTTTGGCCCTTACCCTGCCGATGGCTTTTTTGGCAACGCCGCTTACAAACAATTTGATGCGGTTTTGGCGATGTACCACGATCAGGGATTGATTCCGTTTAAAACCTTGGCTTTTGAAAATGGCGTGAACTATACCGCAGGATTAAATTTTGTGCGCACATCACCAGATCATGGAACAGGATATGACATTGCCGGAAAAAATTTGGCAGACCCAACCTCTTTTACCGAAGCGCTTTTTGCGGCAATTCACATCGTAGAAAAACGCAGAGAACAAGAAGAAATGCTTAAAAACAAATTGCGCACCGGCAGAGTGGTAGAAACGCAGTTCGATATTAAAGATGATGCTTCATAAATTACGATTTTAGATTTACGATTGTTTGAATAACAGTAATAAAATGCTTTCATCCTGAGGTTTAATATATTTCATATAAATCAATGTAAATGACGTTTTTTAACGTGCTATAGCCATCTTGCTACGACCGGCCTAGCAGCAGTTTGGAGGAAAAAACGCCAGAAGCTGCTTGCAGAGACCTGACGGGTTATGCCTGCGAAGGTGATTCGCAGCCGTGGGCGGGAATAAGCCTGGGGAGAGGCCTCGAATCATCGATATTGAACAGCTTGGCGAATTTTTACCCAAAGGGATGCCAGCCTTGATTTTTTGTAAACTTTTTTATCAAGAAAAAAGTTTGAAGCCCGTGCGGCTAGCACAGCGTGAGACAGGGCGGAGGTCTTTTTTTGATAAGGCCGAATGAAGGGGGTGGTAGAAATCAAATAATATTATAATTATTTGATATTCAATTGATTATAAATAACGTCAATGGTAGCCTGTCGAAAGACTAACATTTAATTAATCGTTGAATTGTGAACGGTCTTCGACAGGCTCAGACAGACACCATGTATAAGAAATAATTAAATTATGGAGAAAAAATTTCATATTGCCGTGTTAATTGATGGAGACAATGCACAACCTAAACTATTGCAAGCCATTATAGAGGAGGTTTCCAAATATGGAAAAGCAACCATTAGACGTATTTATGGAGATTGGACCTCGGTTTTAATGAACGGATGGAAGGAAATCATCAACCAACATTCCTTTACACCAATTCAAAAGTTTTCTTACACAACAGGAAAAAATTCTACCGATGGTTCTTTGATTATTGATGCTATGGACATTTTGCATGGCAAAAACGTTGATGGCTTTTGTATCGTTTCTAGTGATAGCGATTATACCGGTTTGGCAAAAAGAATTAGAGAGGAAGGAATTTTTGTAATGGGCATTGGCAGAAAATTAACTCCGACAGCTTTTGTGCAATCCTGTGAAGTTTTTACATTTACAGAAAACATTACCCCCGAAAAAGAGCAGAAAATAGTTGCTAAAAAAGCGGCTTCTAAGCGTTCTAAGTTAACAGGAAATGAACCTGAAAGCACTAAAATAGAAGTAAAAATCGATACTAAAAATATAGATAAAGCATTTGACATTTCTGCCGGCGAAGAAGACCAAGCATATATTGCACAGATTGGTTTAAACTTGCGCAAAATTGATCCAAGTTTTGATTCAAGAGCTTTCGGATATAAAAATTTGACACAAATGTTCTTAAATCTACCAAATTACCAGGTACTTAAAAACAATGTTAACGGTTTAGATCATCCACTCATCAAGCGGAAATAGCAATTGCTGTTAAAAGGCAGAGGGCTTTGCTGCAGATTCAACAACCTTTAACATGTTCGAGACAATCGGCTTTTCAGTTTTCATCTTCAACTGATTTAAAATGTTTAGCATTTCTGTCTGGACCAATCTATCCTTTTTTCCATAATCCCAAATGGGCATAATACATTCTTCGAATAGGTTTTCGAAACTCTTATCTCGCACATAAATGCGCACCTTATTTTCATTGTCTTTTACGTAAACTTGAGACGGCGATTCCAACTTACAGAAAAGCAAGTTACCGATAGATTGGAGCGCTAAGACGGCTGTTTCTGGGTCGTTAATACCCGGACTTAGTGCTTTTAAAGCAATCTCCATCAACTGCTTAAAGCCGTAATAAGAGTCTACATCTATATCTCGGCTCATGCTAATTTCTATAAACTGACTTATCTTTTCGAAAAAATCATCATGTACATCGCTTTTTTTGTACACGCACAGCAATGGATTTCCCTTTAAGATATAATCACCTATTTTAGCGCCAAGCTCTATTACCACATCTTCCTTAATGCAAAACCGCAGCATATCTTCCCTATCAAACCCTTGAAAAAGCCCACTTCGATATGCACCAATGGTTACTTTTTTAGCTGGTTTATCGAACGAAATGGGCAGTCCGTTACTTTTACTGGTATATTCTAAACCATCTTCGGTCCGCTTAGAAATTCGCTTAATAATAATCTCGAACTTCACCGTTTGTGTAACATAATGTAGAAAATAAATGAAGAGAAAAATATCGGTAATCGTAAAGCCAATTAAGAGATAGGTACTTATTGCTGGCACATAAACGCCAGTATTTACATCTCTTATGGTACTTAATAAAAATAACGCATACACAATTGTGCCGATGTAAAAACCCAAAACAGTTTGCTGAAATCGGTTGCCTATCAAGTTTCCTAAAATCCTATTGCTCATCTGCGATGCTGCCTGATTGAGCAAAATCATCACCATGGAAAAACTAAAAACGGCAAGCGAAATAATACCGCCAGCAATTGAAGAACAAATACTTCTAGCGGTGCTGGCATCTTTTAAACTCAACCAATCTAAACTCGCTTTAAACGCCCTCCCCGATTCAGAAAAATCAAATTGAATCATAATGTAAGCCAACAATAAAAAGCCTACAGAGATAAGAGCTGGCAAAAAAGCTATACTATTAACTGCGGCACGGTAGGTATTTCTAATCCATTTGCTTAAAGACTGCTTCATTTGTTTGGTTTGATAATTAGATAAAGTTGCAATTTACATACCCGAAATAATGCGATATTGTTTTCGTTTTCTACGCTAGGCGATGATAAAATCTTATAAAGATAACCGTTTTACCTATCTTCGAATGACCATGCAGACAACTATTTAATGTAACATGAAATTATTCGACGAGCCCATAGATTCCTCTAAAAACCTCTTGCCTTTTGATGGTGAGGTAAATTACTATGGACAAGTTTTTTCATTGCAAAAAGCAACTGAATTGTTCGATAGCCTCGCAGCTACGTTAGCTTGGCAACATGATGAAGCCCTGATTATGGGAAAACGCATTATAACCAAAAGAAAAGTGGCCTGGTACGGCGATAAACCTTACGAATATACGTACAGCAAAACCACGAAAACAGCACTAAACTGGATTCCCGAGTTGTTAGGCTTAAAAAAAACAATTGAACTTATAACTGGCGCAGGTTACAATTCTTGTTTGGCAAACCTCTACCACACTGGCGAAGAGGGAATGGCTTACCACAGCGACAACGAAAAAGATTTAGCAGAACATGCCGCAATTGCTTCTCTAAGTTTTGGTGCAGCGAGAAGATTTTTGTTTAAGCATAAGGACAGCAAAAAAACAATAACCACTTTTTTAGAACCTGGAAGCCTCTTGGTGATGAAAGGCGAAACACAAAAAAATTGGCTCCATAGGCTGCCACCTACAACAAAAACTACCCGCCCGAGGATAAACCTTACTTTTAGAAAAATAAGTTGAATAAAAAACCTTGCTCTTTGGTTATTACACTTAGCGTGAAAAAAATTTAAAAATCAAAAAATGACCAACTAAATTTGGTTTACTTTTTGCTTGTTTAACGAAAAATCAAAATATGATAAGGAACTTATTAATATGCGGATTGTTTATGTGCCTAACCAGTGCGTGTTCACAAAAAATGAATCCAACCAAAAAAGGGAATGCGGTAACCTCTGCACAACTGGACAACACGCAATGGGAATTATCCTCTTTGCCCGGAACCACACTTCCTACAGATGCTAAAGCAACCTTAAACTTTGGAGATTCGCTTAAAGTAAACGGAAAATCTTTTTGCAACGGCTACGGCGGACAGGCAGAAATGGTAGATGGAAAGTTTGAACTGAAAAATGTGTTCGGCACCAAAATGTTTTGCAAAGAAAGCGCGGTTGCCGAAACGGCTTACTTAAAGGGGCTAAACGAAACCACCACGGCCAAGTTGAGAGATGGTAATTTGGTGTTGTTAAACAACGAAAAAGAACTATTGATTTTTAAAAAGACCAACTAAAACATAATTGGTATAAGAGTACAAAGCCCGAAGATATTTTAGTATTTTCGGGCTTTCTAGCTTTAGTCTACAAATGCAGCTCCATTTAAAGAAAAATATCAGCTTTTTTTTCGCAACGACAAAAACTGCTTTTGTCATTTTGCAAAAAAATGATCCATTGCGTTTGGCAGGTGCAACTGCGTTTTTTACCAATTTCGCACTTCCCCCCATTTTGCTCATTTTAATAAGACTATTTGGCTATTTTACGGATAGACGCAAATTAATAGATACAATTTTTGACCGCTTGGCCAATATTTTAGATGCCGACAGCATCAATCAAATTAGATTTACCCTAAAAAATATTAGGAGTGTAGAGCAAAACTGGTATGTTACCATTATCAGTTTTGTGTTTTTTTTGTTTGTCGCCACCACCTTGTTTACGGTAATTAAAAACTCCGTAGAACAAGTATGGAACGTGGGCTACAAAGAAAGGCGCGGTATTTTCTCTAACTTAATCGAACGAGCTAAAGCTTTTTCGGTTATATTATTGGCGGGTCTTTTGTTCTTTATCGGTTTATTGGCAGATAGCATTCAGGCTTTTATAGGCTCTTTTATTTCTGGCGGGCTATATGCTGCCGTCTTTTTTACCGCTGTGGTAAACCAAATTATTTTTGTGCTTATTGTTACGGTTTGGTTTTCGGTGTTATTTAGGTTTTTAACCAATGGCCGCCCCAGCTGGAAGAGTGCTTTTTATGGCGGGTTACTTACCGGCACTTTATTTACGCTGGGAAAATACATTCTACGGATTTTGCTCCCGCTAAGCAATATAGGCAACGTTTACGGGTCTGCTGGCAGCATTGTGGTGATCATGCTATTTGTGTTCTATTCTTCTCTTATCTTTTATTTTGGCGCCTCGTTTGTAAAAGCGTTGAGCGATAAAAAGGAATTTCCTATCGAAGCAAAAAATGGCTCTTACATTTACGAACAAACGGAAGTAGAAACCGAATAACCTAAAAAAGGCTGCCCTTTTTAGGCAACCTAGTCAATTTTAAATGGTAAAATGTGGGCTAGCTTTTAGCGTCGTCAATCGCTTGTTGTTCCCTAAGCGCATCCACCTTGTTCTTATCGCCAAACTTATCTGTCTTCTCTGCAAAATATTCTATAATTCCGCCAATCGTATCTAAGTTATCGGCAATTCTTTGATGAATGTCTGGCAAATCTTTTTCCAATCTCTTGTCAGAAAGGTCGAAGTTATCTACCTCAATTTTTCCAATCTTTTGAATCAGAGCTTGCTGTGTATTTTGGAGATCTTCGAGCTCGCGAACAATCTTTTCCATCAACTCAAATTTCTTTAAAGTATCCATTATTTTAGTGTTAAACTGTTAAATGTATCCTAATAAACCCAAAACCAATGTTTTTGTTTTTTCAATAGTTATTAATTATGGATTTGGAATTACGAATATTAACTAATACATTAGTTTAAGTTTAATGCCTGATGACAAACTTGTGCGCTGTTTTATTTTTTAGTCTTTGTAGTTCTTTTGCTTTTGCTCAGGCAAAGCAAACTGTAGATAAAGAAAAACTAGTTGATTTATACCAGAACCAAAAGTACAGCGAAGCAGCAAGTTACTTAATGAGTATTTACGGCAAAGATGCAGCTGATTTTAAAGAAATCACACAATTAGGCTATTGTTATTTAATGGGTGGCAACACAGCCGAAGCAGAAAAATTTTATTCAAAAGCAGACTTAATTCAACCTCAAAATCTACCTGTTCTCTTTAGCCTTGGCAGCATTTCAATCAAGCGAGGAAATACGGAAAAAGCAAAAAAATACTATGAAGAAATTATAAAATTAGACAGCAATAATTTCAACGCTTACAAACAGTTGGCAGCTCTGCATCCAGAAGTCTTTAGCCTTCAAAAATCAGATTACCTTAAAAAGGCAAATAAATTAAACCCAACGGATGTAGATATTGTACTTGATATGAGCGAAATGTACGCCAAAATGAATCTATTCGGCCTTATAGAACCTATTTTAAAACCTGCACTCGAAGCAGATTCAAATAATATTCGGCTTCTAAAAATTAAGTTGCCTTTACTTCTATCAAATAACGAACTTGATGGCGCCATACAAACGGGTGAAAAACTTTTTGCTCTGGGAGACAGCTCAACTGCCGTGTTGAACAATCTCGGCAAAGTATATTACATGAAAAATGAGTTCAAAAAAGGTCTTGATTATTTTAAGAGGGTTAGCTTGTCTTCATCTGGCGATAATGAATCGCTATTTTATAATATGGCGCTTTGTTATCGCGGATTAAAAGACTATCTGTCTGCTACAGAAAATTTCAAAAAAGCAATCAAAGCAGGAATATCTAAAAACACACTACTTTACTACACAAAAATGGGCGAAAGTTTTGAGCAGGCTGGGGAATTTGAAGCAGCGGCGACCACTTATAAAAAAGGGTCATTTTTTGATAACGATGGGAACTTACTGTACATTTTAGCTCAGATTTACGACAAAAAATTAAATCAGAAAGTAAATGCAATTTCAACTTATACTCAAGTTTTAAAATCTTTGCCAAACACAGAAGGAAACAAACCTGCAAAGGCTTACATTATCAATAGAATTGAAGAGTTGAAGAAATAGTTTAGGGTAAATTGACAAAATATATTAAGAGTATTTTACATTTTTTGGGCGCTTTTCCATGCCTTCCATTGTATCTTTTGTCCCTATCAAACAGGTACAAAAGATGCCGTTTTAGTTCTTAGCTCGGGGAGCATGGAAATACTAAACGCTCTGTGATAAAATATAAACTAATCGGGGCGAATTGAATTCGTCTCAAACAGATAAGATGACCGAGATATCGAAATATAATCCCAAAACCAATTATAGAAGCAACCCATTGCCTCTTTTACCGTGTTTTTTATTTGCTCAACAGCCTAGCCACATATTTACCAATAATATCAAACTCCACATTAACCGTGTCGCCCTCGTTTATCTCATGCATATTGGTATTTTCGTAAGTGTAAGGGATGATAAAAACCGAGAATTCATTTGCGGTAGAATTAACCACAGTTAAGCTAATTCCGTTAATACAAACTGAACCTTTTTCTACGGTTACATTTCCCATATTTGCATCGTATTTAAAACGAAATTCCCAGCTACCATCTAACTGGCTTCGCTTAATGCAAGTTGCAGTTTGATCTACATGGCCTTGTACAATATGTCCATCTAACCGCCCATTCATTTGCATGCACCGCTCCAAATTTACCTTGCTTCCAACTTTAAGCATGCCCAAACTTGTTTTATTCAGCGTTTCCTCTATCGCTGTAACCGTATGCGAGCCAGCATTTAATGCCACTACGGTTAAACATACGCCATTGTGGGCAACGCTCTGATCTATCTTAAGCTCATTGCCTATAGCAGATGAAACGGTAAAATGTAGGTTAGTTTCTTCTTTTTCGATGCCGATAACAGCCCCAAGAGTTTCTATAATTCCGGTAAACATGTTGTGTGTGGTAAAAAACTTATCTTATTCTTATTAATTTCTGCGCCTATTTTTGATCCAATTAGATTCCTTTTGCTTTGCTTCTACATCGGTGGATTTCGCGCTGCCTTGATAAACCTTCGCTGCCATTACAGCCGCTATCATCGCCTCCATTTCATCATATTCATCTAGCAACTCTGGCTTAAAGTATTTCTCTACAAATTGTGTATCAAAATTACCCGACCTAAAAGCTTCGTGGCACATTACAAAATTACCAAATGGCAAGGTAGTTTCTATCCCTGTAATCTCATATTCGGCAATCGCACGTATCATTCTCTCAATTGCTTCTGCCCTATCATTGCCATAAACAATCAATTTGGCAATCATCGGATCGTAATAAATGGGTATTTCCATACCTTGCTCAAAACCATCATCTACGCGCACCCCAATGCCTTTTGGTATTTTATAGGTTTTTAGCGTGCCAATATCGGGCAAAAAGTTAGTTCTCGGATCTTCTGCATACACCCTTAATTCTATGGCATGGCCGATGATTTCTAGGTCTTCTTGCTTGAAAGAAAGTTTTTCGCCACGGGCAATTTTAATTTGCTCTTTAACCAAATCTATTCCCGTAATCAATTCGGTAACAGGATGTTCTACCTGCAAGCGCGTGTTCATCTCTAAGAAAAAGAAATCTAGCTTTTCGTCTAAAATAAACTCTACAGTACCTGCGCCAACGTAATCTACAGCTTTTGCAACTTCTACCGCACATTTGCCCATTTGCGCTCTAATTATAGGCGTTAACACCGATGATGGCGCTTCCTCTACTACTTTCTGGTGCCTGCGTTGGATGGAACATTCGCGTTCGAATAGATGTACTATGTTTCCGTGGATATCTCCCAATACTTGAATCTCTATGTGCCTTGGCGAAGTAACATATCGCTCTATAAACACAGATCCATCTCCAAAGGCCGATGTTGCTTCGCTTACCGCCAAATTCATCTGCTCCTCAAAATCTTCTGCCTTTTCTACAATACGCATTCCTTTGCCACCGCCGCCGGCTGCTGCCTTTATCAAAATTGGAAAACCAACTTCCTTTGCCCTTTTTTTCGCTTCCTCAATATCTGTTATGGCTTCTTCTGTTCCAGGAACCAAGGGAATGTTATGTTTTAGGGCTGCCGCTTTTGCGGCGAGCTTATTCCCCATGGTCTCCATCGCAGCCGCAGATGGACCTATTAAAATCAGGCCAGCTTCGGCAACTCGTTTGGCAAATTTGGCGTTCTCTGATAAAAAACCGTAGCCAGGGTGAATGGCTTCTGCGCCTGTTTTTTTACAGGCCTCGATGATGTTTTCAATCACTAAATAGCTCTGGCTAGAAGCTGATGGGCCAATAAAAACGGCCTCATCTGCATAGCGCACATGTAAAGCACCTCTATCTGCCTCAGAAAAAACGGCAACGGTTGCAATGCCCATTTCTCGTGCAGAGCGCATAATACGCAAGGCAATTTCTCCCCTATTGGCAATTAAAATTTTACTAATTTTAGGCATCTCATTAAAAGCTAACACTATTTTAAATGTCTTATAATCTCTATCGTTTCGTCAACCATGGCTGGGCTAATGTCTAAATGAGTAACCAGCCTAATGGTGCTATGGTTTGTTGTACTGCACAAAATTCCCTTCTCTTTAAATTTTTGAACGGTTTTGGCAGCATAGCCCTTGGCTACCTCAAACAAAACAATATTTGTTTCTACCGGAACCACATGGTGTACATAATTGGACTCGGCAAGCGCGTAGGCCAATGTTTTTGCATGATGATGATCGTCCTTTAGTCTTTCTATGTTATTATCTAGCGCATAAATACCTGCCGCAGCCAAAAAACCCGCTTGTCTCATTCCACCTCCAAAAGCTTTTCTAATCTTCTTTGCTTTGGCGATGGTTTCTTTATTTCCAAGCAAAACCGAGCCCACTGGCGCACCTAAACCTTTAGATAGACAGATGGAAATGCCATCAAAATATTGCCCATATTGATGCGCTTCATCGCCTGTGGCAGCAAGGGCGTTAAAAATCCTGGCACCATCTAAATGAATTTTCAGCCCTTTTAAATTACATAAATGGTGTATGGGCGCAATTTGAGAAAGGGAATAGCATTTACCGCCACCTTTGTTTACCGTGTTTTCTAACACCACCAAACTGGTATTTGGATAGTGGATGTTTTCGTCATTCACCTCTGGCTCAATCAACTCTGGCGTTAAAATTCCACGTTCGCCGTGCAACAACCTCAAAGAAGCAGAAGAATGGTAGGCAATTCCACCCACCTCGTACCTATACACATGTGCAGTTTGATCACATATTACCTCGTCCATTGGTTGGGTAAAACATTTTATGGCTATTTGGTTGGTCATGGTACCGCTTGGGCAAAATAAACCTGCCTCCATGTTAAATTGTCGCGCCAATTTCTGTTCTAAAGCTTGTACTGTTTCGTCTTCATTGTACACATCGTCGCCCACTTTGGCGTGAAGCATGGCATCGAGCATCCCTTCTGATGGTTTGGTAACCGTATCACTTCGAAAATCTATTATTTTGTTCATTTTAGTGTAATGTTGGTATTTTTCGTAATTTAAAAAAGAGAAAGCTATTTAACATGATTATTTTAGCTATTTTAGAATTTTCGGAGAAAAATTAAGCTTTTCATGCGGCGTTTATTTCCTGTTGATAATTAAATTGTTAAATAATTATTAAAAAAAGCGCTGTTAATTTAAGACTTTTTATACTTTTATCGCACTAAACAAAAATAAAGAACAATGATAGTAATTGCAGACGGCGGCTCTACCAAAACCAATTGGTGTTTGATAAATAAAGCGGGAAGAAAGATTTATTTCAATACTGAAGGTTATAACCCATATTTCTCTAAGGAGGACTACATTGTTAAATCTCTAAACGAAACGCTTCCAGACCACTTGGAACGCGACAAACTTACCGAGGTTTATTATTACGGAGCTGGTTGTTCTACCCCCGCCAACGTTAAAATAGTGGCCGATGCCATGAAAAGAGTCTTTACCAAAGCAGAAGTTTTTGTGGGTCATGATTTGCTGGCTTCTAGCCGAGCTTTACTTGGGGATCAACCGGGTTTTGCTGCAATTTTAGGCACAGGCACCAATTCCTGCCTTTACGACGGTATAGACATTACCATGAACATAGATTCTCTCGGCTACTTTTTGGGCGATGAGGGAAGTGGCTGCTTTATTGGCAAACGCCTTTTGGGCGATTACATGAAAGGCTACATGCCAAAGGGTCTGCGTGAAGCATTCTATGACAACTATGCTTTAACAAACGAAGACATTTACGACCATATTTACAATAAACCCTTGCCAAATCGTTTTTGTGCTGGTTTTAGTAAGTTTCTATATGATTTTAAAGATAATTATGAAGACTATGCCTTTAAAACTGTCGATTACGCATTTACCGCTTTTTTCGAAAACTTGGTGGTTCATTATCCAAACTACAAAAACTACACCTTAAATTGCGTAGGATCGGTTGGTTACAGTTTTAGAGATATTTTAAGTATTGTTGCCGATAGATATGAAATGGGCATCGGGAAAATTATCCGTTCTCCAATAGACGACCTGGTAGACTACCATTTAGAAATTGCGCCAAAGAACAGCTTAGGCTAGTGCCTGATAGAAATTCTTCCTAAAAAATGGATGGTTTAGATTTAATCGATTAGCCATCCATTTTTTTTTAAAAAGCAATCTCTTTACCGAACAGTTTTGCATATTTCCGCTTATCAAAGCGGTATAATGTAGCAGCACGATAGGAAACGCCTTTTTGTTTTTCATTAAGTTCTTTCAACACCCCAAAACTGGTAATCTTCTTTCTAAAATTTCTTTTATCTAATTTTTTGCCCAAAACCAGCTCATAAACATGTTGCAGCTGGGTAAGCGTAAACTTCTCTGGCAATAGTTCGAAGGCAATGGGCTGGTGCTTAATTCGGCGCTTAATTTTCTCTAAGCCTTTATCGTATATCTTTTGGTGGTCAAAGGCCAATTTAGGGAGCTTGCTAATCGGCATCCAGTTTGCCTGTTTTGCATAACTGCTTCTCGGCACTACTTCTTTTTCGCCACCCAACCTAATCAAAGCATAATACGCTAAGGTGATCACTCTACCTTGCGGGTGCCGACCAGGATCGCCAAAAGCATAATACTGCTCCATATAAATACCACTAAGCCCGGTCAGCTCATACAAAATACGCTCGGCAGATTGATCTAGGCTTTCATTATGTCCAACTATATTGCCCGGCAAAGCCCACCAGTCTTTAAAAGGTTCTTCATTTCTTTCGATGAGCAGGATTTTAAGCTCTTTGCCATCGAAACCAAACAAGACACAATCAATCGAAAATACAGAATCAAAATGAGGTAAAATTTGTTCCAAGTTACATTATTTAGGTGGAGGCTGTTAACATCATAATTTTCAATATTAAGAAAAAAAACTAGAAAAAAATTACTTAGTGTAAAAATTACACACTATATTCGTAGATTAGATGAACAAACAAATTAAGAATATAGCTGTATTAACCTCAGGGGGCGATGCGCCCGGAATGAATGCAGCAATTAGAGCGGTTGTACGCACCGGAATTTATAATGGCCTTAACGTGTTCGGTGTAATTCAGGGATACCAAGGTTTAATTACTAACAATATAAAACCAATGGATGCGCGCTCGGTGAGCAACATTTTGCACCTTGGTGGCACCATCCTTAAAACTGCCCGCTGTTTAGAATTTAAAACAGAAGAAGGCATGGCCAAGGCCTACCAGCATGTTAAAGAGAACAATATAGACGCATTGGTAACCATTGGCGGAGATGGAACATTTACGGGAGCTAAAATCTTTTCAGAACGATATGGAATTAACGTAATTGGAATTCCAGGCACTATAGATAATGATTTGGCAGGATCTGATTTTACCTTGGGTTATGACACCGCGATAAACACGGTGTTAGACGCTGTAGATAAAATTAGAGATACCGCAGATGCACATGATAGGTTGTTTTTTATAGAGGTAATGGGAAGAAATTCTGGTTGCATTGCGTTGCGCAGTGCAATTGCCAGCGGTGCCGAAGTGGTGTTGTTGCCAGAACAAGAAACTACCATAGATGATCTGATTAAAAAATTAGAACTCGGCGCTTCTACAAAAAAATCATCCAGCATTGTTATTGTTTCTGAGGGGCATAAAAAAGGTGGTGCTTTTGAAATGGCGAGACAGGTAAACGAGCGTTTTAAGCATTACGACACAAAGGTGACTATTTTGGGGCATTTGCAACGAGGTGGTAGCCCTAGCAGTTTCGACAGGATTTTGGGCAGCAGACTTGGTTTTGCAGCAGTTAATGCGCTTATAGCTGGCGAAACAGAAAAAATGGCTGGCTTGATTGGAAACGAGGTAAAGCTTACCAGCATTCATGATGCGATTACCACGCAGATAAACAAATTAGAACCAGACCTGTTAGAGATGACAGAAGTACTTTCTATATAACATGGTGGCAATTGTATACAGTGGATCTAAAACTGCCTTTTGGAAATTAACCCAAAACGGAAAAGTAGTGGCCCATTGTAACACCACTGGCTTAAACCCTTGCTTTGTAGATCGTAAAACCATTTTACAGATCTTAAATAAAAAGGTAGCGTTGGTAAATCATGCAGAAGAAATTAAAAAAATATATTTTTTCGCTGCTGGTGCCTCTTCAGATGATAGGAAAGAAGAATTGGCAGGCACGCTAGCTTCCTTTTTTAAGTTTAGCAAAATAACGGTAGAAGATGACCTGTTTGGCGCGGCCAAAGCCGTTTGCTTTGATAAAACCGGAATAGTTGGGATGATTGGAAATGGTGCAAATTGCGCCTATTTTGATGGGAAAAGACCTGTAAAAAACAATTTTGGTCTAGGTTACATCTTGGGCGACGAGGGTTCTGCGACTTATTTGGGGAAAATGTTGCTAAAAAATCATCTGACAAAAAAACTGCCACATGACCTGGAAACAAAATTTAACAGTACGTATAGCTTAGATCGTCCACAAATTCTGGAGAAAATATACAATAAGCCACAGGCAAATAATTTTTTAAGCTCTTTTTTCGATTTCATCGTTCAACATAAAGATCACGGTTACATTATTGGGCTAGTTGACGAAGGTTTTGAAAAGCATTTAAATAAGTACACATTGCCCATGGCATCAAAATATAAAGACGAAGAACTACATTTTGTGGGTATTGTAGCCTCTGAGTTTGAAGAGCGGTTAATACTTGCAGCAGATAAACATCAGTTAACCATTAAAACCATCATTAAAGAACCCATTCATAATTTATTAAAACATTTCACTAATTAAAAAAAAATGAGCAAAATTGGAATAAACGGCTTTGGCCGTATCGGCCGCCTGGTTTTCAGGGCAGCATTAAAAAGAGGTTTGGATATTGTAGCGATAAACGATTTAATAGAGCCAGACTACATGGCTTATATGTTAAAATATGACACTACGCATGGCAGGTTCGACGGAACGGTTGAAGTAAAAGACGGCCATTTGGTTGTTAACGGAAAAACCATTCGTGTAACTGCAGAAAAAAACCCAGCAGACCTTAAATGGGATGAAGTTGGTGTAGAAGTGGTAATAGAATCTACAGGCTTATTCTTAACAAGAGAGGCTGCAGAAAAACACCTTGCAGCTGGCGCTAAAAAAGTAGTTCTTTCAGCACCTGCAAAAGACGATAGCATCCCAACTTATGTAATGGGTGTAAACCATAATAAATTGTCTGCAGATCAAACCATTGTTTCAAACGCATCTTGCACAACCAATTGTTTGGCTCCTATTGCCAAGGTATTAAACGACAATTGGGGAATTGCAGAAGGCTTAATGAGCACTGTGCATGCCGTTACCGCTACCCAAAAAACAGTAGATGGTCCATCACACAAAGATTGGAGAGGTGGCCGAGGTGGTTTCTCTAACATCATCCCATCATCTACAGGTGCAGCAAAAGCGGTTACCTTGGTAATACCAGAGCTTAAAGGAAAATTAACAGGTATGGCATTTAGAGTTCCTGTTGCCGATGTATCTGTGGTAGATCTTACAGTTAAACTTGAAAAACCTGCTACTTATCAAGAAATTAAAGATGCAATGAAAAAAGCATCAGAAGAAGGCGATTTGAAAGGCGTGTTGGGATATACCGAAGATGACGTAGTCTCTAGCGATTTTATTGGAGATGATCATGCTTCTATTTTTGATGCAGGCGCAGGTATTGCGTTAAACGATCATTTCGTTAAGGTTGTTTCTTGGTACGATAACGAATGGGGATATTCTTCTGCATTGGCAAAATTCGTAGATTACTATTCAAATCTTAAATAATTAGCAGTAAGCTAAATTAAATCTTACAAAAAGGCAACGTTTTTAAGCGTTGCCTTTTTTTTTGTGTTAGAAAACCAACTTTAGAATGCACTATTTCACTAAAGAACAAATTAAAGCAAAAAAAATCTTTAATAATTCAATAAAGAGAATACATTTAACATTAAATTAACATACAAAGCAAATTTTAACACAAAAACACTTTTATTTAACTTTCAAAAAACTATACTTTAACAAATTTTAACTTTTAATAAAAATTAATGTCTTATTTTTGTATTATGATTTATTTCAAAGGATTTTTAAAGAATAAAGTATTGTATAAAACTAAAATGACAAAATAAATACACATTTTTTCTTAGTGTACTTTCTACACTAAGAAAAGTTATCTATATTTGCATCATGATAAACGGAAGTATTTATCATTTGATTTAAGAAAAAAACAAACAACAAAACTTTTATTAAAATTTGTTGTTTCAAGACAAAGCCTGGCTCATAACAGGTTTATATTTGGTTAGAAAAAAAAGAAGGTGCTCGGATGAGACCTTCTTTTTCTGTTTAAAAGGCTTTTTGTTTATAAATCAATAGGATATTGGAATACCATAACTTAAAACTCTTCAGAATTTTGGCCTGTGCATTTAGAAATTGACTAAGTAGACTTCTGAATCCCCGAAAAACAATAGAACAACAGGCTGGAATTTACAATCTTGTTAACGCAATGTGGTTTGTTTTCAGACTCATCGTCTGCAAATCGAGAAAATATATTTTTCTCAGCTGCAATTGGTTTGATAACTTTTACTTATTTTTAAGACCTCAGATAAAAACCTCATGAAAAAACTAATTACAACTACGCTCATTGTAGCCGTAGCATTTTACGCCAATGCGCAGATCAAACTCGGTAAAATGGCAAAAGCAGCCTCTAAAGGCGTAACCGCACTTTCATTTTCTAATGCCGACGCCCAAAAAGTGGCTAAAGAAGGTGTAGATTGGATGGACAACCATAATAAAGTGGCCGGGGCTAAAGATCCCTACACTGTTCGTTTGAATAAATTATTTTCCAAACACCAAAGTGAAGACGGCCTTCCCTTAAACTATAAGGTCTATTTAGTATCGGATATCAATGCCTTTGCGTGTGCAGATGGAAGCGTGCGCGTGTTTTCTTCGCTAATGGACATAATGACCGATGATGAACTTTTGGCAATTATTGGGCACGAGATTGGCCACGTTAAAAACGAGGATTCTAAAGATGCGGTAAAAAGCGCCTATTTGCGAGCTGCCGCTATGGATGCTGCCTCTGCATCTTCTAATACAGTGCAAACGTTAAATGACAGTCAATTAGGCGAGCTTGCAAACGGAATATTAGATGCCAAACACAGCAAGAAGCAGGAAAGCCAGGCAGATGATTACTCTTATGCTTTTATGAAAAAGCATGGGTACAACGTGGTTGGCGCTTATACAGCCTTTAAAAAATTAGCCTTACTGGGCGGAAGCGCGAAGGCAACTTCATTTCAAAAAATGATGAGTTCGCACCCCGACAGTGAGCAAAGAGCGCAGTCTATCAAAAAGAAAGCTGAAAAAGACGGCGTATGGAAAGATCCCGGAACTGTAATGCTCCCGACAGCGAAGCTTAAAGCTTAAAAAAGTTTAAATTTAATAAAATCCTTTAGCAACTGCTAAGGGATTTTTTGTTACAGATTGTCCTAACGAAATTTTCATATTGCTAAAGCAACTATCAAACTAGCACATTATTTTCGTACTCGTTCAAAAACAACATTATTTACCATCTGGGTTTTATTGATAAAATTATCCTTGAAATTTAAACCTGAGTTGCACCGATAGACCAATTTACGGTCTGTAATTTCTATTTCGCAATAGGGCGCATGGTGGTCGCCATTTTTTGCGGCCATAATAAGTTTGTCTCCCCTGATTGATGCCTTATAGGCATCGATATTTTCGTTGTTACTTGGGTCGGAATTACCTGTCCAATCGTTTATCGTAATATAATCTACTTCTTTGTCGAAATAAAACGCAAGGTATCTTTTCGCCTTTTTATTCACCCAAATTCCTGCATATAACTTTTTAGCATGGGCAATTTCAACTTTCGATTGTGCATTTACATGCTGGCAGATTAAAAAAATAATGACTATTGGCAAAATATATATTTTCATTACGCTATCCCCACTTAATGTTATTACCTCAATTTTTACCTGTAAATTTGAGGGCTATCATTTACTTTTCCCGTAAATAAAGTTAAGCATAAATTTAATTTAAATCTACCTTTTTAGGCTTAGCTTTGCGGTAAATCAATCAGTCTTCAATAGCTTCTTTCCTTTCTTTAGTGTAATGACAACCAAACCATCATAATCCTTTGGCGAATATTTAGCAATCTCGCTTTTATCTTTGTACACGTGTACAGCTTCAATATTTTCTGCACTTAAGCCATTAAATTCGGCTTCTGAAATGATGTTGCCATCAAGTACAAATAACGCTGAATTATGCAAATTACCAGTCGAAAATTTCTCGGTCTTCTTTCTTTCTAAATTAGAGGCTAAATTTTCTGTCTCCATCTTTTCTCCATTAGTAGGCTTTGCGTATCTACCGATAAATAAAATTGCCTTAGATTTATTGTCTATAATAAAAAACAAGAACGGATGGTCGGCTTTAAAAATCTTGTACGATGGCAAGCCCGTAATCCTAACGGTAACGGCAGTTGCCGCAGCAGACTCTGTTTTTTCTTCGTCGAGTTCGATAAATGTTTTATGAATAACTTTGTCCAGCGCTAAAGGTGTTTCTGTTATCCCCGAGAAATCTGCATGTTCTGAGAAAGCAGGCGTTAAGCCAGCTTTTTTCAATACATTGCTCAATTCTACGCTCGACTCTAATTTTATCTTTGGAATAAAAAGTTGTGTATTTGCAACCTTGGCGCTATCTAAAATGCTCTTAAAAAAAACATTATCCATCTTTTGTTCTATTTCTTCAATTCCGAATAGCTTTTTGGGAAGAATAACGCAAAATGACAAATCTGAGTTTTGGTAAGGCTTAGATACAAACTGATAATCTCCGTTTTCAAAATAGGCAAGGTTTTCGGTCATCTTCATAAAACCAACCTTGTACTGGCTTTTTACATCTGCAAAAAACGTAGCAGCACTCGTTTGGCTTTTGCTAAATTTATTAAGCCATTTTCCTTTAAAATAAACCGCATTTAAAAGTAATAATCTTGTGCTCGGAGTTACATCATCCGCACTTATAATTTCGCCTATTTTGTGATTTGTCTTCTTATCAACCCAGCCATTGATTGCCAAAACGGCAGACCCAACATCTGTAAAATCTGTTCGTTTAAAGTCTGAGGAATATTTATCAGAGACGGCTTTTCTAAATCCGTTTTTTACCCGCATTCTATTATCCAACCAAATGGCATTAGAAACTTTAAAGGCCGCACTACTATCTGTTTTAGCTAAAAAACCTTTTAAATAATCATTTTCTGCAACATCCGATTTTTGCAAGTGCAACACTTTCTCAAATGCTGCTTTTGTTTTATTTTTCGAACCATCATAAGCCATTAAGAGCGCGTAATATGTGCTAATAGGAGAAAGTAAAAGATTTTCATTGTTCACTTTTGCATTCTGGTACAAATCCAATGAGTAAGTGTTTAAACCGTTACTAGTTCTGGTTTGGGCGGATAAATGGCCGATATTAAAAAAGATGAAGCAGGTTAAAATGAGAACGATGGTTTTGAGGCTCATAAAGGTTAAGATTGAGGTTTAGGCCGAGGCGTTTTTGCATGATAATTTATTATTGCCTTGATGTTCAATCAAATATAAACATAATTTTTGGAGGAAATACTGATGTGTCGCGGGCTTATTTTATTTCGAACGATAAACCTCTTAAACTAGTTTTTTCAAACAAGCTCTTGCAATCGTGCCTTTGGAATTTTAAACAACAAAACTAAAGCAGCTATTTGGATGATGGTCTGGATAACATATATGATCAACTCTATTGGAGCATTTAACAGGTTTTGAACAACAGTAGGCAGTACAATCAGACCAAAAATTAGCGATACCAACAAAAAATACTTAATAGATTCAACTCCTGCCCTTATTGCAAACCCAATCCCCACCGAAAAGGATAGTGTTAAGACTGAAATAAAAACAGTGCGAGAGGAGTTTAAGGTTTCAGAACGCACAAATAAACCTATAAGCCATAAAGCCACAGAAGCAAACATTAAATTAGAAGCTAGAATATAATTTTGATGCACCACAATTTTTTCTTTTAAGTTTCCTTTCTCAATCAAGGCATATAAGCGTTCTAATTCATCGACAGAGAAAACTCGCCCCCTCGATTTAAGTATTTCAAAAGCATATTCTATAGCTTGTGGCACATAGGCGCTGTCGGGTAGAATGTACTGCTCCAATTCTCTATCGGTTTTTTTCTGAAGGACGGTTTTCTCTACGGTCATTTTATCTTAATGTTTCGTTTTAATTTGATGCTCTCGATGCTCTTCTGAAAGAAAGCTTGCGCATTCGAGCCTTGATCAGTCGGATGTCCAAATACACAGAGATTAAAAATTTTCAGATCGGGATTATAACGCTCGTTTTATCAGAAGTTGGACATGTGCCTGCGGAACATGGCGAACAGCGGGATGTGGCTAGTTAATTAAGGCTGTAGTACAGAATCGTTGTTTGAGTCAATTTTATAGGGGGTATATTCATCTTGTCCTTTATACCAACGATATTGTGTTTGCTTGAATCTTAGCTTCTTTAACATTTCTTGTAATGCCTGTTGAGTTTCTTTAATATTTAAGTTTGTAGCGAAATATCCTCCCGTGAATTTAAGGATAGTATTGCCCTTTCCGCTGATAGTTACATAAACATCGTTTTCCCATAGCCTATCTTTAGCCAACTGGAAGTAGGCCTTTCTAATTCTTGGAAAGCATTTGACTTGGGAAGCGACAACCTTTGACCTTAAAGTGCTAGTTAGCGATGCAACATCTTTATCGGGGGTTATGTTTCCCTCTTTTACAAGCCTTGAGTAAATCTGAAATACTGAGACTGCAATGTTTATGCTTTGAAGTGTAGAAAGATCCATATTAGATATGTCATCTCCTTGATTTATATCCTTTATTCCATCTTTAATCTTGTTTTTTAGTTCCTCTGTTTTTGCTAATTTCTGGTCATCATCATTTTTTTTACTTGGTAAATTAGAATGAACGGCTCTATTTCCAACGGAACCGTATTCAATCACATTACCTATATCAATCCAACCACTATATCGTTTGGTTAACCAATCAGGTTCTATTACCTTTACTTTGCACCACTTTCCTTTTATCTCTGTGATAATTATTTTATTGGAATTATCTAAGCAACAATATTCAGTGTTGTTAGAAGTTATTGGAAGCCCCTCGTCGATTGATTTAGCAGACACCTCGCTCGGCTCTTTTCTTAGATAAACTAGCGTATCTACTGAATAGAATTTTGTTCCAATTTGTATGCCGTTTTTGTCAGCTGACTTAGGATTGCCGCAACCAAATAAAAAAGCGACTAACGATAGTTTTAAAGCGTATTTCATATTGAGAGATAAATGATCTAGTGAAAATTGACGATTGTACTCTAATTAAACTGATAAGCTCTTTCTAATATTAACGGTGCTTTATTTGCAATAGGACATTGCAAAAACAGCAACTTCTCCAAGCATATCCTCACTCAATTTATATTTCTTTCTTAATTCGCGATATGACTGTGCGTCTAATCGATCCACCATGGCCATATGCTTATCCCCATAATCAGGGTACTTATGGTCTGCTTTGTGGATATTGTCAAGTTCAATCTTCTTTAAAGTTTCAGCAAAGGCACATAACTCCAAACCTCTTTCTTTAAGATATGCCTTAAGCTTTTCAAGTTCAATTTCATCTGCACTCTTGACTTTATTATCGACGTTTCCTAGGGCACTAATTTTAAAGTTGTTAAAAGTCACCTCAGGCTCTGCATTACCTGGCCTTTTTATTAGCATAGCTATCCAATTGGCTTTATCATTAAACGCTTCTTTCGATGTAAATAAGTATACACCTATTACCGTGGCATTGTCATGCTTAGTAAAAGCTTTCTTATCCTTATTAATATTGTAGATATCCATAATTGCGATTCTTAGGGCATCTTTAGTGTAAATAGTATCCTTATATACAGCATATTCTATTAACTGTGCTTTATTGCTTGTTTCACTTTTAACTTCACTTATCATTTCATAATTGCGAATAGTCTCGAATTTCAATACGGAAGAATTGTCAGACTTAGTATTTGTACACCCTATTAGAAATGATGCAAGTACAGCTAGTTTAAAGAATGTTTTCATTTGGACAGCTTAAAGACAGGAGTTAAGTTATGGAAGCGTAAAAATATTGTGCATTTTAATCTTGCTAAGTTAAGAAACGCAAGCAATATTTTGTTACGGGAAACCGTAAGCGATGCTCTTCGGAATGTTAGCTTGCGCATTTCGAAGTATCGACAAGGCGGATTTCCGAATCCGCAGAAATTAAAACTTTTAGATCAGGATTACAAATCCATTTTATCAGAAGTTCGACATACGCCTGCGGAACATGTCGAACAGCGGACTATAATTCTCAAATATACGCAACTACATTTGTGAAACTCATTGTCCGCAGCATGAAATAAGGCTTCTGCGTGCGTATTGTTAATACTCAACTCAGCGCATACCACACAAAACCCTAATAAATTAGTCTTTAAAATCTCTTATCCTGTTAATTATCAGCGAAGATAACTGCCCGATATCACATAAAAAAACGGGAAACCGTAAACGCTCATATTTAAGTATTACTATCAGGCTTTAGATACATTAGCGGATTAATAACCATCAAAATAAAAAGACCAAGGAAGTCAGCGGTCAGAAGTTAGCCCTCAGCTATTTTACTTTCAAAAATACTTTATCAAGCCTTCTTGAATACAGCACTCCTTAAACTAAAAATCATTAAAATGGTGTCATCCTGAGCCTGTCGAAGGATTATTTAAGTAATCAAACAATTTATAGATATTTGTCTTTTGAGCGGGCTTCGACAAGCTCAGCCTGACAAAGACTTAACATTGAGTTATGAAATTGCGCTTCAGAGATTGCTTCACCGAAGAAGTAGGTACGGGCGGTGCCTCGCAAAGAACTGCAAAGCATTAAAAAAAGTGAGGGTTACCGCAACTGCTATCTCACAAAAAATCCCCAATAAAATTATTGAGGATTTTAGATTTATGAAAAGATCTCGATTATTTAAATCCTAGGATAATCAGTGTAACCTTTTGCACCTGGCGTGTAAAATGTATCCATATCTGGTTTGTTCAATTCGGCATTGGCTTTAAAACGTTCCAATAAATCTGGATTGGCCAAATAATGTCTACCAAAAGCGATCAAATCTGCGGTGTTGTTCTCCAAGGATTTTTCAGCAGAATCTTTGTCAAAACCTCCACAAAGTATTAGTGTTCCGGTGAAAGATTTGCGCACATCTGCCAGCACTTCATTGGGCATTTTTGAAGTTCCCATAGAAGAATGATCCAATAAGTGTACGTATGCAAGGCCGAGCCTATTCATTTCGACTGCAATATTATGATAGGTTTCTTCCATCTCCGGATAAAACTTCATATCATTAAAATTCCCGTTTGGTGAAAGGCGTAAACCAACTTTCTCTGCGCCAATCACCTCCACCAATTTACGCGCTACCTCAAATAAAAATTTCGTTCTGTTTTCTACACTTCCTCCAAATTCGTCTGTACGGATGTTGCTGTTTGGGTTTAGAAATTGCTCTATCAAATAACCATTTGCACCATGAATTTCTACTCCATCAAAACCTGCTTCTACAGCCAGTTTACCTGCGGTTAGGTATTCTTCAGTCGCTTCTTTCACTTCTGTATTGGACATTGCTCTCGGCTTATCGTTCTTTTTCATGCCTTCTGCATCGGTGTACATATCACCTTCTGCTGCAATGGCAGATGGCGCTAAGATTTCTGCCCCTTTCGGCAAGTTTAAATGATGCCCTACCCTTCCGCAATGCATTAACTGCAAGAATATCTTTCCGCCTTTATTATGTACTTCATCCGTTACTAGTTTCCAACCGTCAACTTGTGCTTGATTGTACATTCCGGGTATGCGTGGATAACCAATTCCGTTGGGAGATGGCGAAGTGCCTTCGGTTACAATTAATCCCGCTTCTGCCCGCTGACCGTAATAAGTTGCCATTAATTCATTGGCGATATTATTATCTACAGCTCTAGACCGGGTCATAGGCGCCATAACGGTCCTGTTTTTTAAAGAAAGTTTGTCTGATTGATATTTTTCGAATAATCTATTTTCCATTTTTTGTTGAAATTGTTTCAAGTTACTATACTGAAAACGGAGGGAAAATGTTTGTCAAATTAATGCTGAATTATGGTTTGTAGGATTTATGTGATTGACATGATTGAAAAAGGTAGTCTGAGGTCGGAAGTCAGAAATCAGTTATTTTTGCTCGGAAAATATTTTGCTGAGTGTTCTTGAACGTAACGGTCCTTATCCTAAAAACATTAAAAATGATGTCATCGTGAGCCTGTCGAAGAAATATCGGTAAATTTGAAAGGCGTTTCGACAGGCTCAACGAGACAGCCGGAAAAATGGTAGGAAATGCATTGAATTATTATAAAAGAAAAAATTAAAACTCCGTTTTCGAGAACAACACATTGCCTGTTGCTCCTCAAAAGATTTTTTTTCCCGAAGTACAAATCGGGAGAGACAGTGCCTCGCCATGAAGAAAATCTGTTAAAAATCTAAGCTGGAAATTCTAATTTAAACTTCTCCGCAATCTCTCTCAAATCTGCTACCACAGCATCTACAATAGGAATCCCAGTTTCTCGGCGTTCTTGTTCTGCGGCGTATTCTGGCTCGCCAGGTACGATAACTTTATGTGCTTCATCAATGCTTTCAGCGGATTTAAATCTGCTGATCCAGTTGTCTAAATGATCTTTAAAATCTTCGATGGGCCGAAAACCATCTACGCGCATCGCACCAAAAAAATGGCCTATTCCTTCGCCAACTGGGTTTGTCGGCGGATCTAAAAAAGCCACAAATGGAGGCACCCAAGGGCCGTAATTGGCGCCAGAAAGTACTGCAGATAAAATATCTACTGTTGCTCCTAAGCCGTAACCTTTATGACTTCCGTGTGCCTTATCGCTGCCAAGCGGCAACAAAGCACCGCCGTCTTTCAGCTCGTTTGGATTAGTAGAAGCATTTCCTTCTTTGGTTTGCACCCAGCCTGAGGGCACATCTTCATTGGCGCGTTGCGCAATTTCCAGTTTTCCATTCGCTGCCGCAGAGGTGGCCATATCTACCACCACCGGCGGATACTTCCCGGCGGGAAAAGCGTAACACATTGGGTTTGTACCAAGCAAACGCTCGGCAGTAAATGTTGGCGCTACCAATGGACTCGCGTTGGTCATGCTGATGCCAATCATATCTTTTTCAACGGCTTTTAAAGCATGATATCCGGCGATGCCGAAATGATTAGAGTTTTTTACCGAAACCCATCCGCTGCCATATTTCTCTGCTTTTGCGATGGCTAAATCCATAGCAAAAGGAGCAACAACTAATCCGAGACCTGCGTCGCCATCAACCGTTGCAGTTGTTGGCGTTTCGTGTATAATTTTGATATTCGGTTGGGTATTTATTCTACCTTTTTCCCATAAACGCACATAACCTTTTAAGCGCGCTACGCCATGCGAATCTATCCCACGCAAATCTGATTTTAACAAAACATCAGCAGCTAAAACGGCGTGTTCGATTGAACAACCCATTTTTGTAAAAACTTGTTGGGCAAATGCCCTGAGCTTAGATTCGGTAATTGTGGTCATTAAATTTATACTATTTTAAATGGAATAATGGAAATGGTCTAGAAAACTAAGGCAATAGCAACGTAAAATCGCCACCAAGTGGGTCGAAACTTTCTATCAAAGTAGATAAGAAATCCTCGCCGTAATTTACATACATGGGTGCTAAATTCATAGTTCTTTCTTGGAGCGTGCCGTTTGGAAATAAACGCTTCTTTACATTTTCTATCTGTGTGAGTGCGGTTTTGTGTTTCCTCTTTTCGGCCCTAAATAATTTCTTTTCTAAATTAGTGATCAAATGCTCAGTTTTGGTCAATGCCGTATCGGCAGACACAGAAAGCGTCTTGTCTATTTTGTAGGAAGAAAGCTTTATCTGCTCGAAAATACTGGTTATCGCACGCATTTCATCCGCAAGGCTAAGGGTAGCATCGGTGTTGTTGCGCACCCAGTTATTTTTTAAAGTTTCTGTAGGCAAAAAAACATCTTCTAACTTAAACCCTAGATTGAAGAGATTTTGGGCAGACCGCCTGTCAATCAGCAAGGCTGAGTTACGCAGCAACAATACCGGGAACGGCACTTTGTAGAAATCGAAATTTGCTTTGAGCTGCATCCAATACGCCACTTCTGCCCCACCACCAATATAGGCGATGTTTGGCAAAATAACTTCTTGGTATAATGGCCGCATTACCACATTCGGACTAAAGCGCTCAGGATAATTTTGCAACTCATTTTCTAATTCCTCTTTGCTAAAACTAATGTCGGTATGATTAACCAAATACCGCTCTTCTTTAAAAATCAACCTTTCGCGAAGGTTATCTATTAAGTAGAAGAAATTGATGTCGCGACCATTTACTTGGCTCTTATACCCTAAATCTTCCAATTTCTTTGAAGTATCTTCGATAGTTCTCGCACTGTTCTGCTTAGTAATGTCAGCCAGCATAATGTCGAGAAACTCAGCCTTGAGCTGCCTATCGTCTGCATTTATAATTACCAATCCATATTTTTGGAAGAGCTCGTTTACCAAAAACCGTGTGGCATCGGCTAAATTATCGTGATGTAAATAAGCTTCTTCTATCATCTTAGCCAAATGCTTTCCGTTTTTGCTTATTCCCAAATAACCTTTATAGGCAGTAACCGCAGCGGCCACTGTTTTGGTACTCATCCTGCCTGTTGCGCCATTGGTGCTTTGCAACCAACTGATGTTTTTCTCATCTACATTTACATGGTTGATTTCTTCAAAATCGTGGTCTTCGGTAGCCATCCAATACACCGGAACGAAGTTTTTATCGGGCTGGGCAATCTTAAGCTCTCGGGCAAGGTTAATGGCACTAACTATTTTGTAAATGAAATAAAGAGGCCCAGTAAATAAATTAAGCTGATGGCCGGTAGTTATTGTAAAAGTATCTTTGGATGCCAAAAGTTCTATGTTTTTAAGCACAGACTTATTCGGTGTTAACGATGCATATTGCTTTTGCAGTACATATACCAAGATGTTTCTATCGCCCGTTTCTGCTCGATTTTCTACAGCGCTTTTTAAGCCTTCTAATTCTGGACGATAACTGTAGAAATCTTTCAATTGCAGCTGGTCGTCTATATAATCTAATGCCAGTTTAGAAAACGATGCGGTATCTTGATAAGAAATGTATTTTGCCTGCATAAGATGCTAAATAACGTAAATTTCAGCGAAAATTATAGAAGCAGTTTGCATTTGACATAAAGGAGACCGAGGTTGAGACTGAGAAAGTTGAAAGACCAAAGCGAACTGGGCCGACGTTCTAGGCTTTAGGTGTTAGGATATAGGTGTTACGCTTTTTATTTTTAATAAACCTGTGCCGCAGTTGTGGCAAAATCCAGCTATTTTCATATATTTCTCTGCGACAACAACAAACAGCGCAGTTAAAAAAAATCCCCATCAAAAATTTAGCTTTTGCATGGGGATTAGGTCACTTCTTAAAAGTGTTCAATATATTACATTTCTATAAAAAATTCTTCTTCTGGTGTACGTACTTTTTTAAGATTTACCAACCAATCATTTTCTTCATCGCGATAGCCAATTGCCATAATTACGGCACTTTTAAGACCAAGTTCCTTTAGGCCAAGAAAATCGTCCATCATTGGTGCTTGAAAACCTTCCATAGGCGTAGCATCTACCTTTTGCTCTGCCGCAGCTACAAGCGCAATACCTAAAGAAATGTACGCTTGCTTAGCCGAATGGTTTTGATGCCACTCTTGCCCTAAAGGCTCGTACATTCCCCATAAGGTATTTTGATAACCTTTTACAGAATCCTCTGGCAAACCACGTTCATTAGCGCCTTGCGCTAAGGATTTTCCCATGCGATCATTGGAATAACCATCCCAGGCAGCAAACACAAGTAGATGTGAACAATCTGTAATCTGACTCTGGTCAAAAGAAAACTTTCTAATTTCAGCAAGCTTTTCTCTATCGCTTACTACGATGATTTTAAACGGCTGCAAACCCGAAGATGAAGGGGCCAAGCGGGCAGCTTTTAAAATGTACTCTAATTTTTCTTGTGGAACGAGCTTCCCATTCATCTTTTTAGTGGCGTAACGCCAATTCAAATCCTCTATTAAATTCATTTTATAATGTCTTTTTTGGAGCTGCAAATATGAGAAATTTATGTTTACTTTTGTCAGTAAGTAACAAAAAGTAATAGTGACAAAGGGGTAGCAAGAGAAAAAATGACAGAAGTTATATATGAAAACTACGATTGCAAAGAAACCATTAGGGCGGTTAAAGATGCAATGGACATTTTAAATGGGAGGTGGACAATTTCTATTATTGCTGCTCTTTGTTTCAACAAAAAACGTTATTCAGATATTTTAAGAGATGTTAGCGGAATTTCTGGCAAAATGCTGAGCAGAGAACTAAAAGATATGGAGCTGAACAAATTGGTAAAACGCACGGTGCTTCCTACTCAGCCCATTACCGTAGAATACGAGCTTACCGAATATGGCAAAGAGTTAAAAACGATGATAAACAACTTGGCCGCGTGGGGCATTACGCATAGAAAACTTGTTACTGAAAAGGAACAGATTTTAGCAGAAGCACCAAAATTAACAACAACGAAAAGTAACTTAGAAGCTTAGGACGACCTTTAACAGTACAGGCATTTTTTTGTATCGTTAGTCCAAATAAGAAAAAATCGGGCAGGAAATTAATAATTATCTCTGCTTGAATGCAAGCTTTGACGATTGACGCCCTTGCCCTTAGCCAAAGATACCAGCTGTAGGGGGCAGTTAAGAATTGATACAATATAAATAGGAGATGCCTTAAACAAAAAGAATAGGCCGGTTTCCCAGCCTATTCTTTTTTAAATACAAATCGAAAAAAACCTAATTTTTAACTTTTAAATCCCACCATAAACGGGTGCCGCCATTATCTGGACCGCCCAATAAACTTACAGCTTTCATTATCTCAGCATTGTTGGTAGCATACTCCTTTTGAGAAAACGGCAACCTACGAATAAAATCTGTCGTGCTAATTTTACCTTGACTAGCATTTATTACAACAGGCATTAAAACCGGATAGTTAGTACGGCGCTGTTCTGCCCAAGCCTCGTTACCATCGGGCCATAAACTAAGCCATTTTTGGGTGATGATGCGTTCCAACTTACGTTGATAAGTGTCGCCCTCGTTCCATTTAATGGTGATGGTGCTTAAGTAAGGCGATCCGGCTGCCAAATTATTTGATGCGCGTACTAAATCAACATAAGGAGCCTCTACACTAGTTGCATCGTTTAAATAATTCCCTAGAGCAACGCCCGCCTGCTCAAAAGAGAGTGTTACTCCTTGTTGATAAAAGCTTTGCGCAGTACCCCCCATAGACCAGCCGCGTAAAGTTCCTTCAGCACGTAAAAATGCAGTTTCAGAAGATGCCATTAATCGGATTGGAGAACTGCTGCTTATATTAAAATCACTCGCTGGCGAATACTGATCCGAGTTATCCAATTGGATACCATTACGTATTCCCCGGTATTGGTCATTTGCGTTTTTAACAAAATAGGATGCAATACGTGGGTCTTTATAACCTTTCAAATAAGTTTCCATCGGCCCACCCATTTTTGTATCCAAATATTCATAATCAACTGACCAAATAGGATTTGTAAAAGTAACCCCATTTACCGCTTTTACATAAGCATTATCTGCATTGGCGGTCATTAAACCGCCAGGGTCATTTACCGCTTTTTCTGCCTGAGTTTTCGCAAGCGATGGATTTACCATGGCAATACGCATGGCTAACCGTAAGCGCAGCGAATTGGCAAATTTTATCCATTCTTTATAATCGCCATTGTAGATAAGATCATAGGGTTTAAAGGGTGTCTCGTTTGGGTTGTCGGCCACATACTTATTAAGCGTACTCACCGCAAAATCTAATTCAGAGAAGAAAGTATTATACACCGTTTCTTGACTATCGTAAGGTACAGACAACGCCTTTACACCAACTTTGGTGTATGGTATTGGGCCGTAAACATCTGTAACCCGATGCATGCCTTCTACCTTTAAAATGTTGGCAACTGCCAAATAATCTTGCGAGCTTGCAGTCACTCTGCCCCTCACTTGGACCCAATTGGCCATAATAGTACCGAAACCAATGTCGAAAGGTGCCGTATTCCATCCCGAATTCAAATTGTAGGTGTGGTTATTCGGATTAAAGCCGGCATCTCCAGTCATCGTAAAACCAGAGAATATATCCGCATTAAGGTTTTCTTGAACCTGATAATTATAATTTGTGCTATTGAGGATACCAAGCTCCATTGGAACCATAAATGCTCCAAGCCCTTCTCCATCAATTTTTAATGTAGCATCGGTTGCATTGTATTTATCGGTATTGTACTTTTGAAAGTCTTTTGTACAAGACGATTGAATCAAAACCGCGCCCAACCCTAAAGTTATTGCGAGATTTATTTTATTTATAGATTTCCTTTTCATTTCAATATCGTTTAAAGATTAAAATTTAGCGCTGACCTTAAATCCTATACTCCGAATGGTTGGCAAATTGAAAATATCAATTCCTTGGAAACCATTCCCTGTTGATAGTGCCGCATCAGGATCAAAAGGTGCGTTGTTTTTAATAAAAAATAAGTTACGAGCTAATACCGAAATACCAACATTTTTTATTTTATTATTAAATAAAGCATCTGGTAAAGTGTATCCAAAGGAAACCTCTCTCAACCTGATGTTAGTCGCACTATACACGTATTGAGATGCCAAACCATTACGTCCATCTATTAAGTCATAGTATTTTTTGGCATCAACTTTTTTGTCGTTAACCTGAACACCGCCGTTGTCTCTAGCTGCCGCGGTAGCTGCAGATGTGCCATAAAAATCCAATACCGAGTTGGTCAACGAAACAACTTGACCACCAAAATGTCCATCGATAAGAAAACCTAAACTAAAGTTTTTATAGTCAAACTGGTTTTGGAAACCCGCTAAAAAGCGCGGATTATAATTACCGATTTTACTCAAATCATCTGAACGAAGTGGAATCCCATCGCTATCCACAATATATTTTCCGGTAGCATCTTTTTGCAATGTGCGCGAATACATGTCTCCATAAGAGCCCCCTTTTTGTACGCGTAGATCAATAAAGTCTGATGACAACGTCACATGGTCTAAACTTTTCTTAACCCCGGTAGAAGGTTCGATAAAATCATCTAACACCGTCAACACTTTGTTGCGATTAAGCGAAAAATTAAAACTTGGTGTCCAACTAAAATCTCCTGCTTTAAGGTTATACCCCAAAGTTAATTCAACCCCCTCATTTCGCACATTACCACCGTTATAGTAATACAAGCTGTGTAAAGAACTTGCAGATGGCTCTATGGCATAGATTTGATTTGTTGTAAACGACCGGTAAACATTAGCACTTAATGTAAGGCTATTGTTAAAGAAACGCCAGTCAGTACCAATCTCGTAGGATCTTGTTTTTTCAGGTTTTAACGTTGTTAAACCTTCGGCACCAATAGCCGAAACAGTACCGTTTGTAACAGCGTAAGTTGGATTTGTAGCATATTGAATGGAAGATGCACCGTTACCAACTCCAGTAACATTACCACGGATTTTCGCAAAACTTACAAAATCAGGCATCTTAAAAATTTGAGTTAGAACTGCATTTAAACCAACTGATGGGTAGAAATAGTTGTCTTTATTTGAAAAGGCTAAACTAGAATCCCAATCGTTACGGGCGGTAAGATCCAAAAAGAATTCGTCTTTAAAACCAATTGAAGCTGTGCCGAATAAAGATTGTACCTGACTTCTATTAGAATATTGGGTCGGAAAAACCCTCGAATAATCAATATTGGAGATTGAAAATACATTTGCAAAATTTAAAAGATTGCCCGATGTATTGGAACCTGAGTTTAAATTGTTTTGCAAACTCGCACCTAAATTTACGTTTAAGCTAAAATCTTCTACCTTTTTATTAAAGTTTGCCAGAACATCTGCATAAGTCTGTGTAACGGTAGATGGATTATATGTATATGACCCTTTGTTGCCAACAATGGTAGTATTAGATGAGGCAAAGTTTTGTCCCTCATAAGTATCGCTCGTACGATCTATTTTTAAACGCGCTTGAATATTGAACCAGTCTGTTAACAAATATTTAGCAGAAACAGTTCCCAAAATTCGGCTAAGTTTTTCTTGATTATTATTTCGGTTTACTATCCAATATGGATTTTGTGTGGCGATATCGCTTACCGTAAACGCAGCAGGCCAGTTTTGAACCAACAAATTTCTGCCAATATCATACGTTTCGAAGTTTTTATATTGGTTAAAATCTACGCCCCTCGGGAAAATATACAGCGGTACAATCGGGTTATAATAGAATCCTTGGTTTGGCCTATTGTTCACATCTTGCGCTATGTAGTTCGCAGTAATATCCAAGGTTAATTTATCCTTAAAAAACTGACTGCTATTACGTACGTTAAAGTTGTATTTGTTCAACTTATTATTTGGTATGATACCAGAGGAATTTGTGCTTTCGAAACCAAAATACGTTTGATTGGTCTGAGTACCTGTTTGTATAGATAAAGAGTTGGTAAACGTTTTACCAGTATTAAAAAAGTTCTCTGGATTAAAAGAAGATGGTGAACTTAGTTTAGTAGTCGCCCAACTATCATTAGAATTAGCTGCAACATCAAACTGTCCGTAGGTGTTCTGCATTTCGGGCAATTTAAAATCGTTCTCAAACGTAGAGTTTGATGAAAAATTGACAACCGTTTTACCAGCAATGCCTTTTTTAGTGGTGATTAAAATCACACCGTTAGATCCTTGGTTACCGTATAATGCAGATGCTGCCGAACCAGGTAACACGGTAATGCTCTCTACATCTTCCGAATTAAGGTTCTCGACAGCGTCGCCACGATCTTGGCCACCAAATGCGCTTCCGATTTGCGAGCTGTTATTACGAGGCATGGGTATACCATCAATTACAAATAATGCGTTATTATCACCAGTAACAGATTTACTACCGCGTAAAACAATCTTGGTAGAACCACCTAAACCTGATGAACTTCTTGTTATCTGAGCGCCGGCAATTTTACCAGACAGCGTATTGACCAAACTTGGATCTTTTACAGCATTAACATCGCTGCTTTTAAATGTCTGTACGCCATAAGTAAGTGTTTTCGATTCTCTCTTAATGCCCAGCGCAGTTACCACAACTTCGCTTAAACTATTATTGCCCGCCTGTAGTGTCACATTAATTGTGGATGATGTACCAACAACCACCTCCTTACTTTCATAGCCAACAAAACTGAAAACCAAAGTTGCAACCGGATTTACTGAAATGGAAAATTTTCCATTAGCATCAGACTGGGTACTTGTTTTAGTTCCTTTAACAAGGATACTTACCCCGGGCAGTGCGCCTGAAGATTCTGTTACCTTACCGGTAACTGTTTTCTGTGCATAAGCGACAATTGTTAAACAACTTAACAACAGAACGCTTAAACACTTCGAGTAGATTTTTTTCATAATGTCATCTGCTTTTTTGGTTAAAAATTAGTTTACTGGATTAAAATTTATTTTCGTTCTTAAAATTCACTATTCTCTATTACCAAACTTGCGGCGGCAAGTAATTCCGCATCTTCTGCCAGCTCTGAAACCACAATTTTTGTTTGTTCCGAAATTCTACCAATACAAAACTCGTGTATGGCCTGCTGTATGCTTGGAAGCCACATTTTACCAGCTCTTGCACCTCTACCTCCAAGCACAATACATTTTGGATTCATAATGTGTATCAAAGTAGCAATGCCCTTACCCAGGTGATAACCTGTTTCTGAAAGGATGGATACTGCCAAAGGATCTTGCTGCGTTACGGCAGTTAAAAAATGATCACCATGCAACATTGCTTCGTCTTCGAATAAGGTCGTCATGCTACTCTCTGCTCCCTCGGCAATTGCACTTTCGGCTTTTTCTGCCATTACCTTTAATGAAGTTTCTACCTCCAAACAACCTCGTTTACCACAAGAGCACAACTTATTAGAACTTGATAATGGCACGTGGCTAAATTCACCCGCATAACCTGTACTTCCTCTATACAATTCTCCATTTATAATCATACCAAGGCCTGTACCCCAACCAAGGTTAATTACTAGCGCGTTGCTGTAACCTTTAGCCGCGCCAAAATGCAACTCGGCCAACGCAATTAGGCTAGAGTCGTTGTCTAAAAATACCGGCAGATCTAGTTCGACACTTAAAAATTCGCTTAGGTTTAATGGCCCCTCAGTGGTGAAAAATGAATAGTTGATGCCATCTTGCTTATTGATAAAGCCGGGCATACCGATTCCCATCCCAATAAAATATTCTTTTTGCAACCCCGATTTTTGTAGTGATGTTTTGATAAAGTCTACAAGATCTTTTACGCCGATGGTTTTACTTTCTAGATTAAAATCCATGGTCTGCGTTTCCATCATTTTGTTGCGCCGCAGATCTAAAATACTAAAACGGGTAACGCGCTGATCCATAGCTACAGCAACGATGTACTTTTTATGGTTTGGATTTAACCTGAATAATGCTGCCCGCCGGCCACCACTAGAGGGTGCCAATCCTTCTTCTAACACATAGCCTTCTTCTAACAGCGCATTCACTGCTGTCGCAACCAAAGGTAAACTCCGCTGAGTTAGCTTCGTCAACTTTGCAAGAGATAGTTCGTTTTTATAGAAGAAATATTTAATTATTTCTGTCCTAAGCTTTAATCCGTTTCGTTTGGCTGCTGACATTTTTGATTTAGTTACACAAACTTAAAATAAAAATAGTATTCTACAAGAATCTTTTTCTATTTTTTTAAAAAGTTTTTTAGGCCAAAAAAAACTCCCGAATAAACTTCGGGAGTCTGTAAACATTCTGAGTGTTATAAATTTCGTTGCGGTTGGTCGGTATTTTTATTGCCGAAGCGCGTTGATGATAGAGGTGGCATCTTTTATCCTGATTCTTCTGCCAAAAAGATACAACGGATATTGAGCTTGTCCCAAGTTTGATTCGGGATTATAACGCCCAAAAACCTACAATCTATTAAAAGTTATCTAATCGGGCTTTTTATCCTCATTTAAAACTTAATGAATTCCACTAAATAATCTGTTCCATCTAATTTTATGAAGCATTGAGCCTTCACCATCCCAGCTCATCCAAATAAAGAGTGCTTTGCCAACAATATGGTCTTCAGGAACAAAGCCCCAATATCTACTGTCTGCCGAGTTGTGCCTATTGTCACCCATCATCCAATAATAATTCATTTTAAAAGTATAGGTTGTTGCAGGCTTATCGTTGATGTACCATTGCTTTCCTTTTTGCTCTACTTTGTTGCCCTCATAAGTTCTAATGGCTCGATAATACAAAGGCATGTTGTTGCTATCGATGGTAACTGTCCAACCTTTAGCCGGAATTTTTATCGGGCCAAAGTTATCTACATTCCAAACCCTGTTTGGATCATGGGGAAAAATACCAGTTTCTCGTTGCGTCAATACGGTTGGGCTTAATTTAACCGAACTTACAAAATCTAAAGCCCTAAGCTCATCGACAATGTTTGGCGATGCATTTGCGATGTAACTTTCGTTGCCAATCTGCTGCATCTCGCCTGTTCTAACCCCAAGGTCTTCCAACACAGAAAAATTCACATCTTTTGTTTTAAAATCAATTTGATAGGGCATCATTCCAGTGGCCTTTAACGGTTCTGGCTTTCCATTAATGCTCACTACGCCGGCCTTCATGCTTACTACATCGCCAGAAACCCCGATACAACGTTTTATGTAATTTTCTCGTTTATCTACCGGTCTATCTATAATGGTATAGGTGCTGCGTACTACTCCGCGGCCCATGTTGCGCACCATATTGTAATAACTATCTGCTTGATTTTCTACCGCCACCGTATCGCCTTCCGGAAAATTAAAAACAACCACGTCGTTTCTTTTAACCTCAGAAAGGCCAGGCAAACGATGATATTTCAGTTCGAATCCATCCCAGTATGCTTTTGTAGACGTAGTAAGTGGCATGGTATGGTGTGCGAAAGGAAAAGCGATTGGCGTCATCGGTATTCTGGCACCATAGTTAACCTTGCTCACAAACAAAAAATCACCTACCATTAAAGTTCGTTCCATAGACCCTGAGGGAATGGTATAGGCTTCAATAAAAAATACGCGGATAATGGTGGCTGCGATCACGGCAAACACAATAGCGTCTACCCACTCGCGCGTTTTAGATTTTTTCTTGTTGGTGGCAGTTTTATTTTTCTGCCAAAATTTGTAGCTCATATTAAAGGTATTAAAACTAACTCATTGAAATGGAGACCAGCTAATGCTTGACTTTGAGCACCAGATCGCGACAATGTTACAATTTTCGAGGCAAAAGTAGAGTCTTTCACTATTGTTTTCGGCGAATGATAAAACCATTTTGGATTCTTTCGAAACCAACTTTAGGATAATAATCCATGGCTTCTGGAGCTGATAAAAGAATTAACGTGGTATCTTCTCCTATCGCCTCTCTCGTTAAGCCAATCAATTCTTTTCCTATGCCCTGTTTCTGATAACTCGCCTTTACCGCCAAATCTGATAGATAGCAGCAGTAAACATAATCTGTTAACGAACGGGCTACACCTATCAGTTCTTCTTGATGAAATGCGCAGACAATTAGGTTTGCATTTTCATACATGTTGGCAATTCGCGCTCTGTTGCTGGTCGGCCTGTTGATTCCAGAATCGTTGTACACCTCTATTACAGCGTCAATATTAGGCATTTCATTTACTTTATAAATGATAGTTCCTATTCTAACTTCGTTTTTGCCTGTTTGCCGCAATTGATGCATTATTCAAAAATATCTGCAACGTTAAAGAAACCATTTCTATTTTGCAACCATTCGGCAGATATTACTGCGCCAAGTGCAAAACCATTTCGGTTATGTGCAGTATGTGTTATTTCTATATCGTCTACTTCGCTGCTGTATACGATAGAGTGCGTGCCGGGTATATGGTCTACTCTGTTAGACTCTATAAGAACTTGGTCTGGTTTAGCAGAAACCTCTACGGGTATATCAGTTACTTGGTTTACCCATTCATTTTTACGGTCTAAATTTTCTATCACTCCCTCTGCCAAGGTAATGGCTGTACCGCTTGGGGCGTCTAGTTTTTGGGTATGATGGGTTTCTTCCAACTGTACGTCGTACTCAGGATGATCGTTCATCAACTTGGACAAAAATTTGTTTAGCTTGAAAAATAAATTTACTCCAATACTAAAGTTAGATCCATAAAGCATGGTGCTATTGCTTTTATCGCATTCGTTTTTTACTTCTTGAAGCTTGCCATACCAACCTGTGGTTCCTACAACAACTGGCACATCAGCATCGAAACAAGCATAAATATTTTGCAACGCAGCGTCGGGTGTACTAAAATCAATGGCAACATCTGCCTTTCTTAAATTTTCTTTGGTTAGATCGAATGGATTGTCGACAGAAATTTTAAGCACAATTTCGTGTCCACGCTGTTGCGCAATTTGTTCTATTAACTGGCCCATTTTCCCGAAGCCCAGAAGTGCTATTTTCATAAATTTATGATCAAAAAGTTAACGCAAATTTTATAGATGGCACATAATTGCTGCCATATAGCGTGGTGTTTTGTAAGCAAGGCGATAGGTTAAAAGCTAGATTATCGTCTACGTTAAAAAAATGAAGTCGAGCTGCTATATAAGCATCTAACACATTGGCCAAATAAAGTAAGCCATAAGAAAAGATAACAATCTGACTGTTCCTTTTATAGGTGTTTTTTCCATTGGTAATTCCCGCATCAGAATACCGCTCGCCGAACGGCCCATTTGGATCGAATGGCGCATTATTATCAAACCTATATTGCAACTCTTTTAAGAAGATTTTATAATTTTTTCTAGCGTCGACGTAAGCGAAGGTCAACGCGCCAAACCCACCATAAATTGCACCAATTTTACCAATGGTATAAGCCTTTTGTAGCACATGGCTTTTGCCGGCGCGTTCTCCATATCCATCTTTAAGCAGTTGAATATTATATAACTGGCCCCATCCGGGCACAATTAACGACCTGATAATGGCCTTTCGTCCTGCCACTTTGCCGGGATTAATATAATTTGACTTTACCGTATCGATTTTACTTTTTGGCCCAAGCTTTTCTATCACCAACGGCGTTTTTTGCACTTGTACCGTATCAATGGGTTTTAACAAAGTATCCTTAACTTGGGCCGTTGCCAAATTTACCAACACTGTGGTACAGAAAAGGAAAACTAAAAAGTGTTTTAGGGTCTGCATTACCAATCTAATAGCTCTAAAATTCTGTTTAAATCATCGTCATTTAAAAATGGAATCTCTATAGCTCCTTTTCCATTTTCGCCTACTTTCAATTTAACGCGAGTTGCAAATTTAGATGCCAAATCATCTTGCAGCTTTCTGTGTTGAAAAGAAATCAATTTATCTGGCAGCCCTTTGTTTGCCTTTTCTCTAGATTGATGTTGAAGATTACGCACCAATTCTTCCACCTTTCTAACGGATAATCCCTTTTCTAAAATCTGTTGGTGAATAAAAAGTTGCTTATCTACTCCATCAACATTGATGATTGCCCTTGCATGGCCCATAGATATTTTTTGGTCTCTGATGGAAGCCTGAACAACTGGCGGGAGTTTTAACAGCCTAAGATAATTAGTCACCGTACTACGGCTTTTACCCACGCGGCCACTTAATTCTTCTTGTTTTAAGCCAATTTCATCAATCATACGTTGAAAACTTAAGGCCACTTCTATGGCGTTTAAATTTTCTCGTTGAATATTCTCTATCAATGCCATTTCTAGCATTTGCTGATCATTTGCGCCGCGAATATAGGCTGGAATTTTAGAAATACCAGCTAATTTCGACGCCCTAAACCGTCTTTCTCCAGAGATAATCTGATACTTGTTTGCGCCTAATTTGCGTACGGTAATTGGCTGAATTAACCCTTGCACTTTTATAGAATCTGCCAACTCGCCAAGCGCCTCCGCATCAAATTCGGTACGGGGTTGGTAAGGGTTTGTTTCTATTTCTGCGATGTTTACATGGCTAATATTGCCTACTTGAGCGCCCTCGCTTGTTGCATTAAAATTATCTCTTGCGGGTTGAGTTGCATCATTGTCATCCAAAAGCGCACTTAATCCCCTTCCTAAACCTGTTTTTCGCTGAAAAGATGTCATCTATAAAATTATAATGTTTCTGTATCTATGCTTTCTGCCTCTTTTAACAAACCATTCTTCTTTACTATTTCGCGTGCTAGGTTTAGATAATTAATAGCACCCTTACAATTGGCATCGTGCATAATTACCGAAATACCAAAACTTGGCGCTTCACTTAAACGTGTATTGCGCTGTATAATGGTATCAAAAACCAACTCGCTAAAGTGGGTACGAACCTCTTCTACTACTTGATTGGACAACCGCAAACGAACATCGTACATGGTTAGTAAAATCCCCTCAATTTCTAGTTCGGGGTTTAAACGGTTTTGAACGATTTTTATGGTGTTGAGCAATTTACCTAAGCCCTCTAAAGCAAAATATTCGCATTGTACGGGAATAATAACAGAATCTGCTGCGGTAAGTGCGTTAATGGTTATCAACCCTAAAGATGGAGAGCAATCTATGATGATAAAATCATACTGATCTCTAACCTTTTCGAGTACAGCCTTCATTTTGTACTCTCTATTATTTAGGTTGATCATTTCTATCTCGGCACCCACAAGATCTATATGGGCGGGCAAAAGATCGAGGTTTGGAGTCTCTGTTTTTTGAATAGCCAAAGAAGGCTCAACATCGTTAATGATACACTCGTAAATACTTTCTTTTATGGTACGTGGATCAAACCCAATGCCAGATGTAGAATTTGCCTGAGGATCTGCATCTACCAATAGTGTCTTAAATTCTAACACGGCCAAACTTGCGGCCAAGTTTATCGAAGAAGTAGTTTTTCCCACCCCTCCTTTTTGATTTGCTAATGCAATAATTTTGCTCATTTATCTATCCAAAAACTACGTATCGTCTAATTGCCTTGCCTTGATGTACCTGTTTTTTTAGCAAAAAACGCTACTTTTGTGCAATGTGCAGGCTATTTATCAAACAGCTAAGATACAAACTATATGGTAAATTTAACAGCTGCATGATTTGCTTTTTACACATCTTACTAACAATTAACCATGCTAACTATCATATCAGCAACAAATAGACCCGATAGTAAAACTCTAAAAGTTGCCAAACATTATCAACAAGAGTTTGCGGATAGAGGCCTGGAATCAAAAATTTTAAGTTTAGAACACCTTCCAACAGACGTGCTTAACACCGATATGTATGGGAAAAGGTCTGTTGCTTTTACAGAAATACAAAACCTCATTTCCACTACCGAAAAATTTCTTTTCGTTATGCCAGAATACAATGGCAGCTATCCTGGAGTGCTAAAGGTTTTAATCGATGCTTGTAATTTTCCAGAAAGCTTTTCAAACAAAAAGGCCGCCCTTACAGGCTTGTCGTCGGGAAAATATGGAAATATTAGAGGAGTAGACCATTTTACTGGCGTTTGTCATTATATAAATCTACACGTTCTCCCTACACGCTTACATATTCCAAACATTGTTACCGAGCTAAATGCTGATGGAAAATTGTACAAAGAAGACACCCTCCGTTTTATTAAAGATCAAGTAGAACGATTTATAAAATTCTGAAGCTACAAGGTCACTTAATTTGTGGCTTTTTTGTATTTCGCCAGTTTTTGCTTTTAAGGAAAACTCCAAATATCATTGGTAAAACTACTTGGATCTCACGCTTTTTATACGTTACTTCAAACAAAAAAAACCATTTTTAGAAATAGGGGTTTAAGAACATTAATATGCTTTTTGGCATAAAAGCGATAAAACATTAATTTTTTATAAACCTGTTTTCTACATGTTAAAGAACATAGCCATAATAGGTGGCGGTCCAAGCGCCTTGTTCATGTTTCAGCGTTTTGTGCAAGCGGGAAACGCAAGCATAACAATAGATATTTTTGAAAGAAGCCACCGCCTCGGAGCTGGCATGCCCTATAGCACTGAAGGCGCGTTAAACGAGCACATAACCAATGTGTCTGGAAATGAAATTCCAGAGTTGGTAAGTAGTGTAAGCGATTGGATTAAGACGGTTCCGAAAGAAGTATTGGACCAGTTTGACATAAATTTGGACAATTTTAGCGCATATCAGGTACTTCCACGATTACTATTTGGCGATTATTTAGAAAATCAATTTAACCTATTGATTAAAAAAGCGCAAAAAATTGGCATAGAGACAAACGTTTTTTTCAATTCAGAAGTGACTGATATTAAAGATTTCCCAAAAGAAGATAAAGTTCAGGTAGATGTAACAGGAAAGTTTAAAGGCTACTATGAGCATGTAATTATTTGTACCGGGCATACTTGGCCTAAGACATTTGAGGGGAAGGTTGATAGTTATTTTGATTCTCCTTACCCGCCAGAAAAATTAAAAGGTACATTTAATCATGCCATTGCGATAAAAGGGTCTTCTCTAACTGCAATAGACGCAATAAGAACTCTCGCCAGACAACACGGCAAATTTTCGGCTAATAAGAATAACATTCCAAAATACCAATTAGATAAAGATTGCGCCGAATTTAAAATGGTTATGCATTCCCGTCATGGTATGCTTCCTGCCGTTAGGTTTCACCTAGCTGACCCTCATTTATTAAAAGAAACGGTTTTAAGCAGAGATGAAGTGGCAAAAAACATGCAAGAAAACGATGGCTTTTTGCTGCTAGATTTTGTATTCGATAAAAATTTTAAAGAACTGTTTAAAGAGAAAGATCCGGCTTTCTATGCGAGTGTTAAAAACCTATCCATAGAACAGTTTGTAGACCAAGCCATGGAATTGAGGGAGCGGTTAGATCCATTTCAACTTTTTGAGGCAGAGTACGCCGAGGCGGATAAATCTATAAAGCGCCGAGAATCTGTTTATTGGAAAGAACTTCTTGCTGTATTAAGCTTTGCGATGAATTATCCTGCGAAGCATTTTTCTGCAGAAGACATGATCAGATTGCAGAGAACGCTGATGCCGCTTATCTCTATCGTAATTGCATTTGTTCCTCAATGTTCAGTAGAGGAACTTCTCGCCTTAAACAAAGCGGGTGTTTTACAAATGGTGGCTGTAGATGAAGCCGGAACAGAAACGCCACACCCTAATTGTGGTGCAGTTTACCATTACAAAAATGAAAATAACGAACAGGTTGCCAAACATTTTAAAACTTTTATAAATTGTGTGGGGCAACCTCATTTAAACTATAAAGATTTTCCTTTTAAAAGTTTGCTGCTCGATAAAACCATATCTCCAGCAAAATTAAAATTTAAAAACATCAACAATGCTGATAGCTGGCCTAACGATGATGTTAAGGTCGTTAGGAAATCTATTAATGGCACTTATCTGAATGTGCCGGGCATTGCAATAAACGATAATTTTCAAGCTTTAGACGAGTTTGGAGCACTAAACCCTAGGGTGTACGTAATGGCAGTACCGTACATTTCTGGCTTTAATCCTGATTATTCGGGATTAGATTTTGGCGAAGCTGCATCTAAAATTATTGCTAGAAGTCTCTGTTTATCTGATAAAAATATCGACGTGTGAAATTAGAGATGAAGGATTGCAAACCGTTGCGCACAAGCCGCTTTGGAAAGAATTTAACCAAAAAAAACTAACTAGAAAACAGCCTTTACCCTATTCGTCTTTGCTAAAAGGCATATTCCCGGCACTGCCCTTATTTCCTTTTTCATCATCGCTTCTCGCCTCTTCAGAACCAAAGTCTCCCTTGCCAAAACTCTTACCAAGGTCTTTGTCCTCTGGCTTGACTATATTATTATCGGTATGCTTGTCGCTATGGTTAGCAGGCACTAAATAATCCGGCATATTAGAACGGTCCGCAGAATTCTCTAAGTTCTTATCTTCTAAGTTTCTATTTGTTTTCTCTTCGTTGTTCATATCGTAAAATTTTAAATTTCTCTAAAAACCTCGATTGTTGTATTTATGTTTTTAAATTTTATAGAATTCGCCGAAACACTCAGTGGTTAAATAAAATATCTCTAATCTCATACCACCCTTCTATGTTCCTTTGTAAAAAATTAGTTTCAAGCACTTTATTTAAGACAAATTTACCCTACATTACGTAATCTTTTAGAGCTAACCATTTATGAGTGATTTTCAGATTAAAAAGTCGCCGACCATTTACGATGCCATTGTGGTAGGATCTGGTGCAGGCGGAGGCATGGCGGCCTATGTACTTGCAAACGCCGGACAAAAAGTGTTGATGTTAGAAGCAGGGCAATATTTCGACCCTCGTACTGACTCGCAGCAATTAAAATGGCCTTGGGAATCTCCCCGCCGTGGTGCAGGAACAAACCGTTATTTCGGGGATTTCGATGCTGCCTATGGTGGATGGAGCCTAGCTGGCGAACCCTATACCACAAAAGACAACACGTCTTTCGACTGGTTTAGATCCAGAATGCTGGGCGGCAAAACAAACCACTGGGGAAGGATTAGTTTACGTATGGGTCCAGAAGATTTTAAGCCAACTGACGGTTTGACTGACGAATGGCCAATTACATACGATGACATTAAGCCTTTTTACGATAAAGTTGACCGCTTAATTGGCATTTATGGAACTGCCGAAGGAATTCCAAGCGAACCAGATGGCATTTTTATGAAGCCACCAAAACCCCGTTTAAACGAACTTCTTATTAAAAAAGGAGCAGAAAAAGTTGGCGTTAAGGTAATTACCGGAAGAGGTGCTGTAATGACAGAGGCCATAAAAGGCAACAGTGATCGCGCGCCTTGTTTTTACTGTGGGCAGTGCAATAGAAGCTGTAAAGTATATGGCGATTTTTCTGCCTCTTCTTGCCTAGTTATTCCAGCGGTTAAAACGGGGAATTTAAAAGTTATTACAGATGCGATGGTTCGCGAGGTACTAACTGATAAAGACGGAGTAGCAACTGGAGTTTCTTATGTTAATAGAAAAGATTTACAAGAGTACCAGGTAAGCGCTAAGGTGGTTATCCTCGGGGCGAGCTCTTGTGAATCGGCTCGAATACTTCTAAATTCTAGGTCTTCGTATCATCCAAACGGACTAGCTAACAACAGCAATGTAGTAGGGAAATATTTACATGATTCTACTGGAGCAAGTGTTTCTGGCTTTTTACCTCAGCTAATGGACCGGAAACGCTACAATGAAGATGGTGTAGGAAGTGTGCACATCTATTCTCCATGGTGGTTAGATAATAAAAAACTAGATTTCCCTAGAGGTTATCATATAGAATATGGCGGTGGCATGCACATGCCAGGCTACGGCTTTGGCGGCGAGGTGCCAACGATTAATGGTTTGGCGCCCGGTAGAGATGGAAAACAAAAACCTGCTGGTGGGTATGGAGCTTCATTAAAAGACGACTACAGACGGTTTTATGGGACTGGAGTTGGTATGGCTGGCCGGGGTACAGCCATTGCTAGAGCAGACAACTACTGCGAGATAGATCCTGCAGTAGTGGACAAATACGGCATACCTGTTCTAAGATTTCATTACAAATGGGCAAAGGAGGAAATTAATCAAGCAAAGCACATGCAAGAAACTTTCCAAGGCATTATAAAGGCTATGGGAGGTATTGTTACGTCAACCATCCACGGTTCCGATACCAATTATGGTTTAGAAACTCCCGGCAGAATTATACACGAAGTCGGCACCGTTCGCATGGGCGATGACAAAACAAAATCCGCTTTAAACAAATACTGTCAGGCGCATGACTGTAGGAATCTTTTCGTAGTAGATGCAGCTCCTTTTGTTCAGCAAGGCGATAAAAATGCCACTTGGACAATCCTAGCAATGTCTATGCGTACCGCAGAATATATTTTGGCACAGAAGAAAAAACAAAACATTTAATCTAGAACGATGAACAGACGTGAATCTTTAAAGGCCTTAGGAATAGGCGCAATAAGCACAACCGTTTTATTGGAAGCGTGCAAACAAACCGACAACGCAAAAGATATTCCGCTTAAAGCAAACGATAAACCAACCGCCGGTAAAGAGGCTTGGGAAGTAGATCGCGATAAAGAACTGAACGACGAAAAATTTTTCAGTAAAGAAGAAATGGCTACCATTACTATTTTAGCTGATTTGATTATCCCAAAAGACAATATTTCTGGAAGCGCCTCTGATGCTAAGGTGCCTGACTTTATAGAATTTATTGTTAAAGACATGCCAGAGCACCAAATACCTATGCGGGGTGGCTTAAAATGGATTGATCTTCAAAGCTACAGTAGATTTCAAAAAGCATTTGTAGATGCAGGTACTGCAAACCAAAAAGCCATTTTGGATGACATAGCTTATCCAAGTACAGCAAAACCAGAGATGCATGCTGGCGTAGCGTTCTTTAACCGAATGCGCAACTTAACCGCATCGGGGTTTTTTACCACAGAAATAGGCGTAAAAGACATTGGCTATGTGGGCAATACGCCAAATCAATGGACAGGAGTTCCGCCAGATGTATTGAAACAATACGGGGTTGAAAATTTGAAAATATAAAAAAATCGCGTATAATACGCGATTTTTTTGGCTAAACTTTACCAAAAATAAATGCTTTCTCAAAATTAATCCTTTCCCCTTTTTTATAGGGATATTCTTTCCCTTAGCGTAATTGCCTTCCTCTTAAAATTTATTGATTTTTGGGCCCGCGATGGTGGCTTTTGCAACTTCGATTCCTAGCTTACTCCAATCCATGCACAGATTAACCGAAATATCACTATCTGCCCAAGTTGCCAAAGCGATCATGGCTTTGCCTTTTTTCTGGTAACCAATTACTAACGCATTTGGGTTGTTCGTTTTTACAGGGCAGTTCTCGCTACAGTATCCAATCATTTTGAAACCCGTCAGGCCGACATCCCGTGCTTTCCACAATGTTTTTGGATCACTTTTTCAGCCCACCCTAAACGGCTAGTCATTCAGTAAATCATTCCCCGCAACGGATTCCAATCATTCCTATGCATCTATATCATCAAATAAAAAGGATTGCCACTCTCCCTTATCATATTCAACTTCAGCGCAATTTGTGGCAAACTTCCATTAAAATCAAGCTAAGATTTGCCATAAAAAAAGTCCCGCTCTTTCGAACAGGACTAGTAAAACTTTATACCTATAAAAACTATTCGCCTTTTGGCTCTTTTGCAGCTTCAGTCGTATCAGAAGCAGGCACGGTATCCTTTACTGGCGCTTCTTCTTTAATTTCTTCAGTTGCAGGAACTTCTTCAGCTACTTCTGCTTTAACTTCTTCTGCAACATCTGTTGCAGGTTCGGCTGTGGTTTTTCCAGGAGATTTGGTTCTTCCTCTACGAGTAGTTTTCTTAGCTTCCTCTGTAGTTCCTTTGCCATATACTTCGTTGTAATCTACCAATTCAATCAATGCCATTTCAGCATTATCACCAGAACGGTTGTTCAACTTAATAATACGGGTATATCCACCAGGGCGACTCGCTACTTTTTCAGAAATTTCTCTAAAAAGAATGGTTATAGCTTCTTTATCTTGCAAGTAAGAAAACACAGTACGGCGAGAGTGCGTAGTATCGTTCTTAGACTTTGTAATGATTGGCTCTACATACATGCGCAAAGCTTTAGCTTTTGCTAGCGTTGTAGAAATTCTCTTGTGCTTAATAAGCGATATAGCCATATTGGCTAACATTGCTTTGCGGTGGCTATCGGTTCTGCCTAAGTGGTTTACTTTTTTACCGTGTCTCATTGTGTTTTGATTAAGTGTATACCGTCTCGTTTAAGCGAGGGATTTATACACTGTGAATATTAATTGTTAAGTTGTACGTTCTAAGTTATACGTACTACGTAACACTAAGAACGTGTAACATTTTATTCTTCGTCTAACTTAAATTTAGACAAGTTCATACCAAAAGATAATCCTTTCGATTTAACAAGTTCCTGAATTTCAGTTAAAGATTTCTTACCAAAATTTCTAAACTTCAGCATATCTGCCACATCGTAGCTAACTAAATCTGCAAGGGTACGAATATCTGCAGCTTTTAAGCAATTTAATGCCCGTACTGAAAGATCCATATCTACCAATTCTGTTTTAAGGATCTTACGCATGTGCAAAATTTCCTCATCAACTTCTTTAGTTTCTTCTTTAGCTTGAGATTCTAAAACGAGATTCTCATCAGAGAACAACATAAAGTGCTGAATCAAAATTTTCGCTGCTTCCTTTAAAGCTTCTTCAGGGTGGATAGATCCATCAGTAGAAATATCTAAAATCAGCTTTTCGTAATCTGTTTTCTGTTCTACCCTGAAGTTCTCAATAGTATACTTTACGTTCTTCATTGGCGTATAGATGGAGTCGATAGCAATAACACCGACTACGGCATCAGCTAATTTATTCTCCTCTGCAGCCACATAGCCACGTCCCTTATTAACAGTAAGCTCCACTTCTAAAGTTACCGACTTATCCATATTACAGATTACGTGATCTGGATTTAAAACGGTAAAGTTATTAGAGAATTTAGTAATATCGCCAGCTTTGAACTGATCTTGACTGTTAACGATAATAAAAATCTTCTCAGCATCACCAGAATCACCTGATTTCTTAAAACGCACTTGTTTTAAATTCAAAATGATGTCTGTTAAATCTTCTACAACACCCTTAAGGGTAGAAAATTCGTGCGAAACGCCCGAAAAACGAATATTTGTAATAGCATAACCCTCTAACGAAGAAAGCAATATTCTTCTTAGCGCGTTACCAATTGTTACTCCGAAACCGGGCTCTAATGGACGAAATTCAAATACGCCCGAGAAATCGTTCGATTTCTGCATAATAACCTTGTCTGGTTTCTGAAATGCTAAAATTGCCATTTATGTTTATTTAAACTCGTTATTAAATATTTATGGTAATATAAAAGTGTTAAAGACCATACAATAGCCTTTAACACTTTTATAAATTACTTAGAGTAAAGCTCTACGATTAAGTTTTCTTTGATGTTTTCTGGAATTTCATCACGTTGAGGATAAGTTAAAAACTTGCCACTCAATTGATTTGCATCGAAATCCAACCAACCAAACTTGTTAATCTTACGACCAGCAACAGCGTTCGAAATAGACTCTAAAGATTTAGATTTCTCTCTAACCGCAATTACGTCTCCAGCTCTTAATTGGTAAGATGGGATATTAACAACCTCTCCATTAACTGTAATGTGCTTGTGGCTAACCAATTGGCGAGCCCCAGAACGGGTAACAGCAAAACCTAAACGGTAAACAGCATTGTCTAACCGTGCCTCTAACAATTGCAACAAGTTATCACCTGTAATGCCTGCACGAGACGAAGCTTTTTTGAAAAGATTACTAAATTGTTTTTCTAATACACCGTAAGTATATTTAACTTTCTGCTTTTCCATTAACTGGATAGCATATTCTGATTGTTTTCCTCTTCTTTTAGATGAGCCATGTTGGCCTGGAGGATAATTTTTTCTGTCTAAAACCTTGTCAGGACCAAAAATTGGTTCTCTGAACTTACGGGCTATCTTACTTTTTGGGCCTGTATATCTTGCCATTTTTTTTTGCGTTTTTTAAAGTATCGTCCAGCCTAAAACAGGAGATTCTTATCTTTAAAATTAATTAAACTCTTCTCTTTTTTGGAGGACGACATCCGTTGTGTGGAAGTGGAGTAATATCTCTAATAGAATTTACTTCTATACCCGCTACCTGCAAAGTTCTAATGGCCGACTCACGACCAGAACCTGGACCTTTAACAAATACATCTACCTTACGTAAGCCAAGATCAAATGCAGCTTTACCACAATCTGAAGCTGCTTGTCCTGCTGCATAAGGAGTGTTCTTTTTTGAACCTCTAAAGCCCATTTTACCAGCAGACGACCATGAAATACATTGTCCGTTTGTGTTGGTTAAGGTAACGATGATGTTATTAAAAGTAGCATTGATATGAGCTTCGCCCACTGATTCTACAACAACGACACGTTTTTTTGTAACTTTTTTACTTTTAGCCATTTTTTATTTTAGATATGAGACATGAGATATGAGTATTGAGACTTCATTCTCGCTCACACCACTATCTTAACTATTTACAACGTTAGATCGAGAAGTTGACTGGATGATACAATTGTTTCGTATCTCAAATCTAACAGCTCAAATCTTTTTTCTATTTAGTAGCTTTTTTCTTGTTTGCAACTGTCTTTCTCTTTCCTTTTCTGGTACGAGAGTTGTTTTTGGTACGCTGACCACGAGAAGGTAAACCTTTTCTATGACGCAAACCACGGTAACAACCAATATCCATCAAGCGCTTAATGTTAAGCTGAACTTCTGAACGCAAAGCACCTTCTACTTTGATTTCGTCGTTAATGATGGTACGAATTGCTGTCAACTCATCGTCAGACCATGTTTCAACTTTCTTATTGAAGTCGATTCCCGCCTGGGTTAAAATGCGTTGAGCAGTAGTTTTGCCTATACCATAAATGTAGGTTAAGCCAATTTCTCCTCTTTTGTTTCTCGGTAAATCTATACCTGATATCCTTGCCATATTTGTAAATTGATTTTAAATAAACGATCGAACGGCGGGCCACCGTTGTACGAACCTCGCTCTAATGTTTAATTATCCCTGACGTTGCTTGAACTTAGGATTCTTCTTGTTGATTACGTAAAGTTTTCCCTTACGACGAATAATCTTGCAATCTACGCTACGTTTTTTAATTGACGATCTAACTTTCATTTCTATTTGTATCTATAAGTAATGCGACCTTTCGTTAAGTCGTAAGGCGACATTTCTAATTTAACTTTATCTCCAGGTAAAATCTTTATATAATGCATGCGCATTTTACCAGATATGTGCGCAATAATTTCGTGCCCGTTTTCTAATTCTACCCTAAACATAGCATTAGATAACGCTTCTCTTATTACTCCGTCTTGTTCAATTGAGGCTTGTTTAGCCATATTATACTGATTGTTACTTAATTACCTGCCTCTAAACAGGGACGCAAAATTAAATAAAATAATCCAATATTTTATTCTTTTTTTCGTAAAACTTCTTCTATGTAATCAAACGTAGACAAAATATCTGCTTGTCCCTTCTTTATTGCCACAGAGTGCTCAAAATGAGCCGAAGGTTTATTGTCTTTGCTCGTTACAGTCCACCCATCGGCATGAAAATTAATACCGGCAACACCAGCATTAATCATAGGCTCTATGGCAATTACCATACCTTCTTCAAGCTTAGGGCCATTGCCCCTCTTGCCGTAGTTTGGTATTTCTGGTTTTTCATGCAACTGCGCACCAACTCCATGACCTACCAATTCTCTAACCACCCCAAAACCATTGCTTTCTGCACATTGCTGTACGGCAAAGCCGATATCACCAACTCGCATTCCAACAATAGCTTTTTCTATGCCTAAACGTAAACATTCTTGGGTAACCTTTACAAGCTTCTTCTTTTCTTCAGAGATCTCTCCAATAGAAAACGTATAAGCAGAATCACCAAAGTATTTATTTTTAATTACGCCACAGTCTACAGAAATCAAATCGCCTTCCTCAATCACATAATCATTAGGAAAACCATGAACTACTTGATCATTAGGCGAAATGCATAAAGAATTTGGGAAGCCATTATAATTAAGAAAAGCCGGCACTGCGCCATGGTCGCTAATAAACTCAAAAGCAAGTTTATCTAACTTAATTGTGGTAACCCCTGGTGCAATTATTTTAGCCACCTCGGCCAAAGTTTTAGACACCAACAAATTGCTTTCTCGAATAAGCTCGATTTCTTCTAACGATTTGTAATAAATTTTAGACATGTTAACCTGCTACAAAACGGCATTGCTGCTCGCTGCTGGAACTCCTGCCCTTCCACTTATTCTACCTGTTTTCATTAAACCATCATAATGGCGCATTAACAAGTAACTTTCTATTTGCTGGAGTGTATCTAACACTACGCCAACCAAAATCAATAGAGATGTTCCTCCAAAAAATTGGGCGAACTCTTGTTTGATACCAAATTTTACCGCGATTGAAGGTAAGATGGCAATAATGGCCAAAAAGATGGCACCTGGAAAGGTAATCTTAGAAATTACATCATCAATGAAAGTTGAAGTTGCCAAACCCGGCTTTATACCTGGAATAAAGCCACCATTCTTTTTCATATCGTCGCTCATTTGAACAGGGTTAACTGTAATAGCGGTATAGAAAAATGTAAATAAGATAATTAAAATTGCAAATGTAAGGCTATAAGCCAAAGAAACAGGATTGCTAAATTGAATTAACCAAGAACCCTGTAAAGAAGGTACAAAAGAAGTAAGTGCACCTGGAATAAACATCAACGCCTGCGCGAAAATGATAGGCATTACACCTGCAGCATTTACCTTTAAAGGAATATACTGGCGAACACCACCAAACTGTCTGTTTCCAACAATTTTCTTTGCATATTGAACTGGCACTTTTCTAACTCCCTGAACAATTAAGATGGTAAACATTACCACTGCAAATAAGGCAACGGTTTCTATTACCAAGGCAACAGGGCCACCGCCAGTACTCGATGCACCAACTTTATCAGAAAATTCTTGACTTAACGCAACAGGTAAACGTGCAATGATGCCAATCATTATAATTAACGAAACACCATTACCAATTCCCTTATCGGTAATTTTTTCACCAAGCCACATTACAAATAATGTACCCGCTGTAAGCACGATAACAGAAAGAATATAGAAAAGCGTAACTGGCATTAAAATAGCTTCTACTGGTACCTGCGTTTTAACGTATCCAATAGATTGCACAATGGTAATCAAAACTGTCAGATACCTTGTAATCTGATCCATTTTTTTCTGTCCACTCGCACCCTCTTTTTGCATTTTTTGAAACGAAGGTACAGCAACGCCAAGTAACTGAACAACGATGGATGCCGAAATGTACGGCATAACCCCCAACGCTAAAATAGACACTCGCGAAAACGAACCACCGGCAAACATATCCAACAGGCCTAAAAGACCAGACTTCGTTGTATTTCCTAATGCACTCGGGTTTACACCTGGCATAACCACGTGAGAAACAAAACGGTAAATTAAAAGAATTAAGAACGTAAACAAAATACGTTCTTTTAATTCTTCAATTTTCCAAATATTACTTATAGTCGTAATTAGCTTTTTCATGTACTAGTTTACAGTTTTACGATTGAACCACCTGCAGCTTCAATTGCCTTTTGTGCGGTTGCAGAAAATGCATGTGCCGTAATTTCTAATTTTGCTTTCAACTCACCACGACCTAAAATCTTCACCAAGTCGTTTCTAGAAACCAATCCGTGTTCTTTTAATACTGCCAAATCTACAGATTTTAACTCGAATCTTTCTACTAGACCTTGCAGTACATCCAAATTTACACCAACATACTCTGTACGATTAATAGGCTTGAAACCAACCTTAGGCACACGACGTTGTAAAGGCATTTGACCCCCTTCAAAACCAACTTTAGATTTGTAACCAGAACGAGATTGAGCACCCTTGTGACCACGGGTAGATGTACCGCCACGTCCAGATCCAGTACCACGACCGATTCTCTTAACTTTTTTTGTAGAACCCTTTGCAGGTCTCAGATTACTTAAATTCATTTTCTTAAACTTGTGTTGCCCTTCGCTTTCACTAAACAGGTACAACGGTTAAAACTATAAAAAAGTAGCTACAAAAAAGCGGCTACTTTTCTAAATATTTATAAACTTTCTATGGCGATAAGGTGATTTACCTTTCTAACCATACCTACGATTTGTGGAGTTGCCTCAACTTCAACGCTTTGATTCATTTTCTTTAAACCCAAAGCCCTTACAGTTCTTTTTTGGCGTTCGCTTCTATCGATAGTACTTTTAATTTGTGTTATCTTAATTTTAGCCATGATTTTCTATCCGTTAAATACTTTGTTTAAATCTATGCCACGGGTTTGTGCAATCGTGTAAGCATCACGCATTTTTGTTAACGCATCTACAGTTGCCTTAACCACGTTGTGGGGGTTAGAAGAGCCTTTAGATTTTGCAAGTACGTTAGTTATACCGGCACTCTCTAATACGGCACGCATTGCACCACCGGCAATTACTCCCGTACCAACGGCAGCTGGCTTTATTAAAACAAAACCACCAGAGTACTTACCAATTTGCTCATGCGGAACTGTACCGTTTAAAATAGGCACCTTAACCAAGTTTTTCTTTGCATCATCAATTCCCTTAGCAATTGCTTCGGTAACCTCTTTCGCTTTTCCAAGCCCAAAACCAACCACACCATTTTCATCTCCCACAACAACAATTGCAGAAAAACTGAAGGTACGGCCACCTTTGGTAACTTTGGCAACGCGTTGTATGCTAACCAACCGATCTTTCAGTTCTATATCGGTTGTTTTTACTCTCTTTATATTGATAGTTGACATCTTCTTTCTTTCTTTACAATTTAAAAAACTAGACCACCCTCACGTGCGCCTTCTGCTAATGATTTAACACGACCATGGTATAAGTAGCCATTTCTATCGAAAACAACTTCTTTAACACCTGCTGCCAATGCTTTCTCTGCAACTAATTTTCCAACCGCTAAAGATTGCTCTACTTTGTTGCCTTTGCCAGCGAAATCTTTTGATAAAGATGAAGCAGATGCAATGGTACTTCCGTTCACATCATCTATCACTTGAGCATATATACCTTTATTGCTTCTGAAGACAGACAATCTTGGGCGTGCTTCTGAACCAGTAAGTCTCTTTCTGATTCCTTTCTTAATTCTATCTCTTCTTGATAATTTCTTTCCTGCCATGATTACTATTTCTTAGATGCTGATTTACCTGCTTTTCTTCTTAATACTTCGCCAACAAACTTAATACCTTTACCTTTATATGGCTCTGGCGCACGTAGCGAACGAATTTTTGCAGCTACTTGTCCTATCAATTGTTTGTCTATACTTTCCAAAATAATTTTTGGAGTTTGGCCTTTCTCAGAGCTTGTAGTAACCTTAACTTCTACAGGCAATTGAAAGATAAAGTGGTGGGAGTAACCCAAAACCAAATCTAATGTATTACCCTGATTTGTAGCACGGTAACCAACACCAACAAGTTCTTGTTGTAATTTGTATCCTTCGGTTACACCAATAACCATATTATTGATTAATGAACGGTATAAACCATGTAGTGCTTTATGTTTCTTTTGCTCTGATGCGCGACTTACTTGTAGTACGCCATCTTCTTGTTCAATGGTGATGTCTCGATCAACATTTTGAGTTAACTCACCTTTAGGTCCTTTCACCGTAACTACGTTTTCTTTAGAAACCGTTATTGTTACGCCTGCTGGAATTGTAATTGGGGCTTTTCCTATTCTCGACATTGTGTTTTCTCCTCTAATTAATAAATGTGACACAATACCTCACCACCAATTTTTAATTTGGCTGCTTCCTTATCGGTCATTACACCTTTAGAAGTAGATAAGATTGCGATACCTAAACCGTTTAATACCCTGGGCATATTATCTACACCGGCATACTGTCTCAAACCTGGTTTACTTATTCGCATCAACGTACGAATAGCAGGAACTTTTGTGATGGGGTTATACTTTAAGGCGATTTTAATGGTGCCTTGTGCGGTAGTGTCCTCAAATTTGTAGTTCGTGATGTAACCTTTGTCAAAAAGTACTTTCGTAATTTCCTTTTTAAGGTTTGATGCAGGAATTTCTACAACCCTATGGCTGGCCTTAATGGCATTCCTTACTCTTGTTAAATAATCTGCTATTGGATCTGTATTCATTTTTTATTGTTATGATAGTGGTTTCCATTTAGCTACCTAGCTAAAAGACCTGCCATCGGTTTATTTTGAGTTCTGAGTCATACGTAATAAGTTATAAGTTGAACAAACGTACAACGTATAACTTAAAACCTTCAACTCTTTGTTACCAAGATGCTTTTCTTACACCTGGTATCTTGCCATCTAATGCCATCTGGCGAAAAGTTACCCTAGATATACCAAAGGTGCGCATGTAACCGCGCGGTCTACCTGTTAACTTGCAACGGTTATGCAAACGAACTGGAGATGCATTTTTTGGCAACTTGTCCAAACCTTCGTAATCTCCTGCTGCTTTCATTGCGGCACGTTTATCTGCGTATTTTTCTACCAACCGTTGGCGTTTTACTTCGCGTGCTTTTATACCTTCTTTTGCCATTATTCTGCTATTTTTTGATTTTTAAACGGTAAACCGAATTGTTTTAGTAACTCAAGGGCTTCCACGTCAGATTTTGCCGAAGTTACGAAAGTAATATCCATCCCTAAAATTTTACTGATTTTATCGATGTTAATTTCCGGAAAGATGATTTGCTCAGTAACTCCCAACGTGTAGTTACCACGACCATCAAAACCTTTATCATTGATGCCTTTAAAATCGCGGATACGAGGAAGAGCAACAGAGATCAAACGATCTAAAAACTCATACATGTTGTTATCGCGCAATGTAACACGCACGCCAACAGGCATCCCTTTACGTAATTTAAAGTTAGAGATATCCTTTTTTGAATTTGCTCCAACTGCTTGCTGACCGGTAATGGTGGTCAACTCAGCAATAGAGGTATCCATAATTTTCTTATCTGTTACAGAAAATCTTCCCACACCTTGATTGATACAGATTTTTTCCAATTTTGGAACCTGCATAACCGTTTTGTACTGAAATTTCTCTTTAAGTGCAGTTACAACTTCTTCTTTGTACTTGCTTTTTAACCTAGGTGTAGCCATTATTTAATTTCCTCCCCTGATATTGTAGCCACTCTAACTAATTTACCTTCTGCATTTGCCTTACGGCCAACGCGGGTTGTCTTTCCAGATTTAGGATCAATCAACATAAGGTTTGAAATGTGTAAAGCTGCTTCTTTTTTAATAATACCACCGTTAGGATTAGCTGTATTTGGTTTAGTGTGTTTAGACACTAAGTTTACACCTTCTACAATGGCTCTGTTTTTCTCTATAAATACTTCTAGTACTTTTCCTTGCTGGCCTTTTGAGTCTCCTGCAATGATCTTTACTAAATCTCCTGTGCGGATCTTCAGCTTTGATGGTTTGTTTACTTTAGTTCCCATTTTATAATACCTCCGGTGCTAATGATACGATTTTCATGAATTGTTTCTCACGTAACTCTCTCGCAACGGGGCCAAAAATACGTGTACCTCTTGGCTCGTCTTGTGCGTTTAGCAATACGGCTGCATTATCATCAAAGCGGATGTAAGAGCCATCTTTGCGTCTAATCTCTTTTTTAGTTCTAACAACAACTGCTTTAGAAACTGTACCCTTTTTTATATTGCCTGATGGCAATGCGCTTTTAACGGTTACAACAACTTTATCGCCAATTGAAGCATAACGTTTGCCGGTTCCACCCAACACACGTATAACTAAAACTTCTTTTGCGCCACTGTTATCAGCAACGTTTAATCTTGATTCCTGTTGTAACATGTTATTTAGCCCTTTCTAAAATTTGTACCAATCTCCAATTCTTGTTTTTACTTAGCGGGCGAGTTTCCATAATCAATACAGTATCTCCGATACCACATTCGTTCTTCTCGTCATGTGCCATAAATTTGGTAGTTTTCTTAACGAACTTACCATAAATAGGGTGCTTTACTTTACGTTCTACAGTTACCACAACAGATTTATCCATCTTGTTGCTCACCACCAACCCTGTTCTTGTTTTTCTTAATTTTCTTTCCATTTCGACTTTCAAATTAATTGCTTTCAGTAGTAGCAGTTGCCGCGGCAGCCTTTACTTTAGTCAGTTCAGTATTTAAACGAGCTATATCTCTCCTTAATTTCCCTATACGAGAAGGATTTTCTATGGCCGAAACAGCGTGCGCAAATTTCATCTTTTTAAGATTTTCTGTTTCTTCTGCAATCTTAGCTACTAAATCTTCTTTTGAAAGCCCTATGATTTCTGAATATTTCATTTCTATTTTTCTTTTAATTTTGAGTGTAGCGGTTGTACAAACAAGTATCTACAACATTCATCTCAAATAACTTATGCTTCTACGTAATCTCTACGTACTACAAACTTGGTTTGGATTGGTAATTTTTGTGCTGCTAAACGTAATGCTTCTTTAGCAACTTCTAAAGGAACACCCTCGGCTTCGAAAATTACGCGCCCAGGTCTAACTACGGCAACCCAGTATTCTGGAGCTCCCTTACCTTTACCCATACGCACCTCTGCCGGCTTTTTGGTAATTGGCTTGTCCGGGAAAATTCTGATCCATACCTGGCCTTCACGTTTCATAAAACGTGTTACCGCAATACGGGCAGCCTCTATTTGTCTACTGGTAATCCAAGTAGATTCTAGAGATTTGATGCCAAAAGACCCAAATGCCAGCTCAGCTCCACGAGAAGCTAAACCTTTCATCCTGCCTTTTTGCATCTTCCTGAACTTTGTTCTTTTTGGCTGTAACATTTTATTCTTATCTTATCGTTAAACGATGTTAATTAATCAATTATTTGCGAGGACCTCTAACACCTGCACCTGCACCGCCGCCTCTATTATTGCCGCCGCCACCGCTGCGTCTGTCATTTCCACCACGGTTGTCTCTTCCACCACCTCTATTATCTCTTCCACCAAAAGAAGGCTTATCGCCGGCACCTTTAGGCCCGTTGTTTGTAACACCTATGTTCGGAGACAAATCGCGTTTGCCATAAACCTCGCCCTTCATAATCCAAACCTTAACACCTATTTTACCATAAGTAGTTAAAGCTTCTGCCAAAGCGTAATCTATATCTGCGCGGAAAGTGTGCAAAGGTACTCTTCCTTCTTTGTATTGTTCGCTACGTGCCATTTCTGCACCACCTAAACGACCAGAAGTCATGATTTTTATACCTTCTGCACCCATACGCATGGTTGATGCAATGGATGTTTTCATTGCTCTACGGAAAGAAATTCTTGCTTCTAATTGCTTAGCAACACCTTCTGCAACCAATTGTGCATCTAGCTCTGGGCGTTTGATTTCGAAAATGTTGATCTGAATTTCCTTTTTAGTCAATTTCTTCAACTCTTCCTTAATCTTATCAACCTCAGCTCCTGCCTTGCCAATTACAATTCCTGGGCGTGCTGTGTGGATAGTTACAGTAATACGCTTTAACGTACGCTCAATAACTACCTTAGATATGCCACCCTTTGCAATACGTGCAGACAGGTATTTTCTTATTTTTTCGTCCTCAACTAATTTATCGGCATAGTTATTTCCACCAAACCAGTTAGAGTCCCATCCTTTGATGATACCTAGCCTGTTACCTATTGGATTTGCTTTTTGTCCCATTTCCTAAATTAGTTTTGAGTTTCTGTATTTTTACTATCTACTATCAGCGTAATGTGGTTAGAACGTTTGCGTATTCTAAAACCACGGCCTTGCGGCGCTGGTCTTAAACGCTTAAGTTGGCGGCCACAGTCTACCATAATTGTCTTTACAAACAACTGGTTTTCTTCTGGTCGGGCACCATCATTTTTAGTTTCCCAATTTTTAATGGCAGATAATAATAGTTTTTCAACTCGTATTGCCACCTCTTTATTGGTAAACTTTAAAATGCTTAATGCTTTTTCTACGCGTTCACCTCTGATAAGATCTACAACTAGGCGCATTTTACGCGGCGAAGTTGGACAATTATTTAATTTTGCTATTGCTTCCATTGTCTAATTATTTCCTTTTTTCAGAGTGTCCTCTAAATGTTCTGGTTGGGGCAAATTCTCCCAACTTGTGTCCAACCATGTTTTCTGTTACGTACACAGGAATAAATTTATTACCGTTGTGTACCGCAAATGTATGACCAACAAAATCTGGAGAGATCATTGATCTGCGAGACCATGTTTTAATGACCGACTTTCTGCCTGCGTCATTCATAGAGAGAACCTTTTTCTCTACATTATGGTCTATATAAGGTCCTTTTTTTATCGAACGAGCCATTATTTCTTCCTTCTCTCTATGATGTAACGATTAGAATATTTTTTCTTTTCTCTGGTTTTAAAGCCTTTAGCTAATAAACCATTACGTGAACGTGGGTGACCACCTGATGATCTACCTTCGCCACCACCCATTGGGTGATCGACAGGATTCATCGCTACCGGCCTAGTTCTAGGACGGCGACCTAACCAACGTTTACGACCGGCTTTACCGAGTACTTCGTTTGCATGGTCTGAGTTAGAAACAGCACCTATTGTTGCCAAGCAGGTAACCAGTATTAAACGGGTTTCGCCAGATGGCATTTTAAGTGTGGCATACTTGCCATCGCGTGCAGCTAATTGTGCATAGGCACCAGCGCTACGTGCAAGCTGTGCTCCTTTGCCCGGGTGAATTTCTACGTTGTGAACGATAGAACCCAAAGGAATGTTAGCCAATTTTAAAGCATTACCAACTTCTGGAACAGCTTTCTCACCAGACATAACTTCTTGTCCTACTTGAATGCCTTCTGGAGCGATGATATAACGCTTCTCGCCATCTGCATAATGCAATAACGCTATGCGGGCGGTTCTGTTAGGATCGTATTCTACTGTTGCTACAGTAGCAGGAACATCAAACTTATCGCGTTTAAAATCTATTAAACGATAAGATTTTTTATGACCACCGCCCATGTAGCGCATAGTCATTTTTCCTGTGTTGTTACGCCCACCAGATTTCTTTGATGATACAACCAATGATTTTTCGGGCTTGGTTGCTGTAATCTCCGAAAAGCTGGCACCTACCCTAAAGCGAGTACCCGGAGTGACTGGTTTAAATTTTCTTAAGCCCATAGTTATTATTAATAATTGAATTAGATATTTGCGTAATAATCTATCGTTTCGCCATCTTTTAGCGTAACAATTGCTTTCTTATATTTATTGGTGCGACCAGAAACAAAGCCTCCTTTTGTATAACGAGATTTTGCTTTTCCGTCTACCACCATCGTATTTATCGCTACAATAGTAACACCATACATTTTTTCGATTTCCGATTTTATCTGTATTTTGTTAGCTCTATGGTCTGCGCTAAAAGTAAAGCGGTTGCCTTTCTCGGTTAAAAGAGAAGCTTTTTCGGTTAATATTGGTTTTTTTAAAATTTCCATATTACTTGGCAAATGCCTCCTCCAAAGATTTGACAGAATTTTCGGTAAACACAAGTACACCTGCATTTAATACGTCGTACGTATTTAATTGGCTTGCAAGAACTACCTTGGTTCTCTGAATGTTTCTGCTTGATAAATAAATATTGTTATCTGGTGCTGGTAATACCAACAATGTTTTTTGGCCATCTAAATTTAAAGCTTCCAATAAACCTCTATAGCTTTTAGTTTTCACAGCATCGAATGTAAAATCTTCTAAAACAAGCACGCTATTGTCTTTAGCTTTATAAGCCAGGGCAGATTTACGGGCCAAAGATTTAAGTTTCTTGTTTAACTTGAAGCCATAATCGCGCGGTTGCGGACCGAATACACGACCACCTCCATTAAACAAAGGTGACTTAATGCTACCAGCACGTGCACCACCTGTACCTTTTTGCTTGTAAAGTTTGCGGGTAGAGCCTGCAATTTCATTACGTTGTTTAGACTTGTGCGTACCTTGACGTTGATTGGCCAAATACTGTTTCACATCTAAATAAATAGCATGGTCGTTTGGTTCTATACCGAATACACTTTCAGAAAGCTGCACCTTGGCACCTGTTTCTTTACCTGAAATATTTAATACTTTAACTTCCATCTGACTACTTATCTAAAATTACGTAAGAACCCTTGGCGCCTGGTATGGAACCGTTAACCACAATTAGGTTTTGATCTGCATAGATCTTTAACACCTGCAAGTTTTGGACTTTTACCCTGTCTCCACCTGTTCTGCCTGCCATACGCATGCCTTTAAATACACGAGATGGAAACGAAGACGCTCCCAATGATCCTGGCGCACGTAAACGATTGTGCTGACCGTGTGTTTGCATACCCACACCGGCAAATCCATGACGTTTTACAACCCCTTGAAAACCTTTACCTTTAGAAGTTCCAACAACATCTACGTATTCTCCTACTTCGAAGATAGAAACGGTAACTGTATCACCTAAGACAACAGAATCGTCAAACTCATCAAACTCGATTAACTTACGTTTTGGAGTGGTCTTTGCTTTGGCAAAGTGGCCTTTTAAAGGCTGGGTGGTGTTTTTTTCTTTGGCTTCGTCATATCCAAGTTGAACTGACGAGTATCCATCTTTTTCTTCGGTTTTTACTTGTGTCACCACACAAGGCCCAGCTTCGATTACGGTACAAGGAATGTTTCTTCCTGCCTCATCGAAAATACTGGTCATTCCTACTTTCTTTCCAATAATTCCTGACATTATATTTTATTTTTTTAACACCCATCGAAGCAGTAGGGCTTCGTTCAAGGTGGTTCTTCATCCCGTTTTAGGGGAGGGCAAAAATAGGAAAGAATTATTAATATTCAAATAGTTAGCTCATTATTTTTTCAAATAGTTTATCGGATGTTAATCAGTTCTATTTAAAAGCAATTTTTAGAAAGACAAAAAACAGAAAAAAAGCGCTCCATACGGCCGTCTGTTGGCAATATTCCGGTTATCCTTATTGAAAGTCAATGAAATAGCTGCCGATCTTTTTACTGGGCACTGAATTATAGACTGTATTACAGAAACTAAGTTACACCTATCATGCAAAACCACCATTTAAGCTTAGCATGATAATGCAGAGTACGATGAAACCAATGACAACATACATATAGTCCTTCTCTAAAGAAAAGGTGAAAATGGAAAAGATAACTCTAGAGATAGGTGTAAAGATTAGCAGCAAAATCCCGAACTGTATGATGACTTTACCATTTAAGCTTGGCAACATTTTAATAATCTCGGTTGGTTTAGATAGTGATGCTATCTCTGGGGTAAACGTTTTATAGCTTACCTTTGTCCCGCTCTCGGCAATTAAAAAGAGAACCCCGCCAATAAGCACAACCGCCATAGATATGATTACCCCTACGCGCAACAAAGTGCCTAGAATTACCTGTATGTCTTTATCTTTCATCATTTTACTAAATTATATACTCCCGCTAAGGCCATTGTATATCATTTGTATTGCCAAAAAAAGCACCACGCCTGCAAATATGATTTTTAGTTTATCTGCTTTTGTGCGCACAAGTATTTTAGAACCCAACGTTGCTCCAAAAAGCACCCCAATGCATACCGGCATGGCAATACCAGGGTCTATCTGGCCGCGATGCAAGTAAACAACGGCACTTGCGGCCGCCGTTACCCCGATCATAAAATTACTGGTGGTGGTAGAAACCTTAAACGGCATACTCATTATGTTATCCATAGCGATTACCTTTAACGCGCCCGAGCCAATACCAAGCAATCCAGATAGCGTTCCAGCGAAAAGCATCATAAAAAAACCACCTACTACTCTGTGCACTTTATAGGGTTTTTCTACACCATCTATCGGATAACTCCCATTTAGTTTAAAATACAGCGCAAGTTTGCTTGTCTTTTGATTTTCTGATGTCCCCTTCTTTTTTACGACCATCATCACGGCAGAGAAAATTAGAATAAGACCAAATACCACAGCAATAAAACTTGGGTTGAGGTAAACTGCGATAATGGCGCCTCCAATAGCCCCCAAAGTGGTGGCAATCTCCAAAAACATCCCGATGCGGATGTTCGTAATGCCTTCCTTTACATAAGCGGCTGCAGAGCCAGAAGAAGTTGCAATAACTGAAACAATAGATGCACCAATGGCATAATGAATATCTACACCTAAGCCTAAAGTGAGCAAAGGTATGATGATAACTCCTCCACCCAAACCTGTAAGCGAGCCGACTAAGCCCGCTAAAAAAGCGCCGACCAGCAGAATTAAAGTAAAAAGTAAGATAGACATCTAGGCAAATATAATATACCTGTTTATGGTAAACGAAAGATTTACCGAATAAAACAATGTCTATCGGTTACGTGGACAAACTGGGAAAAATGCCCTTTACGTTTGATAAAAGGTTATTTTCTCTTAAACCAACTGGGTTTTTTTTACAAGAATAAAATGCTGCCATAATAACAAATATAAAATTTTGAGATACCCTACTATTGATAAACTTTTTCTCCCTTTTTTAGCCAAATGGACCATGTTCTGCTGTAAGCATGAACTTTAATTGTCTGCTTGCCATTCATATCAAAAACTGGAAAGCCCTCGTTTATCCATTCAAAAACTCCACCATACATATTGTGGGCGTTTGTATAACCTTCGGCAACGAGTTTGCCAGTTATTTTTTCGCTCCTTGCGCCAACAGAACAATACACGATAATTTGTTGGTCTTTAGGGATTCCTTTTAAACGTTGTGTATCAAAATCATCACATCCAACCCAAACCGCATTTTTTACATGACTGACTTCATATTCCGCTTTTTCCCTAGAATCTATAAACTGATATTTCTCTTGTTCTTTATGAGCTTTTTTAGCACTAATTTCGGGAACGTTCTCCTTTAATAACGCTTTTAACATTAAGTTATACGCTCCGCTCTCTACCTTTCGTTGAGCGCTAACAACTAAACTTGAAGTGCTCATTAGCAACATAAACGTATATGTTTTAAAATCATTCATTGTCTTTTAATCGTTGTTATGATTTCTACAAAAATAAGTGCATTACTTCCAATCTAATGGCGCAAGATGGTAGGTGCACTGTACAGATGGCAAAGATCAATTTGTCCATTCTTTTTTCAAATTAATAAAGTAGGGTTTGATGTAATAGCCTTTTTTGGCCAAAAGATTTAATATACCATGTTGGTAAGGTAAATGAGCTGCTCCAATCATTATGAAAAGGCTGTTATTTTTCAGCAACCTATCTATTCCATTAGCCATATTTGTATTTCTGCTGATCATGGTAGAATCGGAGTATTCTTTTTTTGGCAAAAGCTTTAAATTCTGATTGGAATAATTAAAAAACATATCAACATCGGTTTTCGTCTTATTAAAATCATCAATAGATTTCTTTAATTCTTCAATCGCCTTATCAAAACTCAAGCTGGGTTTGACTACCAAATCTACTTGTTCGTCGGCAGTTTCTAACCCCTTAACCGCTATACTTTTAGATTCACAATACTGTGTGAAAAATCCCTCTGGATTAAATTTAGATCGGCTAAATTCATTGGATGTGGATAATTGCTTTTCTAAAGTTATCATCGTAGTAAGGAATGAAGGTTTAATGTAATCTAACATATCCTTAAAACCTTTGAAAAAATCATTAGATGAATCAATCATTAATTGAAGTTTTTTTAAGTGTACCTCATCAAGACTATTTGAAATAGATTTTTCTCTTTTATCACCATCAAGATACATTTTGATACCTAATTTTTCAGATACCAGTTTAAAGTCAGCACCAGATATCTCAAGACAGAGCATACCTGTCTTGTCAATCAAACCTTTAATTTTCTCTATTGGAAACCTAACCTTTGTTGTATCTAATAGATGGATTGAGCCAAAAATATAAGAAGGATAGGAATTTTTGCTCTGTCTGATTTCCCAGCAAACTGAGTTGTCGAATTTTTGAGCTTTACTTGAATAGCCAATTGATAGCCCTGTAAGCAAAAGGAAAAATATTTTAGTTTTCATTCATAAAAATTGTATTTTTTTTACAAAGCGCTCAACGATTCGCGAAAGAGAAATTTCTTATTTCGATTTTCATCTCCCTACTTTCCCAACCTTCTAATCATTTCTGCACTCAAATCTCTCCCGTCGCTTAATCTATCTGCAAAAAAAGCTTTTGCTGCTTCGAAATGGGCTTTATAACCTTTTAGATCACCATAGCCAATTATAGACGCCCACTCGTGTACCGCGGTATGAAATTCTAGATCATCTCCCCTAATCGATTTATCGAACAAAGCTGTATGGATAGATTCCTCTAACATAGCGTCGTTTTTAAAAAGATATTCTGCAATGCCCAACCGAAGCTTAAAAGGAGGCGTTTGGCAAATTAGATTGTCATACGGATTTATACCCATTTTATACCATGCATACACCATACTCAGCAAGCTTAAATGCGAGTTTGGTTTTTGGTTGTGATTTGCATCCGATAGGCTAAATTCCCTCATAATGCTGTCATCAAGCAAAACAAATTTCCTACTCTCGTGAAAAACGAAACTTCTAGCAGCATAAATCTTTGCCCTAAACTGCTCCTCATCTTCACAAATCATCAATTTATATAATTCTGATTCTGCTTGGGCATAATACTTAACTTGTTCTTGGGCATACGGATTAAGGATTGCCAAACCGGCGTAAATGTGAGATTTATAACTAAAAATCCTCAGCGTGGTTAAAATTTTCACGTTATCTATTCCACCGGCATAAGCTGGATTATCCCAAGGGAAAAAACCTGCATTTTTCCACGCCGAGCCCATACTCTCAAAACCCATGTGCGTTACTGCCTGCGTATCTGCTACAATTCTATCATGGGTTTTATAATCATCTAGTTCGATGATGTTAGATTCTAGTGTTTTTAACACCGTAAGCGCTTTTAGATAAGCCTCATCAGAAGCGCGGTGCCTTACCACCACCAATGTCTGCCCTTTAGAACTAAAACCAGGCCCATGCAGGGAGTGACAAGTGACTATATGAGTTTCTTTTGGCAAATATTTTTCAAAAGCGGCAATCTCCGGATGCTTTACAGAGGTTTGCCCACCAACAATAGCGCCATACTTTGTAGAAAGCGCAAACTTTTCTACAACCTCTGCCACCTTCTCTGCCTCCACGCAATACAAAATAAAATCAGATTTGCGCGCAACCTCATGTCCGTCTCTAAGTACCTCTATATTACTGGGCGTTAACTCTGCCTTTAACACCTCAAACTGGTCGGGAACATCGGCACCACACACCCCAAAGCCTGCTTTGGCAAAGCATAGCGCATACAATTTGCCCATGTCGCCCAACCCGATAATTCCTATTTGCATTTAACAAATGTAACCGATACTCCTATAAATTATAATAAAATTTGCATAAAATTGTTAATTAACCATAAGTTTGAGCAAGGATTGAAATAAATTGGTTCTCGTTCAGGATTGCTTCGATTAAAAAATCACAACAAAAACACTAAAACCATTAACAATACGCTATGCAATTTTTAAAAAAAACAACGCTTCTTTTTTTTGCACTTACCCTACTTATTAGCTTCTTGGCGAATGCACAACAAGACACTACTAAAAATGCCGATCATTCTTTAAATGGCCAATACAGGTTCATGCTGTCCAAATCAAAGAGTCTTTATGGATCGAGGCTGATAAACCCTGGTAGATTATCGGTGCTGTGGCGGAGTGTTACAGATACCTTGAAAAAAGAACGCAAAGAACTTGCTCAAGCGAAAGGAAAAATTAATTCGCAAAAAGATGCAAGCGATAACTTAAAAAGCGAAATATCTAACAAACAGAGTGCTTTAGTAACAGCTACGGCAGCGGTAAACGAAATCGGGTTTTTAGGTATTCCGTTTCAAAAGGGAACTTATTCTGTGATGGTTTGGTCTATCATTATATTATTGGCGGTTGCGCTTGCAATAATCATATTTCAATCGGGTAAATATAGACAAGAGGCCAAGTACCGAACAGAACTCTACCAAGAAGTTGCAGACGAATTCCAAACCCATAAAGTAAAGGCCAAGGACAAAGAGATGAAACTAGCTCGCGAGCTACAAGACGAGCGAAATAAATGGGACGATCAAAGAAGAAACTAGTAATCTCTGCTTAAACATTCGTAAACAGCGGTAGTTAAGAAACATCCAAAACCTTTAATAGCATTGCGTGTTCTTCTTTTAAAAGAAAATAGCCATGAAAATAAGTACCTATAGAAAAGACCCTCACTTAGAAGGGTATGACGGCAAGGAGGGCTCGCCAGAAAAAAAAACAACCGTGGAGAGCGTTGAGAACGTTCAGAGCGTTGATGGCGTTAATAAAGCTTCTGAAAAAGGAAACGACGCAAACACTGTAACAAGTTTTGGAAACAAGACTCTAAAAGCAAAGAACAGCCGAGGCTTAAATGAAAATAACATTTTGGCCAAAGACGGTTTCGATAATACCGGAACGCAGGGCAAGGATTCCTTACACGACGACGCCTACCCGCACAAAGATGGGATGGAAACAAAGGAGAGTGCAGAAAGCAATACCGGAAGTTCTTCAAAAGATTTTAAATAAAATATCCATGAATTTATTCAAACTAGTACTTACAGGTGCAGCAGCTGTTTTCGCATATAAGTATGCTACAAAAAAGAGAGAAAGTGATGGCAAATCGTTTGTAGACGATATTTCTGAACAAGCGCCAGAAATGGCAGATAAAGTTAAAGCTTTTGGCGAGCAGCTTAAAGACAAGTATAAAAGCACCGCAGAAAACTTTTAAACCTAAAGTTTCTAAAATCCCTACCTAATTGAGCTGTATCCCTAATCGGATATATCTCGATATTTAACTGAAAAATTTTTTTTATAACTTGATACGCTTGTTTTAGTTATCGCTATCTCAATTTCTATATCGTGGATTTTTGGAGGATGTATGCGTATAAATATTGAAATTTAGCGTATTTATCGTCCACGTTGATGGTTTAATTATTTTGATATTTGATTTCGCTGAAAATCAATCAAAATAACCTTATAACTTGGATCAAGAAATTACGCTTCTTCATGTTTCTCTAATTTCTCTAGTTTCTGGCAACAACAATCTAGCACTTAAAAGCATAGATAATGTTAGTAATATTAAGTTAGCCGCCTCCTTGTTTAGCGAACTAGATACGCTGAGATTTTTAGAGGAAAAACCACTTCCACATCTGCTCTTCTTAGAAATACACACATTTACTAGCATAGAGCTAAACTTTATAAAACATTTAAAAGAACAACATCCAAAGTTAAAAATACTGTGCAACGCCTTTCTAGATGATGTGGAACTGCTTCAATTAGCATTCGAAAACAAGATAGAAGGTTTTATTATCGGCGGCTTCGAGTTACAAGAATTGATTTATGCTGTTAAACAAATCTTATTAGGTCAACCCTATCTTTCCTCTCAACTGGGCATAAAATATATGAAGCAAGCGGCGTCCATTAAAAACAAATCGGCGCATGGGGTGGCGAGGTCGCAACTAAAAATTAGCAAACGAGAGCTGGAGATCCTAAAGTTTGTTGCAGCGGGGTTTACCAACGAAGAAATTTCTGAAAAATTATTTTCGAGTAAAAGAACGATTGAGGGAAACAGAAAGAAATTGTTAGAGAAAACAGGAACAAGAAATACTGCAGAATTAATTGGGTTTGCAGTTAGAAATAATTTTATAGACTAATTACTCATCCGCTTTCTAAGCGTCAGCCATATTTATACAGGCTAAACGGTTAATGCTAAATGGCTTAGATTCGGCAACACTAGAAAAACCTATCTATTTCTTTTGCGAAGTGCACCCGCGATAACCTATAAAAAAAGCCCTGGCAATTTACCAGAGCTTTTTGCTTAGTTCTTTCTAAAGTTACACTTTAATCTCAACCTCAACACCGCTAGGCAATTCAAGTTTCATTAAAGCATCTACCGTTTTAGAGTTAGAGCTATAGATATCCAAAAGACGTTTGTAAGCGCACAATTGAAATTGCTCTCTAGCTTTCTTGTTTACGTGTGGAGAACGCAACACTGTGAAAATTTTCTTCTCTGTTGGCAGTGGAATCGGCCCACTAACCACGGCACCCGTAGGCTTAACCGTCTTTACAATCTTCTCAGCAGATTTATCTACCAAGTTGTAATCGTAAGATTTTAATTTAATTCTAATTCTTTGGCTCATTTTATTTTAAATTAAGACTATTTGTTAGAGCTATTGGTAACAAATAATCGGGTTTATTTTTGAGTAGCAAGTATAAAGTATCGAGTATCAAGATAAATGATCTGTCTTGATACTTGATACTAATATCTTAATACCTGATACTAATGTCTCGATACTATTTAGTCTTCTGCTTTCACCTTACCTTTAGACTTTGCAATTACTTCTTCCTGAACACCTTTTGGTGCAGCTTCGTAATGATCAAATTCCATAGTAGATGTTGCACGGCCTGAAGTGATGGTCCGTAACTGAGTTACATAACCAAACATTTCTGAAAGTGGCACGGTAGCTTTAATTACTTGCGATCCTGCTCTAGAATCCATACCTAACAATTGGCCACGACGACGGTTCATATCACCAATAACATCTCCCATGTTTTCTTCTGGAGTTAAGATTTCTATCTTCATAATCGGCTCCATCAAAGTAGGCTTACACTTAGGCAAAGCTTCACGATAAGCCATCCGAGCAGCAAGTTCGAAAGATAAAGCATCTGAATCGACAGCGTGGAATGAACCATCTGTTAAACGCACTTTCATATCTGGAAGTGGATAACCGGCCAATACACCATTTGCCATAGCGCTAGCAAAACCTTTTTCTACCGATGGAATAAATTCTCTAGGAATAGAACCACCAGTAATTTCGTTCACAAACTGTAAACCACCTTTTTCGTAATCTGCATCAATTGGAGAAATTATAACTGAGATATCGGCAAACTTACCACGACCACCAGATTGTTTCTTGTAAACTTCTCTGTGGTTTGTAGTTCCAAAAATTGCCTCTTTGTATGCAACTTGTGGTGCACCTTGGTTAACTTCTACCTTAAATTCGCGTCTTAAACGGTCAATTAAAATATCTAGGTGTAATTCGCCCATTCCAGAAATAACCGTTTGGCCAGTTTCTTGGTCGGTTTGAACCCTAAATGTAGGATCTTCTTCTGCAAGTTTACCTAACCCAATACCCAATTTATCAACATCAGCCTGAGTTTTTGGCTCAATAGCTAATCCGATAACCGGCTCAGGAAAGTTCATTGATTCCAGAACGATTGGATTCTTCTCTTCGCAAAGTGTATCTCCAGTTTTTATATCCTTAAAGCCCACTACCGCAGCAATATCTCCAGCAGCCACATTAGGCACAGGGTTTTGCTTGTTGGCATGCATTTGAAAGATTCTAGAGATACGTTCTTTATTTCCGGAACGCGAATTGTAAACATAAGACCCAGCGTCTAAATTACCCGAATAAACGCGGATAAAACATAAACGGCCTACAAAAGGATCGGTTGCGATTTTAAACGCTAAAGCTGCAAACGGCTCTGTAATACTTGGTTTTAATAAAACTTCTTCTTCTGTATCTGGGTTAATACCAACCACACCTTCGCTATCCATAGGCGATGGCAATAATTCCATCACATAATCTAGCATAGTTTGCACACCTTTATTTTTAAAAGACGAACCACAAACCATAGGTACAATTTTAGCATCTAAAACAGCTGCACGTAAAGCATCTAAAACTTCGCGCTCGGTAATGGTTTCTGGAGCATCAAAGAATTTCTCCATCAATGACTCATCATAATCTGCAACAGATTCCAATAATTTCTCTCTCCACTCGGCAACCTCTTCCAACATATCTTCTGGAATTGGCACTTCAGTAAAGGTCATACCTTTATCTTCTTCGTTCCAAACAATACCGCGGTTGTTAATTAAATCAACCACACCTTTAAATCCGTCTTCAGCACCGATAGGTAATTGCAATGGAACTGCATTGCTACCCAACATATCTTTAACCTGCTTAACAACCTGTAAAAAGTCAGCACCAGAACGGTCCATTTTGTTAACAAAACCGATACGTGGTACACTGTAATTATTCGCTAAACGCCAGTTGGTTTCAGATTGAGGCTCAACACCATCAACAGCCGAAAACAAGAATACCAATCCGTCTAACACTCGTAACGACCGATTTACCTCTACGGTAAAATCCACGTGACCAGGTGTATCAATAACGTTAACATGATATTTTTGACCCCTATAATTCCAATCAACCGTAGTTGCAGCAGAGGTAATGGTAATACCACGCTCTTGCTCCTGCGCCATCCAATCCATTGTTGCTGCACCTTCGTGCACCTCACCAATTTTATGACTAACACCAGCATAATATAATATACGCTCCGTAGTAGTCGTTTTACCAGCATCGATGTGTGCAGCGATACCAATATTTCTTGTAAATTTTAAATCTCTTGACATTTGTTATAATTAGCAAATGATTGAATTAGAGAACAAAGAAACAGTAAGCACCGTCGCATTATTCAAAATTCAATCATTCAAATTAATTCAATTTATATTAAAATCTGAAGTGAGAGAACGCTTTATTGGCTTCGGCCATTTTATGCGTATCTTCTTTCTTCTTAACCGCAGCACCTTCACCTTTGGCAGCAGCAACAATTTCTCCAGATAATTTTTCTTTCATCGTTTTTTCACCACGACGACGAGCATATAAAATTAACCACTTCATGCCTAAAGCAATCTTGCGATCTGGTCTAACTTCCATTGGAACCTGGAAATTTGCACCACCAACTCTACGGCTTTTAACCTCTACAGAAGGACTAATATTTGCCAATGCACGTTTAAACATTTCTAAACCGTTCTCGCCAACTTTCTTTTCAGCAAGTTCTACAGCATCGTAAAAAATAGAATAAGCGATGGATTTCTTTCCATCAAACATCATATTGTTTACAAAACGGGTTACCTGAATATCGTTAAATTTCGGATCAGGAAGAATAATTCTCTTTTTTGGTTTCGACTTTCTCATTTCTTATTTCCTCCTAATTATTTTTTCTTTTTTGCTGCGCCTTTAGCCGGCGCCGCTACTTGTCCTGGTTTTGGACGCTTAGTTCCATATTTACTACGACGTTGGTTACGGCCTGCCACACCTGATGTATCTAATGCACCACGGATAATGTGGTAACGTACACCCGGTAAATCTTTTACCCTACCACCGCGAATTAACACGATAGAGTGCTCTTGCAAATTGTGACCTTCTCCAGGAATGTACGCATTTACCTCTTTACCGTTCGTTAAACGAACACGGGCAACTTTACGCATTGCTGAGTTTGGTTTTTTAGGGGTAGTGGTGTACACACGTGTACATACACCTCTTCGCTGTGGACAGCTGTCCAACGCTGGAGCCTTACTCTTGAACTCCAGTGCTACTCTACCTTTTCTAACTAATTGTTGAATGGTTGGCATTGTGCTTTTTTATGTTGTTTATTAAATAATTACCGCTCCCCTAGCTTCTTTGCAGATAGCCCATAAAACGGACTGCAAAAGTAGAACAAAATTCTTGTAAAATCAAGGGGTAGAGGGAATTGTTTTTCGATCGTCGGTTGCTTGTTTGATATTGAAGCTTAGCGAGTTGCAAATCTACCGAAAATGGATGCATGTGGCCAAATAAATTACAAATACTTTTTTGGCGTTCCCCGGAAAAAAACCGGGGCCGGGCTGTTCGGGGGTACGCTTCGCTACCGTGCCAATAAAAAATTGGCACCAAGCCCCTACCATCCCTACCGCTAGCGAGGTGGCAGGGATGAAGTTTTAGGCACATGCCTTTCTCTTTTTTCGAAATTGCTCGCTTGTTAGATATGACCCCAAAAGGGCTGATGAGTATGGAAATACCTGTGAAAAAAAATAAAAGGCGCCATGATTATTTAAATTTAATAAGCCCCAATTAAAATTTCTGCAGGGATATTCAAAACTTCGTGCAACTTTCTAATCATGCTTAAACTTAGTTTTCTTTTGCCGCTTAATATTTCAGATTGGCGACTACGAGCACCGAATATTTTAGACAGTTCTGTCTGAGTTTTGCCCAATTGTTCTAATCTAAATTTAATGGCTTCAATTGGAGAGGGCGGCATTATGGGGTAATGAGCTTCTTCATAATGTTCAATTAACAAGGTAAGCAAATCTAGCTCATCTGCTTGTGCGGTATTTATTTCGACATCTTCTTGCATTAACAAATAAGCTTTTTCTAAAGCCAATTCATATTCTTGCTCTGTTTTACTTAATTTCACCATCTTTCAATTCCTCCACTTTAATTTTATCAAAGTTAAACGAACAAGAACATCAACAAACTATACTCAGATTAAGAATGAGGTCTAAGCTGAAAGACCAAAGTGTAAAACTCCCTTGAGCACTTTACTTCGTGCACTTTGTGAAAAACTTTTGTGCACTTTGTGGTAAACCAAAAATCTACTTCACAATATACCTATAAACACCACGGGCAACATCGCCATTATCGTCTATACCTTCTACCACCACTTTATATTTTCCTTTTCCGTCGGCATTGTAAAACTCAAAACTTGCTTTTCCTGCAGCATCTGTCACCACGCTAGGATTCCAATAAACGGTTGTTCTCAAATCATTACGGTTTAAGTTTGCAGGCACATCATATCGCGGCACATAAAAGGTACGCGATTTATCATATCCTTGTGGCGAAAAGGTTAACTGATAGTTTTTTGGGAGCATATCCAACAACTGCGCTTTGGTAATTCGCTGGCCTTTTGGCTTTTCCTTTTGATTGATTACAATAACACCGTTAATGTTATTTATCCGGTTTACAGTACCAAGGTCGTCCTTTAAAAATACCTCTACAGAAGATATATTGTCGCCAGACGCGGAGCCCAAAGAGCTCACATCAACAAAGAAACCGTTATAAAAAATACCCATAGGCGTACGGTTCCCAGCGTTGTAGTCTCTAGTGATGTAAAAATTATTGTCTACAAAAGTTACGCCAGGCAGCATGCCTTGCAAGCAATTAATTAATACGTTGCAACCCTTTAAGCTTTCGCCATTTATTTCATGATCAGCCAGTTGGCTAAGGCCGCTTAAGGCAGAGTAGTCTTTATGGCTTGGCTTAGGTTTTGCCGAAGCACGCACCGTTACATCTTTTAACGTGTGCAAGTAACCATATTGCTTTTTACTGTTGTTTAAATAGGTAGTTAAGGTGCTGTCTATATTCAACACTTCATCTGGCCCATTAAAATTACGACCTACATTGGGGTACGCATTTCCCTTTAAAGTTAGCACCATGTTTTGGTAACTGGGGTTGTACTTAGCAGATATGGTTACCTTCGAGGTATCATTTAAAACAAGGTTAGAAAACTTAAAATTACCCACCGGATCTGTGGTAAGCTCTTGCCTGTACCGCTTATCGGGAATGGTTAGCAGTAATTGGCCTTTTCTAACCGGGATACCATTGGCCATTCTCAACACACCAGAGACCTCGATTCCCTGCTCTGGAAAAAAAGCAATTTCTGGAACTCTATCTGCCAAAATATCACTATAATTAAAACTTCTGTATCCTTGTGTAAGCAACAGTAAATCTAGATTTTCAACCTTTTTTTCATCTGGCTTATCGAAATAATAATTCGGTTGTTCTATATACCCCTTAACATCGCTGGTAAGTAAAAATGTACTCAATATTGTCGCTTCGCGATCATCGTTATACGGCACTTTAGTTTCGTCGACTACTGCAACAGAAAAATTTCCCTTAACGGTAGCGGTATCATTTTTAGCCACAATATTTACTTTAACCTTCTTTTTTGCTCCATAACTTGTTAAGGGAGTAGAAATATTTAATGCAAGTGTATTTTTATGATCTACAAAAACGATACGTTCACTTACCGGCTTTCCATCTTCAGAAAACAAGGTAAACTGCGCAATACCTCGCGGAAACTTAATTTTCGGAATAGTTGTGTTGTACACTGGTTCTGCCAACGATGTTTGTGCGCCGTAGCAAATAACGCCTTTAGAACGTGCGATGAGATAGACTTTTTTCCCCTTATTTTTATCTAGAAAAGATTTGTTTGATGAGATCTTAACCACCAAATGATCCGGATTTGAATTATCAATATGAAGTACGCTGCCCTCTGCAGATACTGTTGGTAATTTTACCGTTTTTGTGCTTCCACCTGAAAAGGTAACTTTAGCCGAATACGTTTTCCCGGCTTCGGGCGTAAACTCAAAACTGCCCATTCCCAAATGTTGGGTGGTAAATGTGGTTACTTGCTTTGCACTTTCGTCTACAACAGAACCTTTCGCATCGACTCCTAGCCCATCGCTTTTAATCGATTTAAAGGCAACTTTGTTGGGAATATCGGCTACAAGGACACCACCCTCCGGAAAAAACTGGATGTCTTCGCTAACAATGGCATTCTTTAGCTTAAAACTGCTATTCGCCACGCTGATGTCGCTAATTTTTAGACTTGTATTTAAATTTCCATTTTTAAGCTGATATTCCGCATCTTGGTCTGCACTCATCGAAATTGTTAAATACCCGTTGGCATCTGTTGTTCCTCTACCCTTATCAACTATAGTATAAGTGGTTACCGCTTGCCACGTTACAGCCTTATTGGCGTAAGGCTTATCATTTGTATCTTTAAACTGAATGCGCGCACTTATCTGTTGTTGCTTATCGGTAGAAGTATTTTTGTAGGTAATGTGGGTCTTCAATTCTTTATCTATCGTTTCGCCAATGTAAAAAGTCTTATTAAAAAACGCAGGGTTTTCAAAGTTCAACATCCACTTGGTATATGCCCTAACGTGATAATTACCTTGGGCATAATTTATCTGATCAAGCGGAAAATTTCCGTCTGCCATACCATCTACCAATGGTAATTTTACGGTTTGTATCAACGAATCTTTCTGGTTGATAACATCTACATAGACAATCTTGCTAATTTTAGACAGCAGATTTAAGTTTTCGGTAACGTAAGCCTTAAACCAAACCGTGTCGGCCACAGCATAATAAGGCTTATCGAAGTGCAAATAAATTTTCTCCTCTGGGTAGGTTGATAAATATTTACCTGTTTTATTGATAATGGTATTGACGCTAAGGGTATCGGTTTGTGCTTTAGCACTAAAACAAGCCGCCCATAGTACGAAAAACAATATACTCGACCTTTTGAAGGAATTCATTTAGATAGTTTTAAATCTCGATGTGGTAAATATATCCAATTAAAAATTTTACACCTAACATGTTCTGCGCTTTAACATTTTTTTACAAAAATTCTCTTGGTAAATAACGCTAGCTTATTAAAGGAACAGGCTAGATATATAGCTTACTTAAATCTTAAATCGCTCCTTACGGGAAAATGATCTGAAAGTTTTGCTTCTGTAATGTTGTAATTCAACACTTGCAAATCTTTAGATGTGGCGATATAATCGATCTGAAAATTTGGAAATTTCCCATTATACGTTTTCCCCAAGCCAATCCCTTTTTTAACAAAAGCACTATTTAAACCTTTGGTAATTTGAGTAACCACGTAAGAAGCAGGTGTATCGTTAAAATCGCCAGCTATAAGATAAGGTGTTTTGCAACTCGCCATTTCGCTTTTCATAATATCTACCTGACCGCTTCGCTTTTCAAAGGCTCTTTTCAACATCCGCAAAATGCGCTTAATGGGTCTAACTTTGGTATCCATATCCTTTACTTGATTTAGATACTCATAATCTTGCGGCTGAAAAGAAATAGATTGGAAATGAACATTGTATACACGTAGTATTTTACCGCTTACATTTAGGTCCGTATAAATGCACATATTCCCCTTTAAGCCATTTAAAAAAGGAATTTCTCCCTGTGCAACAATTGGAAATCTTGAAAAAATGGCCAGTCCATTTGCCTCATATTCATTTTTTGTACTCTTTACAAAATATACATTTTTTATATCCAACTGCTTTTTCAGGCTATCTATAATATCAAACTTCCCCTTAAACCTTGTATAAAACTCCTGAAAACAAACCACATCTGGATTTTGGTCTTTTACAACTTGTAACATCTTTTCCTTTGCCGATTCTGTTTTCTTATCGTCGAATGGCTGAAAATTATGAACATTGTAAGTCATTAACCTAATGCTGTTCTCGGGTTTCTGTGCACTTCCCTCATCGCCCGAAAAAGAGAATGTAGCCCTTAATGGTCTATATCCGAGGATTATGATGGTTAAGGTTAGTATTGCAAAGGTGTATTTTTTGCTAATGATCCACCAAGCAATAACTATTAAATTTATAACCAGCACGTAAGGATATGCGAGCCCAAAAAATGCAATCATAGGCAACTTCCTTGGATCTACCACTCCGGCAAAAATTCCCATAACCAATGATATTGCAAACACGATAGCTATTGGCAACAAAAACTTGTCGAAAAAACTATATTTCCTTTTTGCCATCAATTCTTGCTTGCTTTAAAAAGCTGTTCCTTTTCGTTTGCCGTAAGTTTATCATATCCAGAAGTAGATATTTTATCGAGAATGGCATCTATTTCCTTTTGCGACACTTCATTTACAGGGCGCTTCTTTACAATTGGTCTATCGTTTTTTACCACTTTTAACTTGGGTTTCCGCTCTAAAATTTTACTCCAATCGCTGCCTTTTTGCAGGCTTTTGATGTAAAAAAATCCAAATAGCGCACCACCAATATGGGCAAAGCTGCCCCCGGCATTCGTACTGGCAATGCCCAAAACATCTAACACCAAAAACCCCAAAGCCAAGTACTTTATCTTTACTGGCCCCAAAAACATCATAAAGAGCGTATAATCGGGCATTAGCGTTGCCGCCGCCATAACAATGGCCATTACAGCTGCCGAAGAACCAATTACCGTAGCGCCATAAACGCTATTGGCAAAAACTGGAAAAACATTTAGTCCAATAATGTAAAACACCGCACCTGCCAATCCGCCAACTAGGTAAATAAAATGAAACTGTCGGCTTTTGGCAAAGTTTAAGAATATTTGTCCAAACCAATAAAGGCCTAGCATATTAAATAACAAATGGAAAATACCATCATGAAAAACCATGTAAGTAAAAATCGTGTAAAACCGCTCTGGCAATTTGCCTAGCGCGGCAGGAAGGCCAAACCATTCTCTTACCAAGGCGCTCATGTTAAAATGGCTGCCACTTAAAAACAGGGCAAGCGAAGCAATTCCTACAACTAAAAACACAAGAGTATTTACTCCGATATAAAAATAAAGTGGATTGCCCGAATTAAATACCTTGTACTTTAGGTCTTTTAAAATATTGTTATTATTCATAAAGCGTGTAAAATGTGTCGTCTTTATCTTTCCAAACTTTAACGAGGATAAATCCAATTAATGCGCCACCCAAGTGGGCATAGTGGGCAACAGAATCGCCAGCAAATTGCCCAACCCCTAAAAACAACTCAAATAATATGTATATGGGAATGATATATTTTGCCTTTACCGGCACGGGAATAAATAAAATAAACAACTCTGCATTAGGATAAAGCATGCCAAAAGCAACCAATAAGCCAAATATGGCGCCAGATGCGCCGATCATTGGCGTACCATAAATATCTGCCAACTTTCCAAGCTGAGCTTGCGTAATTCCGGGTACGTTGGCTTCTACCGTTCCCTTAATAAAGTCTATGTTAACCAAGTTGGTAATAGAGCCTGTAATTTGGTGCGCTTCAAAAGCTTGAACAGCCATCTGTAAAGCAAGGGCGCCTAAACCCGTAATCAAATAAAAGATGATGAATTTTTTAGTTCCCCATTTTACTTCTAGTACCGAGCCAAACATGTACAAGGCAAACATGTTAAAGAAAATATGTGCCAAACCACCATGCATAAACATATAGGTTATGGGTTGCCATGCCCTAAAAAACTGCGAATCGAAATAAAATGCGCCGAGCGAAAAGGCAAGTGGAGTTCCCTGAGCGTTAAAGTACATGGTTACCAGGTAAAAAAGCACGTTAATGATTAAGAGGTTCTTAATTACCGGCGGGATGTGTATGTTGTTCATTAATTTTTCTATCTTTTTTGTAAGCCGTTAAATTAACCGATTAAGCTAATTTTTATCAAATTTTTTATCCAACTCTGCCAACGTTATAGTTTGCACAATTGTTTTACCACTAGCTGTAAAGTTCGGTACTTTACAAGCAAAAAGCTCGTCTATGAGCGTATTCATTTCTGATTGGGCCAAGGCTAACCCAGCTTTAATACCACTGTTTTTGGCAAGACTTCTAGCTAAACCGTCGCGCTTGCTCAGCTTTAGCGTTTGCTGAGAGTTTTTAAAACCTTCTATAAGTTGCTCAAACAACTGGGTTTCATTAAAACTGCTTCCGCCCAAATCTACTGGGATCCCTTCTATAACCAAGGTATTGGTCCCAAATTCTCTTACATCAAAACCCAAGCTTCTTATGTCATCTAACAGGCTTTTAACCAGTTCGAAATCGTTTGCACTTAGGGTTACTGTTTGAGGAAACAAGCTTTGCTGGGAAGCCCCCTTTCTATCATCTAAATGCCGAAGAAAGCGATCATAAAGTATGCGCTCGTGCGCCAGCTGCTGGTCTATAACCATTAAACCAGATTTTATCTGGGAAACAATATACCTATTATGAACCTGCATGTAGTGCTTGTTCTGCGTTGTAAGGTCTTCGCTTTCTGTGTAAAAAGAAGTTTGCTCTACTGCCGGCATCGTAGAAATCTCATACAGCGAGCCCCAATTTTCTATACTGGGCTTTGAGTGTTGGTTACGCAAAAATGGGATTTCTTTTTCAGATGTCTTTTGACTCGTGCCAAACGGATTAAAGCTTGGATTAAAGTTTATGGTAGGCGGCACAATATCTTCTACAGCTTTTTGGGTAATCATTCCATTAAAACCAGTTTCTTGATCAAAATCTAAACTTGGCGCAATATTATACCTGCCTATTGATCGTTTTACCGCCGATTTTAAAATGGCATAAATAGATTTTTCGTCGAGGTATTTAATCTCTGTTTTGGTGGGATGTACATTTACATCAACCTTTGAAGGGTCTATTTCTATAAACAGTACATATAAAGGATAGCTATCTTCGGGCAGTAAATCAAAAAAAGCAGAAGCAACCGCATGGTTTAGGTAAGGATCTTTTATAAAGCGGTTGTTTACAAAAAAAAACTGTTCGCCACGGGTTTTCTTTGCAAATGCTGGCTTGCCAATGTATCCCTTTAGGTTGATGATGGTTGTTTCCTCTTCTACCGGCACCAGCCGCTCATTATAGTTTTTACCAAAGAGATGCACAATCCGTTGTTTCAAATTACCTTTCGGGAGGTTAAAAATCTCTACACTGTCGTGGTCTAACGTAAAAAAAACATGTGGGTGGGCGAGCGCTACACGTTGAAATTCATCAATAATGTGCCGCATTTCTACGGGATTGCTCCTCAAAAAATTCCTTCTCGCGGGTGTGTTAAAAAACAGATTCTTTACAGCTATCTGCGTTCCAGCGGTGGTTGCAACCGGCTCTTGATTTATTACTTGAGCACCTTCTATGGTTAAACAACTACCAATTTCATCTTCGTGCCTGCGGGTTTTCATTTCTACTTGCGCAATTGCGGCAATAGAAGCCATAGCCTCGCCTCTAAAACCCATGGTACGAATGGCAAATAAATCTTCTGCTTTTTTAACTTTCGAGGTGGCGTGGCGTTCAAAACACATGCGGGCATCGGTAACGCTCATTCCGCAGCCATTGTCTATCACCTGAATGAGGGCTTTACCTGCATCTTTTACCACCAACTGAATTTTATCGGCACCGGCATCGATAGCGTTTTCCAACAATTCTTTTACGGCAGAGGCAGGTCTTTGAACAACCTCCCCAGCAGCAATTTGGTTGGCAACGGCATCGGGCAATAAGTGGATAATATCTGTCATGTAAACGGGCAATAGTAATTTGCTAAATTATGCAAAAATAGCGTACAAATAAGGTTTTCTTTAAAACTCAACAAGTAAATGACGTTTTGAAATCTGGTAAAAAAGGCGAATTCTATAGGGAGACTAAAAAGGTAGAAAGCGAGAAGGTGGAGGGCTGAGAGCGGAACTGCAAAAAGTGCTACGTTGTAAGTAATACGTTTTAAGTTAGTGGCCTCCCGAGCATCCCATAAAGATAGCCGAGACTACGGTCACGCACTTTCTGTGAGGCACGAAAAGTCTAACCGCCGACTTTTTAGGGCGCTCAACCTCTCCTACTTTTTTCAATAAGGGTTTCCGGGTGGTTTTTACTTCCTACGCTTGCGTGAGGAATATGAGCGGAAAACCCACAGCGAGGATGGCCTGTCCCGATTTTGATTCGGGAAGCGAGGATCTGGAGCGTTAGCCCGACCCTTGCGCAGCTTGGGACACGCCCAAAAATATAACACGACCATGTTTCTGCAATCTGTTCCATTTCCTTTATCGATTTTAGCTCCTCCTCAAAATTGTTACAATTTTAAATGGATTTTATATATTTGGCTACCTAACTTAAACACGTGAAAATTTTTTGGTCTCTTTTATTTTTGGCAGTATCGCTTTTGGGATGCAGCAAAAAGAAACAGGCAGATCTAATTGTTTACAATGCCAAGGTTTATACCGTAAACAATAATTTCGATACTGTAGAAGCCTTTGCGGTTAAGCAAGGCAGGATATTAGCCCTCGGAAAAACGGATGAGATTCTTAGCAATTACAAGGCCGCCGATAAGATTGATGCAGGTGGAAAACCTGTATATCCGGGTTTTATAGATGCCCATGCCCATTTTTTTGAATACGGTCAACATTTGCAAATGGCCGATTTACGCGACACAAAATCCTGGCAAGAAGTGATCGACCGACTTAAAACTTTCGCTAAAACCCATTCCGAAGGTTGGCTAATTGGCAATGGCTGGGACCAGAACGATTGGGACAACAAAGATTTTCCGACAAATGATAAACTTAATGATGCCTTTCCAAACCGGCCTGTTTTTTTAAGCAGGGTTGACGGACATGCAGCCATTGCAAACCAAACTGCTTTAGCCCTCGCAGGTTTAAAAATACCGAAAAAGATTTCTGGTGGCGATATGCAAGCCATTAATGGAAAACTTACCGGGGTTCTGATAGACAATGCCGTGGGGCTAGTTGCGCAGAAAATCCCTATTCCCGACGCTGTTTCTGCTGAGAAAATATTCCTCGACGCCCAAAAAAACTGTTTCTCGGTTGGCCTTACCACTGTAGACGATTGCGGATTAGATTACCAATATGTAGAATTTATAGAAAAACTACAGAAAGAAAAAAAGCTTAAAATGCGGCTATTCGTAATGCTATCTGATAAAAAAACCAATTACGACTACCTTTTTAGGCGCGGCCCTATTAAAACAAACCTGCTAAATGTAAGTAGTTTTAAGGTCTACGCCGATGGTGCATTAGGATCTAGAGGCGCTTGCTTATTGCAACCTTATACTGATAAACCTAACGAAACCGGATTTTTGCTAAGCAGCCAAAAACATTTTGAAGAAATAGCAAAAAGACTCGCCAAAAGCTCTTTCCAAATGTGTACACATGCCATTGGCGATTCTGCAAACCGGGTAATTTTAAAGATTTACAACAAAGTACTAAAGGGCAAAAACGATAGACGCTGGCGCATTGAACATGCCCAAGTAATAGATCCCCAAGATTTTATTTTGTTTGCTAAGGCTAACATTATCCCATCTGTACAACCAACGCACGCAACCTCAGACATGTACTGGGCTGGCGAAAGATTAGGGGAAAACCGCATAAAAAATGCGTATGCGTACAAACAATTGCTCAACCAAAATGGTTGGATGCCTTTGGGAACGGACTTCCCGGTAGAAGATATAAGCCCAATAAAAACTTTTTATGCTGCCACAGTTAGGAAAGATGCAAAGGGCTTTCCGCCCGCCGGATTTCAAATAGAGAATGCCATAACACGGATAGAAGCCTTAAAAGGAATGACCATTTGGGCGGCAAAAGCAAACTTCGAGGAAAAAGAAAAAGGCAGTTTAGAAGTAGGAAAATTTGCAGATTTTGTGATGCTGGATCAAGATTTGCTCCGTACTAACCAATCGACCTTATTAAAAACGAACGTATTAAAAACATACCTGAACGGGGAAAAAGTATATGAAGCGAAATAGATTAATAGTTACAAGTATTGCAAGTTTTTTTTGCCTGTTGTGTTTAGCAGCTTGCGCCCAAGATCACAAAGACAATCAAAAAAAGTTAGATGTTATCAATTCCATTACAAAAAGTACAGTATTGCTAAATAACCACGATTCGATTGTACCAGTTGTGGGACTGGCAAAAAAAACGATTGCATCGGTTAGCTTAGGGTATAATTATGCAACTGTGTTTGATAGCTTAGCGAATAAATACGATAAGGTTACCTCGTTTAGTGCCAACGACTATAAAGAAAGTGAAAATCTGCATAAACTAGAAGAAGATTTAAAATTTTTCAACTTCATCTTAATTTCTATCGACAATGAGCATGTGAGAGACGCCAAATACATCAATTTTATTTTAAGTATTAGTAAAGCCAAGCAAGTGGTGGTGGCTTTTTTTGGAAATGGAAATGACTTAAAATCCTTTGATAATCTACAGGCACCGATTGTTTGGTCTGCACAAAACAATGCAGAAGCCGCTGCGCTTTCCCCGCAATATATTTTTGGTGGTATTGCGGCCGGCAATAAACTAAGCACCACCTACTCGGGCAAATATTTAAAAGGATCGGGATTTAACACAAAAGTTATCCGTTTAAAATATACAGTGCCAGAAGATGCGGGCGTAAATTCTAATAATTTAAAAGAGATAGACGGCATTGCCGCAGAAGCCATAAGAAAAAAAGCCACCCCCGGCTTGGTGGTATTGGTTGCCAAAGACGGAAAAGTGATTTTTAACAAGGCCTACGGCACACACACCTACGATGATGGCATGCCAGATAAGGTTACCGATATTTTTGATTTGGCCTCGGTTACCAAAGTTACCGCTACCACGCCTGCGGTAATGCGCTTATATGACGAAGATAAGCTAAAACTTGACACCAACATTGGCGCTTATATTCCGCTGGCGCGCCCAACGCCAATGAACGACATTCGGGTAAAAGAGGTAATGTTGCACCAGGCAGGATTTATTCCCTACATCCCTTTTCAAGATTATGTAAAAACAGGCGATTATAGCCGCGATTCTTCTGCTGCTTTTCCAACCAAAGTGGCAGATAACTATTACATAAAAAAAGGCTTTTTTAGCGATTTTATGTGGCCCAAAATGCTCAACTCGCCAATAAGAACCCGCGGAAAATATGTTTATAGCGATTTGAGCATGTATGTAATGAAAGACATTGTAGAACACCTTAGCGAAACGCCTTTGAACGATTACGTGCTGACGAATTTCTATAAACCCTTGGGTATGCAAACCGCGGGCTATTTACCAAGAAACCGATTCAGTAAAGATCAAATCATCCCTACAGAAAACGATACTTATTTTAGAAAAACGTTGTTGGTTGGCTACGTGCACGATCAAGGAGCGGCGCTAGCGGGTGGAGTTGCCGGGCATGCAGGTCTTTTTGCAAGCAGCAACGATTTGGCCATTTATTACCAAATGTTGCTTAACAAGGGCAGCTACGGCGGCACCCAATATTTTAAACCAGAAACGGTAACCATGTTTACTTCGAACCAATCGAAAGTTAGCCGTAGAGGGCTGGGTTTTGACAGAAAAGATCCAGATCCTGCAAAAAAATATCCATCTGCACTTGCTTCCTCTCAAACCTTTGGCCATACGGGTTACACAGGAATCGCCGTTTGGGTAGATCCAGCGCGAGGATTGGTGTACATTTTCCTATCGAACAGGGTAAACCCAACGGTAAGTGAGCAATTGGGCAAACTGAACATACGGCCAAGGATACAGGATGTAATTAACCGAGCAATAGACTTGGGCGATAAATAATTTAACACTAACCACCAATGGAATTCAACCGCCAACAGCACACCAATGAATTCTTACTAGAACTTTATAAAAAGTTGCTGCATCCGAGGTTGGTAGAAGAAAAAATGCTCATCCTGTTGCGCCAGGGAAGAATTGGAAAATGGTTTTCGGGCATAGGGCAAGAAGCAATTGCAGTTGGCAGTACCTTTGCTATGCAAGCCGATGAATACATTTTACCCATGCACCGCAACTTAGGAGTTTTTACCACGAGAGATATTCTATTAAAAAAATTGATGGCGCAGTGGCAAGGAAAGGCAACTGGTTTTACCAAAGGGCGAGATCGATCATTTCATTTTGGCACACAAGCGCATCACATTATTGGAATGATTTCTCATCTCGGTCCGCAAATGGCTGTTGCAGATGGTATAGCTTTAGCCGATAAACTTAGCAAAGCAACTAAAGCAACCTTAGTTTTTACTGGCGAGGGCGCCACCAGCGAAGGCGATTTTCATGAAGCGTTGAATCTTGCTTCTGTTTGGAATTTACCAGTTATTTTCTTGATTGAAACCAATGGTTACGGCCTTTCTACGCCAACCAATGAACAATACCATTGTAAAAACTTGGTAGATAGAGCGCTTGGATACGGTATAGAGGGCATTCAAATTGATGGAAATAATGTACTGGAAGTTTATGATACTGTTTTAAAAGTGGCAGATGATATTCGTAAAAACCCTCGACCTGTTTTATTAGAGTGTCTCACTTTCAGAATGCGCGGCCATGAAGAAGCATCGGGCACTAAATATGTTCCCACAGCATTGCTTACCGACTGGGCAGAGAAAGATCCGTTAAGCAATTTCGAAAATTATCTTATTGAGCAAGGAATATTAACTCCCAATGAGGTTGAGGATTTAAGAAACGCTTTTAAAAAAGAGATTTCATCAGAAGTTGAAGCAGCCTTTTTAGAACCAGAACCTGTTGTAAATACAAAACAAGAAGAACAGGACGTCTATTTTCCATACCGACAACAAGTGGTTGAGCCTGGAATTTTCTCTAAAGAAAAAAGATATTTAGATGCCATAACCGAAGGATTAGATTTGGCCATGCAGCAGCACGCCAACTTAATTTTAATGGGTCAGGACATTGCAGAATATGGTGGCGCCTTTAAAATTACCGAAGGATTTGTGCATAAATTTGGCAAAGAAAGAGTAAGAAACACGCCTATTTGCGAATCGGCGGTAGTTGGAGCCGCTTTGGGTCTGTCCATAAACGGATTTAAAAGCGTCGTAGAAATGCAGTTTGCAGATTTTGTAACGGTAGCTTTTAATCAAATAATAAACAATTTGGCCAAAAGTCATTATCGCTGGGGCGAAAAAGCAGACGTAGTTATCAGGATGCCAACTGGTGCTGGTACCGGCGCTGGCCCTTTCCATTCTCAAAGCAACGAAGCTTGGTTTACCAAAACTCCCGGCTTAAAAATCGTCTATCCGGCTTTCCCAAACGATGCAAAAGGACTCCTGTTGGCCGCGATAGAAGATCCTAATCCAGTTTTATTTTTTGAGCACAAATTCCTATATCGCAGCTTAACTGGGAATGTGCCCGAAGGTTATTACACCACCGAAATTGGCAAGGCTGCTCTACTTACCGAGGGAAAAACATTTACCATTATTACTTATGGTCTGGGCGTGCATTGGGCTTTAGATTATTTAACCAACCATCCGCTTTGCGGGATGCGGCTAATTGATTTGCGCACGCTGCAACCTTGGGATAAAAATGCGGTAACCGAAAGCGCCAAAGCTACCGGCAGGGTACTGATATTGCATGAAGACACGTTATCGAGCGGTTTTGGAGCAGAGATAGCCGCTTGGATTGGCGAATATTGTTTCGCTTTTTTGGATGCTCCAGTAATGCGTTGCGCAAGTTTAGACACGCCAATTCCGATGAATAAAGCATTAGAAGAAAACTTTTTGGCAAATGCAAGGTTGGAAAAGCAGATTGAAAAATTAATTAAATTTTAAACATCGCTGGCAAAAGCCGACAGAAAAAAGCAACACGTAAGCATGAATAATTTTAAAATTGAAGGGAATTTCGTTGATATTTTAGGTAGAAAAATCTTCTATGCAGCATTAACAATAGCGGATGGAAAAGTAGCTGCGATTAATAAAATTGCCGAGCAGAAAACCGATGCGCCTTTTATTATTCCGGGATTTATAGATAGCCATGTGCATATAGAAAGCAGCATGTTAATTCCTACCGAGTTTGCAAAATTGGCTGTGGTGCATGGAACGGTTGCTACGGTAAGCGATCCGCATGAAATTGCAAATGTGTGTGGCGTGGCTGGTGTAGATTTTATGATTGCTGATGGCAACAAAACGCCGTTTAAATTTTACTTTGGTGCGCCAAGCTGCGTTCCCGCTACCGCTTTTGAAACCGCTGGCGCAGAAATCACTTCTGTTGAAATTGAAGAACTTTTAGCGAGGCCGGAGATTGTATACCTCACGGAAATGATGAATTTCCCCGGTGTTTTAAATGATGACCGGGAAGTTCTAAAAAAAATAGCCATCGCCAAAAAGCTAGGCAAACCCATTGATGGCCATGCGCCGGGATTACGCGGCGAGGCATTGCAAAAATATATCGATGCGGGCATATCTACCGACCATGAATGTTTTACAGAAGCTGAGGCGCTAGAGAAACTTAAACGTGGCATGCACATTTTGATTAGAGAAGGTTCTGCAGCGAAAAATTTCGAAGCGCTAATTGGTTTAATTGATTCTTGGCCCGAAAAGATAATGTTTTGTAGCGACGATAAACATCCAGATTCTTTAGTTTTAGGACATATCAATCTATTGTGTAAACGGGCAGTTGCAAAAGGCGCAGATGTTTTTAACGTGCTTCGGGCAGCGTGCCTCAACCCTATTTTACATTATGATTTAAAAGTTGGAAAATTGGAAGTTGGCAATCCTGCAGATTTTACCTTGGTAAAAAACTTAACTGATTTCGAGGTGATGAAAACTTTCCTCGATGGAAAGTTGGTTGCGGAGAATGGGAAAGCCGTAGGTTTTGAAAAGGCTACGTCTCCAACGGAACCAATCAACAACTTCAGCTGCGAAGAGAAACAGCTAAAAGATTTTAAATATCCGTTTTCTGGCGAAGAAACCATTGCAGTTATAGAGGCGCTAGACGAGCAGCTCATTACCAACCGGTTAAACTTGGTTCCTAAAATTTTTGATGACGAGATTATAAGCGATATTGAAAACGACGTTTTAAAAATGGTGGTGATCAATAGGTATTTCGATGCGCCAACAGCAACAGCCTTTGTTAAAAACTTCGGTTTAAAAACTGGCGCCTTGGCAAGTAGCGTTGCACACGATAGTCATAACACTATTGCTGTAGGAGTTGATGATGAAAGTATTTGCCGCGCTGTAAACTTAATTATTAAACATAAAGGAGGTATTTGCGCAATTAACGGGACAGACGAAGAAGTTCTTCCACTCCCTGTAGCCGGCCTAATGAGCAATTCCGATGGTTACGAGGTTGCCAGAGCTTATACCTCGATAGATTTAATGGCAAAAAGTATGGGATCTAAACTCTTCGCCCCTTTTATGACGCTCTCTTTTATGGCTTTGCTGGTAATTCCTAGCTTAAAATTAAGCGATAAGGGTTTGTTTGATGGCGATAAGTTTGAGTTTGTTGGCCAGCTTTGAAATTAACCATATCACTTTCAATCTTCAAATCCAGAAAGAGCTTTGAGAGTTCTCTGCCTATAAGGCAAACACTATATTAAGTTAAACATCTGTTACCACATCAAAACCTTTAAAGCTGCCAACAATGGCCAACCCTGTTATCTTTTGTGCAATATCTTTTCTTTTTAATTTCTCGGCTATTTGATTTAACGTTGAACCACTCCCAACCGCATCGTCCAATAATAGTACGTGGTTGTATTTAATATTTTCGCTTACTGCGAAAGTATTCTTCGCATTCGTAATTCGTTCTTCCAGTTTATGCAATGATTTCTGTGGGACGGGAATTATGCCAGATATTTTTTGAATGTTAATTTTTGGTAGATTTATTTTAAGATGTGTTTCCAAATATTTCATCAATTGAAGCTCTCTTCTTATGGTTGGCGGTACAAAAGCAACCGCATCAAAATCTTCTCTTTCTAAAAGCGCGTCAATCTTTGATCGTAACTCTTTTAAAAGCATCTTCATTAAAAACTTATTTTGGCCTTGTTTAGCATAATGTAGAATAGTTCCAAGTTTAGTTTTGCCAAACCGCTCTATGGCGTAAAAGTCAAGATAAAAAACTTCGTCCAGATAAATTTTATCGTAACCTTTAGTATTTATCAATTTTGTTTTTCCGCTGATTATACCTAATTCATCATAATAACTTTCATATTTTTCCCTAGTTTTAATAAATTCATCAATTGTTTTCTCAAATGGTAATTTTCTTTGAAAGCACCACCTCATAAAAGCTTCCGCCCCCAATAAAACCTTACCAATCTCCGTAATCATTAAAAAATTTTCAGTCAGATACTGAACTTTTGTTTGGTCTTCAATTTGAAAACTTGGCTTATCGACAATCTTTTTATCCACCAAGCGATAAATTGTTTTTGGGACTCTACCGAATTTAACAACCGTATTGTTTTCTAATAGTTGATTGATAGATAAATGAATGGCCTGTTTTGAAGCATCCGTTAAATCAACCAATTCCTTTACTGATAAATCTCCTTTTTCTTCAAGAAATTTAACAACTTTCTGCGCAACCGTCATATTAACTCTTTACGATTAAGAATTTACAACCAAATATACTAAAAATTCAACTAAATTATACTTTACTATTTACTATCAATAGTAAAGTAAAAAATAAAAATATCCGCGAATATTTTTTATCCGATGCTAATCTGGGGATGCTAAATAAAACTCCTCCAGCACTTTCTATAAGCCCAAGGCTGGCGCACGCGTTTCGTGTGTGTCAATTTCTATAACAATCGCAAGCAGCATGCTTTCGCCAGCGAGTGAGACCTTTTACTATATTCAAGGTAAAGATCCGGTGGTATTTCGAGCAAGTTAATATAACGCATTAGCTCGTAATTTCGACGATAGGAGAAATCTTCCACGCAGGCACGATCGCACGACCGAGGGATGTTTTCGCTTTAGTCTTTGTGTTTTCTGATACTCTGAACCTTGTGGCTTCCACCCTTCTATCTCTTTTTTCGCTTTCCGCTCAGTCTTTTATCCTTGCTCTTTGTTCCTTATTTTAATAGACCTTAACCTTCCACTAAAAAAACTTCTGCCAAGGGATTGAACAGAAACAACCTTTTATCATCTAAACACAAACAACGGTAGCGTTTCCGTAATTGTTCGCCTTTGGCAAATCTGCGGCCGTCTTTAATTTTAAACACGGCGTCTTTTGGCAATTGCTCTAAATGAAGCACATCGTCTTTAAGCACATCATAAGCTTTTAGCGTTCTGGCCAAATGCAAATCGCCACAACTAGAGGCCGCAGGATTGGTCATGTATCTATTTATGGCTTGATGTACATCGGGTGGAAAAATTTGTAAGCCAAATATCGGACTCATCATTTTTTTGAAATTATTCTTCCATTCTAAGCCATGAGGTTTAACCTTGTTTTTATGCTCGTTCCAAGTAAGTAAATGTGCAAACTCGTGCACGGTGGTAACCAAAAAAGAAAATTGGTTTAAATTATAATTCACAGAAATTCTGTGCCCTTTATCGCCGCAAGGATGTCTATAATCTCCAAGCTTAGTGCTGCGTGTTTTAGAAATTTTAAATTCGCACTGAAAATAATCTACCCATTTAGCAATAATTGGCGCCGCATTTGGAGGCATATATTTTGCTAACAGCGCTGTTTTTTCCAAAGCGAAATGGTTTTATCCGCGGAAGCGAAAAATTATTTAATTAAATTATAAAGCTCATCTAATTTTGGCGAAAGCACAATCTCAATGCGCCTATTTTTGCTTCTTCCGGCTGGCGTTGCGTTACTATCCAACGGTTGAAACTCTCCTTTTCCGGTAGCGGTCATTCTAATTCCGTCTACACTTTCCTTACTTGTAAGGTAACGAACTACAGAAGTTGCCCGCAAAACGCTTAAATCCCAATTGTCTTTAATCTGCCCAAGGTTGTTAATTTTTTGGTTATCGGTATGGCCTTCTACGGCAATGTTAATTTCTGGTTGTTGTTTTAAAACACCTGCCAATTGCGTTAACGCTTGTTTACCTTTTTCATCGATAATGATACTTCCCGATGGAAACAACAACTTATCCATAAGTGATACGTAAACCTTCCCATTTCTGATATCGACCGTCAGCCCGCTTTTTGTAAATCCAAGCAAAGCTTGGTTAAGCTTTTCTTTTAAGGCGTTTGTGGCTTCATCACGCTTTCTAAGCACATCTTCTACTTCTTTTAATCGCTTTTCTCTTGCCGCTAAATCGCCAGAGAGCTTATCAATTTCAGATGAAGAATTAGCCTTCGTCTTTTTATAATCGTTGCTCATGGAGTTGTAATTTCCCTGCAAACTTCTCAACTCATCGGCCATCATGCTGGTATCTTTTTTTAGCTTAGAAGCTTCCTTTTCCATATCCTCAATTTTGACCAAACCTTCGTTGTAAGCGGTGTACAAGGAATCTTTTGAACCCAATAGGGCTTTATATTTTTTTGGAGACATGACCACGCAAGAACTCATTGCGGTAACAAACAGAAACAAAGCAAAAACAGAAATTAAATTTTTCATTAAAAATAAGTGAATGGGATAAATAATGTACAGTGTCGTATCTATGGTTTTACGGCCTCTCGCAAAAATGCGACTAAAGGTTGTATTTTTTGATAAGAACTTATCAACTTATTAACGATGGTGGCCTTAAAAAACTCTTCATCGGCTAGTTTTGTGAGCACTTCAAAACTTTTTAATTTCAACAGTTCTATATTTGGATCTTCGGGATTGTAGCCTTTTGGCGCTTTTTTTAACGCGTTGTTGCCATTTAAAAAAAATTGTTCTTTAAACGATGGGTTATCAATAATTTCCTTAAAACCAGTAGCGTTATAGTCTATTTCTTGTCTAATTAATTTTAAGTGTGCGGTATCGGGCATCCAATAACCACCTGCTAAAAAAGATGCTCCCGGCGCAATATTTAAATAATACCCCGGCTCGTTTCCCCCTTTTCCGTTTGCAGAAAACCATATACCGAAATTGGTTTTGTAAGGATCTTTATTTTTGCTAAACCGAACATCGCGATAGATCCGCATTAAGCTTTTTTTCGGATCACTGTCTGCAGAAATCATTGGATCTACTTTGGCCAATTTAGGAATCAACTCAGCAGCGAGTTGAAGTACATCAATCTTCGCCTCTTCGTAAAGGTATTTGTTTTCGGCAAACCATTCTCTGTTATTGTTAGCAGCAACAGCCTCTATAAAATTTAAGGTTTCTTTTTTCAGCATGGCTGATGTTTATAGGTTTGATTAAATTATGATGTTGTTTTTGGAAAGCTATGGGTTTGAGCGCTACTTGCAAATGGAAAGCTGAGCAAATCAAACACTTAACTTCTATCTAAAACTTCTGTATCATAATGTGGTTTGTATTTGATGTTTGGCGACAGTACATGCAGCAATAGCATTATGGAATATCTATAATTAAAAGGATATAAAAGAAAACAAGCACCAAAAATGGAAACTAAATAATATAAAAAATTATCGTCGGAAAGGCCGCCAACAAAAAGATACACAAGTATACTTACCGCGATCATTTCGGCAACATTCATGCCGTAGCTTACATACATTGCAGCATAAAAATAACCGGGCTCAATCTCTATCCGCTTACCGCAATGGCCACAAAACTCTTTGGTACGTTGAATGTTAAAGCCGTACATAGTACCGGTAAAAACATCTCCCCTTCTACAGTATGGACATTTTGAGTGAACAATTGCATAAAGTTTAGAGGTTTTTTCGGCCATCATCAGTTCAGATTGATTTGCTCGTTTTTCATGTTGAGATGAACGACTTTTTTACGGTATTTCTTATACCATATTATCCCAACTACCAACACCAAAAAGTAGGGAATAAAGAGTAGGTACATAATGCCCGAATTTAAACCAAGGCCTTGCGTGTTACCATTTTTAACACCCTCTTCGGCATTTATGGCGCACATGGCACACTGGGCATACGTATTTTGCACAAAAAGAAAGATTGGGCCGAGCGCCAAGAAGCAGCAAAACAATATTTTTTTCATCAACACAAATATAGAGAAATAAGGTTTCTACGCGCTTAACAATTGTGTCATAAAAATCTACGGTTTAATGCAAGGCCAATGCTTAGTGCGGATAATAAGGAGAAATCATTAAGTAAACAATTACACCGGTTACAGCAACATATAGCCAAATTGGAAACGCTATTCTGGCAATCTTCTTATGTTTATCAAACCTTTTTGCCAAAGCCCTTACAAAGGTAATAAGTACCAATGGAATGGTTACAATAGACAATATAATGTGCGTTATCAGTATAAAAAAATAAACAGGTCTAATATCTCCAGATCCTCCAAATTTGGTACTCGGTGTGGTCATGTGGTAAGTGATGTACATGAGCAGGAAAATGATCGAGCAACCAATAGCCGTCTTCATTAAGTTTTGATGTAAATTAACATTGCCATTTTTAATTGAAAAAACTGCGGCAATTAACAATATGGCCGTAATTCCGTTTATAGTGGCATAAATGGGTGGCAAAAAGTAAAGTGGCTTTGCGTTTGGAATCTTTACCACAAACAGGGCAGCAACCGCTACGGGAATAAGAATAGATAGAAAAACAATCCATTTGCTGTATTTTTTTTCTAATTGCTGCTCTTCCATCTTTCTTAAATTAGTTTTTTTATCGGCCGTCGTTCAGGTTCCTCAGATACTCCGCAACCAACACCTTAATTTCGTCATCTAACTTAGCCAAGGCTTGTGGGTTTGTGGCTTCATAATAACCTCTAATTCTTCTATCTGTATCGAGCAGTACTACTTGGTTTCCATAAATAAAGGTTTGTTTTCCACCTTCTTTCTGATACACCATATCTAGGTTTAATTCATTTCTTACAAAAGGATAAACCTGTGCAGTATCTCCAGACAAAAGATCCCAATGATTTTGTTTTGCGTTCATTTGTTTTGCAAACGATTTTAAAGTAGATGCATCATCATTGGGGTCAACAGATAAACTTAAAAAATTAATTAGGCTGTTTTTCTTGTAGCCGTCTGCTAACTCTCTAATGTTGTTGCTAACCGCTCTGCTTGGCGCTTGTGTATAAAAAAGGTTAAGAATTACAATTTTATCTCTAAAATTATTCCAGCTAACTGAATCGCCCTTTTGATCTATGTACTTAAAATCGCTAACATTATGATAAATAGTGTCGGGTATCTTTTGGCCATGCTTGGTATGAAAAGTGGCCGCAACTTCCTTTTTACCAAAAATAGGTAATTTTTTATACCTGTTTTTGGCGTAATGTGGCAAAAAATAAGAAAACAAAAATCCTGGTATGGCTAATATGCACACCAGGATTAGGATCTTTTTGACTAAACCTTTACCCATCAATTAACAAACATGTGGGTATGTAAATGACTTCCTTCTATTAACATTAAAACAATAAAATACGCTATAAGTATAAAGGAAAGTGAAAGTACAAGTTGTAAGCCTAGCTTTTCGAATTTTAAGTGCATAAAGTACCCAACAATATAAAACGCCTTTACCAGTGTTAGCACGATGTATAAGTAGTTTCCTACGTGTTGTGATAAATGCCCATTAGGTATTGCCCAAAGAGCAATAATAAACTCAATTCCTGTAACTAGCGCTAATAGGCCAGCAACCTGCCATATTTTTTTCTTGGATAAACCTCCTTCGGCGTGGTGTTCTGTTCCCTCTACCACTTCTGTATGATGATCTGACATAATATTTTTCTTAGAGATTAAAATTAAACTAGATAGAAAAAGGTAAACACAAATACCCAAACTAAATCTACAAAGTGCCAATATAAACCAACCTTTTCTACCATTAAATAATGTCCTTTTCTTTCGAAAGTACCATTAATCGTCATAATTAAGATGATGATATTGATAACTACCCCTGTAAATACGTGAAAACCGTGAAATCCTGTGATGGTAAAGAATAAGTTTGCAAACTGTTGACCTGCAACCAAAGAAACTGGACCGTTAAAAAACTCTTGCAATTTTTCTGCTGGCGGAATGTGTCCCCATCCAAAACCATCTTGAAATAAGTGTGTCCATTCTAGGGCTTGGCATCCTAAAAACATTAATCCGCCAATAATAGTTGCCACCATCCACCAAATCACTTCTTTTTTTGACCTTCTGTGCCCGGCCTCAACAGCCATAACCATAGTTACAGAACTCAAGATCAGAATAAACGTCATAATGCCCACAAAAACAAGTGGCGTACCATGCTCTGTTACAAATGGAATAGATTCGAAAACCTTATCTGGAGCAGGCCAGGTAAATTTGGTAAATCTCTGAGCGCCGTAATAAATCAAAAGGGAAGAAAAGGTAAAAGCATCAGACAGAAGGAAAAACCACATCATGATTTTGCCGTACTCTACTTTCCATGGCGAGTGCCCGCCACTCCAAGGCCCGGTTTTAATTTGATCTAATTGTGATACTGTATTCATTTGGAAATAGTATAATGATTTGTTGACAAGTTTAACGATTCAAAAGTAAAAAAACATAAAGATATATCCACAATATATCTATAAAATGCCAGAAAATCGATGCAATCTCCATTCTGTAAGTGTTTTTTGGTAGCGATATTTTTCTATAACTACCAATCAGTGCGTTACTTATCAGTCCAACACCTGCCAAAATATGTAGAAGGTGGATTCCAGAAACCACATAGATAAAAGAAATTGCAGCATTGTTGCCTACCAATGTGGCTCCAGTTCTTACCATACTTCCCCAAGCATCGAACTGCATTACCCCAAACACCACAGCTAAAATAGCCGTGGCCCATAACAGCGTGCGCTGAAGCTTAAAGTTTAGCTTTTTTAAAGCCTTTGACGCAAATACCAAGGTAATACTGCTGGCAATGATGATCATGGTGCTGTAAATAAACGCATCGGGCAAAACTAACCCGTGGCCTTTACCTTTCGATGCAGCAAAAACCAAGTAATAGCTTGTAAACCCACCAAACATAATGGTAGAAGTAACCACAAACAACCAAACGATAAACTTTTTGGGTCTGGGATCAAAAGAATCTTGAAAAGTAGCCATAGCAGATATCATAAATTACTTTGCAATAAAATCAAACAATAACGCCAGCTGCACTACTGGCAAATAAATAAAGGAGCAAAACATTACCCTTCTGGCGGCCTTAAGCTCTAATGTGCGCAACATAACGAAGGCAAAATAGCTGAAAGCAACCCCAGCCACAATTGACACTCCTGCAACGTAATAGCCGCCAAAATGATAAAAGGTTGGGAGCAGGCTAACAGGTATTAATATCAACGTAGATATAAAAGTAAAAGCAGCGGATGCAACATCCCTCTTTTTAGTCGGCAACAATCTAAAACCTGCTTTTTTATAATCATCATCTAACACCCAAGCAATTGCCCAGAAATGCGGGAACTGCCATACAAACTGAATGGAAAATAGTATAATGGCTATTTTATAATCGATATCTAAAAACATATCTGCCCTTAAACTACCAAAAGCTGCCAAATATCCAATTAACGTGGGTAATGCGCCAGGAATGGCTCCCACAAAAACGGCTATTGGGGATTTTGCTTTTAAAGGTGTGTACAAAAAGGCGTATAATAAAATAGAAAAAACCGATAAAAGGCCTGTCTCTAAATTAAGTTTCCCTAACAACCAGGTGCCCAAAAAAGCCATTAGCAAACCTAAAACCAAACCCTGCCCAGTAGTCATTCTCCCAGCAGGCATTGGTCTGTCTTTTGTACGAGACATCAGCTTATCTAAATCTTTTTCGATAATTTCATTAAAACAATTTGCAGACGCAGTAACCAAAAAACCTCCAACAATTAATATAACCCAATTACCCCAGTCTATAGTTTGGATATGACCACGCCCTATCTGCATTTTCTGTCCGATTAAAAAAGAAATCGACGCAGAAAAAACTACCAGGAACGTTAGTCTAAATTTAATAAGTTTTGAAAAGTCTGAAAAAATCCGTTTCAATTAATTTAGTCGTTAATGTTTGTACGTCTCGGTGTTCTCTACCAAGAGGTACAAGTAAAATTCCAATGAAAAAAGCATCATAGAAAACGTTAAATGTATTACTTGTGCAATAGGAGGCAACCCTAGGTATGCCAACATTACACCACTTAAAATTTGTATGGCCAATAAAATTAAAATACCCTTTGCAGCAAGTAATGGTGCTGCTTTTCCACTAAAACGATCAATCACCATTTTATAAATAATTCCGTTGGCAACGATAACCAGCAATGCCAAATTTCTATGGTAATGAAAAACTTTGCCAACCTGCTCTACCCACGATCCCCGATGTATATCTAATAAGGCTTTAGAAACCACATCAATTTCCTCTCTCACCTCTGTGCCCAAAATAATTTGCAAAATACTCAAGCCCAATGCAAACAGCAAAAAACCCTTTAACCAAGCAATGCGGTACATAATTACCGACTTTTGCTTGTGCAATTGCTTCGCGTAGCTATAAGTATATATGTTTATAGACAAAATTACCAAGGCCAATAACATGTGCACCGTAACAATCCATTGGGTTAAATTGGTGGAAACTACAATAGACCCAAGCCAAGCTTGATAACCTACCAGCGCCACGTTTAAGACGCTTAACACCACAATTCTTTTAGCGCTCTTTCTATAAGTAAAAGAACAGACGGCTGTTAATACTATAGCAAGGCCGGTAAGCATCCCAATAAGCCGATTTATATATTCAGTCCAAGTGTAGGCTGCATTAAATTCTTCGGGCTGCGTAATGCTTTTATCTTCTCTTATTTTCTTTGCGAGATCGTGTTTGCCGTATTTATCTAAATATTTTGCAAATTTCTCATTTTTCTTAAGTCGTTGCGCAACATACCTTTCTTGATAATTTGCAGGTAACTGAGAAACGTTTGTAGGCGGGATATAATTGCCAAAGCATTTTGGCCAATCAGGACAACCCATGCCCGAACCCGTGCTTCTTACCACCCCTCCGGCCACTATGACCAATAACGTAATGATTATGGCAATAAAGTTGATTCTAATAAAACGTTTTTCTGATCTGCTGATCATATCATTCTGTAGTGAAAAGGGTATCTGGCTTATTCGATCTTAACCAGGTACCCTCAAAATATCGACGAGAAAAAACTAAACCCTAGTTTCTTCTACCGGGTGTTCTAGTTCCCAAGCCTGTTGTATCTTCTCTGCTTCCTCGTTTCCTTCAAAATCGCTCGGTAAATTAGAGCTCATGGTTTGAGAAAATGGAACAGTTTGCGGAATAAAATCCAACTCATGACCAGGTTTACTGTAATCATACGGCCATCTGTATACCGTTGGGATTTCTCCTGGCCAGTTGCCATGTAAGTGTTCCACAGGTGTGGTCCATTCTAACGTATTGGCTTGCCATGGGTTCTGCTCTGCTTTCTTTCCTTTAAAAATAGAATAGAAGAAGTTAAACAAAAAGGCCACTTGCGCTATTGCAGCGGTTATTGCCGCCCAGGTGATAAACACATTTACGGTTAACCATTTTTTCATAAACTCAAACTCGGTAAAAGCATAATACCTACGTGGAACACCATCTAAGCCTAAAAAGTGCATTGGAAAGAAGACCATATACGCGGCTATGAATGTAAACCAAAAGTGTAAATAACCTAACTTAGGGTTCATCATCCGCCCAAACATTTTTGGAAACCAATGATAAACACCCGCAAGCATTCCAAAAATTGCTGCTGACCCCATAACCAAGTGGAAGTGGGCAACAACAAAATAAGTATCGTGCAAAGTAATGTCCAAAGCTGCGTTACCTAACCATAATCCGGTTAAACCACCAGAGATAAAGAAAGAAACTAACCCGATGGCAAACAACATGGCAGGTGTAAACCGAATGTTCCCTCGCCACAGGGTTGCGAGCCAGTTAAAAGTCTTAATAGCCGATGGAACAGCAATAATAAGGGTAGATACCATAAATACTCCACCTAGGAGCGGGCTCATACCTGTTACAAACATGTGGTGGCCCCAAACTAGAAACGAAAGCAAGGTAATTCCAACTAAAGAGTAAACCATTGCGTGGTACCCAAAAATAGGCTTACGGGAGTTTACAGACATCACTTCTGAAGCGATACCCATTGCTGGCATAATAACGATATATACCTCTGGGTGACCTAAAAACCAAAAAAGGTGTTGCCAAAGAATAGGTGAACCCCCTTCGTTTGGAAGAATTGTGGTACCCATTACAATATCCGACAGGTAAAAACTCGTTCCAAAACTTCTATCAAATATTAACAACACTACTCCTGCAACCAATACTGGAAAAGATAGAATGCCTAAAGTTGCAGTTAAAAAGAACGACCAAATAGTTAGTGGCATTTTCCATAAATCCATTCCTTTGGTACGCATGTTCAAAATAGTAGTTACGTAGTTGATACCTCCCATTAATTGTGATGCTACGAAAAGAATCATACTAATTAACCATAACGTCATCCCTAAACCAGAGCCAGGAATGGCCATGGGTATGGCAGACAATGGTGGATAAACTGTCCAGCCGCCAGAAGCAGGTCCGGTCTGAATAAAAAATGAGGACATCATCACCACACAAGCTGTAAAGAAGAACCAATAAGACAGCATGTTTAAAAATGGCGACGCCATATCTCTAGTTCCAATTTGTAAAGGAATAAGCAAGTTGCTAAAAGTTCCACTTAAACCAGCGGTTAATACAAAGAAGATCATAATCGTTCCGTGGATGGTAACCAAAGCCAAATAAAAATCTGGTTTTATGCGCCCTCCTTCAGCCCATTTGCCCAAAAATGTCTCCAAAAATGGAAAATTTTTATCAGGCCAGGCCAACTGGATACGAAACAAAATTGATAATCCCATGGCAATAACTGCCATAATAATACCTGTTATAAGAAATTGCTTTGCAATCATCTTATGATCTTGGCTAAAGATATACTTGGTAATTAAGCTTTCTTTATGATGCCCATGATCTGCATGATCGTGTGCTGCTTGGTGTTTTAATGCTATTGTTGACATATTTCTAGTGCTTTCCAATTATTTTTTAATCATTGCCATGGCGCTTGTATTCACCTTTGATGAATCTTTAGCTGCCGTATCTGAAACTGCTTTAGGAGCGGATATCGGTATTGGCAAATTGAAATCTTTTCTTAAATCATCGTTAAGATACGTTGGTTGCTTCGCAACCCATTCTTGATATTCCTTTTCGGACACAACGCGAACAACCTTTTGCATGTTATAGTGACCAGATCCACAAATTTTGTTGCAATAAAACAAAAATTTAAAATTGGGATCGTTCATTTTTTGTTGCATCTCTGCCGTCGTTTCGGTCGGCGTAAATTCAAACACCGTAGTCATTCCAGGAACAGTATTTAACTGCACCCTAAATTGTGGCATATAAAAACTGTGAATAACGTCCTTACTTCTAAGAAGTAATTTAACCGGCTTATTAACTGGAATGACCATTTCATCCGCCAATAAATCGTCTCTCGACTTTAAATCGCTGAAATCTATACCTAATCCATTGCTTGCGGTGGTAAGCTTGAAATTCTTTTTACCAACTATTCCGTCTGCACCAGGATAACGAAGGTCCCATTTAAACTGCTCAGAAGTAATTTCTATTTGTAGCGGTTTATGGTTTGGATCATCTGGCTTATTAAAAATAGACCTCCAAGTTAAAAAGCCCATCAACACCATACCTGTTAAAACCAACGCAGGAATAATGGTCCAAATTTTCTCTACGGTGTTATTATGTGGATAATAATAAGCACGTCTCTTATCAGAATATCTATAGATAAAAGAGAAGCCAAAAAGCAATATATGCGTAATTACCAATACGATCGTGGTTAAAACCATGGTAAAATCAAACATATCATCTATGCGTTTGCCGTGAATGGATGACGCGGCGGGCAAAATTTGTGCGCCGTGAACCGTATATTCCCAGTAAAGGCCATACAATCCAAATACAAGGGCAAGGGCAAACAACATTCCATTTATTCGATTCCAATTTATTCCAACTGGTTTTCCCTGCGCTTCTCTACTTAGTTCATAAACCCTTATAGATTTACCTATAATGGCAATGAAAAGACATAGGGAGAAAAAAATCAGTATATAATAAATCACTGATTTATATACCTCGCCCATATCTACCTTTGGTGCGGCGGTAACAGCTGCATCTTGCGCAAAAGCTTCTACGCTAGAAAAAAGCGTAAACAATACGGCCAGAACAACGGCAGCTTTTATTTTGATAAACTTTTTAATACTCATTTTATTAAGTGGTATATGTATTTCTACGCTATTAATTATACTAAACTGCAGCCCAATTAAAGCTGGTGGTGCAAACTCTCCTGTAATAGTGGGTGATTCTTCGCTACCAATGGCTTTTTCCCCAATGCAGTTAAAACTGTAAAGGTAAATATTCCTACAAAACCAATAGCAGTACCTATTTCTAAAATCCCTAGGCCGGCGTACCCGTCTTTAACTGCTCCTGGCATAATCATTTGATAATAATCTACCCAGTGACCGATTAAAACTAATATTGAGACTGCCAAAAGCTTTATATCAGTTCTTTTGTTATCCCTATCCATCAACAGTAATACTGGCGCTAAAAAGTTAAGGATTAGATTTAAGTAAAACCAAAACTCATAGTATTCAAATCGCTTGAAAAAATAAACCGACTCTTCTGGAATATTTGCGTAATAAGTTAATAAAAATTGTGCGAACCAAGTGTAAGTCCAAAAAATCGAAAACCCGAAGATAAATTGGCCTAAATTGTGTAAATGACTATTATTTACCCATGGCATATACCCTGCTCTTCTGAGTAGAATAACCACTACAGCTATTACAGCCAAACTACTTACCCACATGGCAGCAAAGTTGTACCAACCAAACATAGTAGAAAACCAATGTGCCTCTAAAGACATAATTGTATCGAATGAAAATATAGGACTGGTAAAGCCATAAACAACCAGGAAGATAACAGATACTTTAAAGCTCTTATTGTAATTGGCTAGTCCGCCGGCTAAATCTTCATTATACGAGTATTTTGCAAGCAACCAAGAAAACATACAATATAAACCCAGCAAAACTATTTCCCTACTCATAAAAAAAGGAACGTTTAAATAACCAGACTTGCCTTTAATAATCGCGTCGAAGTTTGGACTGCCTGGATCTGTAATTCCGTCTGCATGCCAATGATGATAAAGACCGTGGGTGTATAGCCCCGCACCTATTATAACCAAAAGAATGATAGAGGCAATAGGCAAAGTTCTAGCCATGGCTTGCGGCACACGTAAAATTGCGGTAGACCAGCCGGCCTGAGCAACATATTGTATTGCTAAAAAAAACGTGGCAGACATGCATACACATGCAAAATAATATGCCATAAGCAACAGGTTGGCGAAAGTGCGTTCCTCGTGCATAATTTCGTTGCTACCGAAAAAGCCATAAGCCACAGCTGCTACACCGATAATAATACCGACTATACTGAGGATTTTTACTTTCCCTGTAAACTCAAACTGTTCACTAAAATTTATATCGTGAGTTCCCATCTATAATATATTATTTTCTTATTGTCCTTTTGCTTTTTGTAAATGTTCAACCCATTCTACCACTTTCCAACGATCTGTTGGAGAAATTTGCGAAGCATGAGAACCCATATTATTTAAACCATAAGTAATGGTGTGGTAAATCTTGCCTGCGGTAAGATCAGCCATCAAACCTCCCCTAGACGAACTGCCTTCGAAATAGGATGGAACTCCATTAAACTTTTCAATTTTAACCAAATGCCCTTGGCCATCTCCCTTATCGCCATGACATGGAGAACAGAAAACGGTAAAGAGATGTTGCCCCTCTGCCAAGGTAACGCTATCTGCCGGAAGCGGGTTTACCATTTCGGCTCCTGCTGATTCATAACCAGCCTGGTCATTGGTGTATTCATCATATACCTTAAAGCCTATAGGTTTTGTATGTGCCGGTGGCATCTGTGCTGCCTGCCCATTAAAGCTCTTCAAATCTGGGTTGGTAGTAGAGATCTTTTGATCCGGGTTTAGCGCAATCGGATCGTACATATTACGTGCATACTCTAGCCCCGTGCTCCGCTTGTCTTTGCAAGCAGAGAACGCAAGCGCAACAACTGCTACAAAAAATATGGTGTATAAAGTTAAATTCCTATTCATAGCTCACGTACTTCCTTTCATTGTACTTTACTTCTAAAGCACCAGCATTTTTTAATAATCCATCAATAACATCATGCGCTGTATTTTCGCGCGCATCAATTGCCACTACAAAGCGATCGTCAGTTGCTCGCAAATCCATTACCCTTGGTGCACGACCTGGAAACAGGTGTGTAGAGGCATAATAGGTAAGTACCATACCAAAAGCACAAAACAGTACTGTTAGTTCGAACATAATTGGAATAAAATCTGGCAATACAAAAGTTGGCTTACCTCCAATATTCATTCTCCAGTCCATCACAGAACAAAAATAAATTAAACCAAATCCGGCTGCTGTACCTGTTATGCCAAAGCAAAAAGCTGCAACATCTATTCTCGAACGCTTAACACCTAATTTATCTTCAATTCCGTGTATAGGAATCGGAGTATATACATCAAAGATTTTGATGTTGTTCTCTTGAAGCTTGTCTATCCCGTGCATCATTTCGTCTGGATCGCCGAAACTGCCTAAAATATATTTGATATCACTCATTGTTATATTTTTGCGTATTGTTTTTGATTAACACTGTCAAATTTCTGTAGAGATTCTACATATTCTTTTACTTCCTCTGGTTTTTGATGTCCTTCTGCAATCAACTTCATTTTAGATTGCTCACTAGCTGTTTTCAACAATAATTTTACCTCGGCAATCGCTATAGATGGCAATACCCTTAAAAACAATAGGAACAAAGTAAAAAACAAACCGATTGAGCCAATAAACACACCCATATCTACCCAAGTTGGGTAAAACATTGCCCAACTGGAAGGAAGAAAATCTCGGTGTAATGATAAAACGATAATTACGAAGCGCTCGAACCACATCCCTATATTCACTACAATAGATAGTACCCAAGACAATGGAATATTCGTTCGTACTTTTTTAAACCACATCAACTGGGTCATTAGAACGTTACAACCGTACATCATACAACCTGCCCACCAATATGGCCCTATAAACCTATTTAAGAAAGTATACTGTTCATATTCGTTACCAGAATAATAAGCAATAAAAAACTCAGTTAAATACGCCACACCAACAATAGATCCCGTTAATAAGATGATCTTATTCATAGATTCTATGTGAAACATGGTAATGTAATTCTCTAATCCCATTACCTTTCTAGTTACCAACAATAAAGTTTGTACCATGGCAAAGCCAGAAAAGATTGCACCTGCAACAAAATAAGGTGGGAAAATAGTAGTGTGCCATCCTGGAATTAAGGAAGTTGCAAAATCCATAGATACAATTGTGTGTACCGAAAGCACTAAGGGAGTTGCTATACCGGCAAGAATTAACGATACCGCTTCAAAACGTTGCCAAGTCTTTACGCTTCCAGTCCATCCAAAAGAGAAAATAGAGTATACTTTTCTTCTCCAGCCTGTTCCGCGATCTCTAATTGCTGCAATATCTGGCAATAAACCAGTATACCAAAACAATAGGGAAACCGAAAAGTAAGTAGAGATGGCAAACATATCCCACACTAAGGGCGAGTTAAAGTTTACCCATAGGGAGCCAAACTGATTTGGCAAAGGCAACACCCAATAAGCCAACCATGGTCTTCCCATGTGTGATACTACGTAGGTAGCGGCACAAATTACCGCAAAAATTGTCATTGCTTCTGCAGATCTGTTAATAGAGTTACGCCAGTTTTGGCGGAACAGTAATAATACGGCAGAGATAAGTGTTCCTGCGTGACCTATACCAACCCACCAAACGAAGCCAGTAATATCCCAAGCCCAACCTACTGTTTTGTTTAGTCCCCAAGCACCAATCCCTGTCCAAAAGGTGTAGCTTACGCAAACCACCCAAAGTGTCGCACCAAGCGACGCAAAAGTAAAACCTATCCACCAGGCCTTATTGGGCTTGTTTTCTACTGGCGCTAAAATATCATTCGTAATTTTTGCATACGTAATGTTTTCGCCAGTAATTAAAGGCTCTCTAAGTAATGATTCGTTATGTCCTGACATAATTTGTAATTTCTGAATTTCGCTTAAACTGTTACCGTTTCACCACCTTTGTTCCTAATCTTTGTCATATAGCCAACACCAGGTTTAGTTCCCAATTCTTCCAAAACGTAGTAGGTGCGCTCAGATCTCAAAGCTTTAGAAACTTCTGAGTTTGGATTATTTCCATCTCCCATTATAATGGCATTTGCTGGACAAGCCTGTTGGCAAGCAGTTTTAATATCTCCATCTTTCAATGGTCTTCTTTCTATTTTGGCTTCTAACTTTCCGGCTTGAATACGTTGGATACACATTGAACATTTCTCCATTACACCACGAGAACGTGTGGTAACATCTGGATTTAAAACCAATTGTGTAAACTCGTTGTTCATATAGTTATCAAAACGAGAATCATTCCAATAGTTAAACCAGTTGAACCTACGCACTTTGTACGGACAGTTGTTTGCACAATAACGTGTACCTACGCAGCGGTTGTAAGCCATGTGGTTTAAACCGTCAGACGAGTGTACTGTAGCCAATACCGGGCAAACAGTTTCGCAAGGGGCATGATCACAATGTTGACAAAGCATTGGTTGATAGATAACGGATACATTATCTAGTTTATCTAAATCATCAAGCTCGCGTTCTTTGGTAATTTCTTTACCATCATTTTCGTAGCTATAATATCTATCTATGCGAATCCAATGCATTTCTCTACGGCGGCGAACTTCATCTCTACCAACCACAGGAATGTTATTTTCTACGCTACAGGCAACTACGCAAGTACCACAACCCGTACAAGCATTTAAATCTATTGCCATTACCCAGCTAGTGCCAAGTTGCTCGTATTTATTCCAAAGATCATAAACCTTATGGCCTTCTTCGCTCTTTTCGCTTCCAGCTGTAGGATCTTTTACATATTCTGCAAAAGTAGCTTCCTGAATAATGTTACGACCCTCGTAAGAATGGTGTGTTTGAGTTTGTGCCAACTCATAATGCCCATTAGAACCACTTATGGTAGCTGTTGTAAAATATTGCATACTTCCGTTTGCAAATGAAACGAATGGATAGGCATTCTGCCCAACCCCATCGCCTACTTTACCAGCTTTCTTACGGCCGTAGCCTAAAGCAATAGATGCTGTATCTTGAGCCTGACCTGGCTGAACCAGTACAGGAAGATCGATTGAATAACCGTTAGAACCTTTAACGGTAACAACGTCGAATTGGTTAATGTTAAGTTTGACAGCAGTTTTTGGCGATATTGCTAAGAAATTATCCCAAGTAACTTTTGATACTGGATCTGGCAACTCTTGCAAAAATGCATTGTTTGCATGTTTTCCGTCGCCAATGTTTACACTGCTGTAAAGTTGAATTTGAATGTCTTTATCTAAAGCCTTGCTAGCTGCAGAAATTGTGCTAACCGCTGCGGGTACATTTCCACTAAACGTGTAAGTTCCCGCCGCCTTTGCAGGCGAAGAAACGATACCTTTATCTAAAAGATCATCCCATTTAATTCCTGCTGTAGGCAAAATTTTAGTTTCCCAATTGTTGCGAACATAATCATAATAGGTTTTTATAGGATGAGCAGCCCATACCAATAAGCTTTCTTCTGCTTGTCTGCTGTTAAATACAGGGTTAATGGTTGGCTGAACGATAGAATACATGCCATCGTAAGCGCTTGCATCTCCCCACGATTCTAAATAATTTCTATTGATGGCAACTGCATCACATAAAGAAGCTGTTTCATCTGCACGATCCGCAAAAGAAACCTTTGCTGGCACATTCTTCAACGCATCTTCAAAAGGCTTGTTACCTGCAAAATCATAAACAGGATTTGCATTTAAGAAAAATACCATTCCCACCTCGCCGCGGCTCATTTCGCCTATAAGTTGGCCAAACTCTACATCGTTACTTCCGTATAATTTGCAAGGATTGTCTAAGTCTATTGTGGCGCCATAGCTACCTATAGCTGCATTAATGGCATTAACCAATGTTTGCGAAGCTACATCGTTGCTTCCGCAAACAACCAAGGCTTTGCCTTTTGCTTTTTGCAGTTCTAATGCCAACAGCCCAATTGCGGTAGCTGCTTTTTTGTTTGATAATGAACCACCTGCCGCGCTACCACCACTTACTGCGTTATATAGCGCAATTAACGCCGGACCTTGTTCTGAAGGCTTAATCGGAATACGTGTATCAGCGTTAGAGCCTGTTAAGCTCATGCCAGTTTCAAACTGAAAATGGCGACTCATTTTTTTATTGTCTAACGATTTTTGATTTCTGTTAGAAACATATTGAGCGGTAAATTCTTCGCCGCTTAACCAAGAACCTAAGAAATCTGCTCCGAAACTAATAATTAGGTCTGCCTTGTTAAAATTGTATTTAGGTACAACCGCCTTGCCAAAGCTGTTTTGGTTGGCCTGAATAATTCCTGAATAAGAAACCGGATCATATTGAACCACTTTTGCAGCAGGATACTTCGCTACAAACTCGCTCATTACATCTAAGGTAGATGGACTACTGATACTAGAAGAAACAATACGAATCTTTTTACCAGAAGCTTGTGCTTTTGAAAGCTCGGAAGTAACATACTTATCAATTGCTTCCCAATTTGCCTCTGCCTTATTTAATAGAGGATAACGAAGCTTAGAAACATCATATAAATCTAACACAGAAGCCTGCGCAGCTGAATCAGATCCCCAGGCGTAGTCGCCCACACTTGGATTGTGTTCTATTTTAATTGGCCTACCTTCTCTGGTTTTAACCAAAACACTTTTCCCTTTATAACTAGAGGTATAGTAATTTGCAACGCCTGGCGTAACTTCTTCTGGCTTAATTAAATAGGGAATCGATTTATGTACAGGTGTAGATTGGCAGGCAGCCAATGTAACAGCTCCTAGACCAAATCCCAATGCCTTTAGAAAATCCCTACGTGGTGTAACCGTACTTAATCCTACTTCGTTTAAAACATCTTCTATTGGAATAGGCTCAGCAAACTCGCTTTTGTTCTCGTTAACAAATTCTGGAGTATTGTGATATTCTTCCAGGCCTTTCCAGTATTTTTTATTGCTTTCCATTTAAGCTTCGTTACTGTTTATTCGATCGTTACTAAATTTCTTGTTAATAGTGACACTTGCCACACTCAATTCCACCCAATAATGCGGGGGTAATTTTCTCGCCTTTTTTAATCTTATCGTGCGCTTCTATCAATTTGGTATAAAAGGCATTATTCTTTTGGCCAGAAATATCTGTTTCCCTGTGGCAGTTTATACACCATTTCATCGTCAATGGAGAAGCTTGATAGATTTCTTCCATCGTATTTACTTGGCCGTGACAAGCAAAACAAACTGGCTCGGTTGGCTGTAAACCCTTCGCTTTACGAATAGCCTGTTCTGCTACCACAACGTGTTGAGAGTGGTTAAAATACGCAAAATCGGGCAGGTTGTGCACCCTTACCCATTCCATTGGTTTTTCCTTGCTCTTATCGTAAGTACGCGTTTCTGGATCATAACCTAAAGCGCTATATATCTTCTTAATTTCTGGCGAAATTTGACCGTCGTATTTTTCTGTTGCTTGTACCGCCTTATGGCAATTCATACATATATTTAATGAAGGTATTGTTGCGTTTTTAGATTTCCAGGCACCAGAGTGGCAATACTGACAATCGATTTGATTGATTCCAGCATGTAGCTCATGCGAGAATTTTATGGGTTGAACAGGTTGATAACCTTGATGAATACCAGTTTCCCACATGCCCATCCATCCCCAAGAACCGAGGAAAATAATTACACACAAAATAAAGAACATTACAAATTTCTTGTTCTTAAACATTTTGCGCACGCCCACTTTTAACGGAATGCTTTCTTCTACTTCTATACCCTGTTTCTGTAAAATAAGGCGTTCTAGCATTTTAACCGCTCTGCCCAATATTACCAATACCGAGATGGCTACCAAAATAATAGCGACAATTCCTGCTAGAGATAAACTAGAAATACCTTCATCTGCGGCAGCAGTAGCACCAGCGCCAGCAGCACCAGCTGCAGGTTTCGGCTCACCTTGTTTTATGTAGGCTAAAATGTCTTTTACCTTTGCTTCATCCAATTCTGGGAAAGAAGTCATCGGTATTTTTCCATTTGCCTCAAAAAGTTTAACCGCAGCAGCATCGCCAGATTTAACAAGACCTTGTGAGTTTGGAATCCACTTTAACAAAAAAGCTTCTGGATGCCTATCGCTTACACCCGTAAGTGCAGGCCCGATAACCTTTGTATCTAATGCATGACATGCAGTACATTTTGCTTTAAACAATGTCCTGCCTTCTTTAGCATCTTGCGCATTTGCGGTAGAGGCCGCAAAAACCGCTAATGCCGCTAAAACAAACGCAGACTTGTAAAGGCTTTTAAAAATCATCGAGATATCTCTCATAATGAACACTTTATACTTAATTTATTTTTATTTGCTACTTAAATCAATCTTAAAAGTAATTTCTGCTCTTAAAACTTCCACAAAAGTATAACTTATTAATAATTCCATGACAAAATACTGACTTGAGATACAATTTATAATCATTCTAAACAAATATTGATTCCGGCTAATCAGTGCACAAAACCGTAGTTTGTGGCATCTATTTAAGCGGGATAAAATCGACATCAATGGTAAAAAATATTGAGCTGCTTTAATTTTTGCCAATTCTTGCTTATACCCGGTAAATACTTTTATTAACAATATCAATTCTTTAGAACGGATTTTGTGGGCTGATGCAACCGTTAATTTACCGACATACAATTGCTATAAACTATTGTTTAAGAATCCAAGCAAACATTAACGGAGCCACAATTGTTGCATCGCTCTCTACTATAAATTTTGGGGTATGAATGTCTAATTTACCCCAAGTTATCTTTTCATTGGGTACTGCGCCAGAATAAGAACCGTAAGAAGTTGTAGAATCTGATATTTGGCAGAAATAGCTCCAAAAAGGTATATTCTCCATTTCCATATCTTGATAAAGCATTGGCACTACGCAAATTGGAAAGTCGCCCGCAATACCGCCGCCAATTTGGAAAAAGCCAATTCCCTTGCCTCCGCTATTCTTAATATACCAATCGGCTAGATAGCCCATGTACTCAATTCCGTTTTTTACAGTACTTGCCTGCAACTCTTTCTTCATTACATAGCTTGCAAAAATATTGCCCATGGTGCTATCTTCCCATCCTGGCACCACAATAGGTAGATTTTTTTCTGCAGCGGCAAGCATCCAAGAATTTTTAGGGTCTATCTCATAATACTGCTCCAACACGCCACTCAATAACATTTTGTACATGTATTCATGTGGGAAATACCGTTCGTCAACAGTTTCGGCATCTTTCCAAATCTTTTGAATGTGTTTTTGCAACCTGCGGAATGCTTCTTCTTCTGGAATACAGGTATCGGTTACTCTGTTGTAATGATTTTCTAACAAATCCCATTCTTCTTGAGGTGAAAGATCTCTATAGTTGGGCACTCGTTTATAATGCGAGTGTGCAACAAGATTCATAATGTCTTCCTCTAAATTAGCACCTGTACAAGAAATGATAGATACTTTATCTTGCCTTATCATTTCTGCAAGCGAAATACCCAACTCTGCTGTACTCATGGCGCCCGCAAGTGTAATCATCATTTTACCACCTTCATCTAGGTGTGTTTCATATCCCTTTGCAGCATCCATCATCGCGGCAGCATTAAAATGGAGATAATTTTGCTCCATAAATTGAGAGATTGGTCCTCTATTGCTCATGCTTAATTATTTTTATAGTTTGCCCAAAATTAGCGGTTTTTTGCCAAATAGGAAGACTAAAGAATGAAAAACTGCAATGGCAACATTGCTAACCAATAAAAACTAGGTTGAATCTGTGCTAATAAAATCGTCTGGCGCCTTTAAGGAAATTGCATTTGTCTTAATCGTATCTCAGAGCATATACTTTGTGCAGCATAAGAAATTATTGCTTTATTTTGCACACCATGAAAAAGATTCTATTGTTTGGCGCTGTACTTTTTATGTCAACCCCAATCTTCGCACAGATGAAGTTGATTAAAAAGTTACTTTCAAACCAAAAAGATACCACCCGAAGTGCCAGCTTTCTACCTGTGCCTTCTTTTGGCTATTCGCAAGAAACCGGACTACAGTTTGGAGTTGGTGCCATTTATTCCTTTTATATAGATAGAAAGGATACCACCAACCGAAGTTCTAATTTTTCTACCACGGCAACCTACTCAACCAAACGAAGCTATAATTTTAGTTTGTTTGGTGATGTTTGGACAAAAGGCAACCGCTACCATATTTTAGAAGAAATTAGGTTTAAAAAACTCCCTTTTAGCTTTTATGGTCTGGGCAACAACACCAAGGCTGCCGATGAAGATAAGCTAATACAACAACTCATTAAATTAAACTTCGATCTAGAAAAAAACACTGCAAAAAACGCCTATACTGGTGTATCAGTTGGTTTTGAGGATTATGCTTTCGACGATAAAAATCCTGGCGGCATTCTAGACTCGGGCAAAAATATTTTAGATAAAGATGGCGGCCACGTATTGTATGTTGGTCTTTCTCAAAGTTATGATACACGGAACAGCAATAACTATCCAACAAAAGGTTTTTTTGGTAGGGTAACTTATCAATATGCGCCCAATGTTTTTGGCGGTCAGAATTTCGAAGGCAGCAAAATCGGACTAAATCTTAGAAATTTTTGGCGTTTGGGAAACAGGTTCGTTTTGGGCGCACAAGGCATTTACAACAACGTGCTTAGCCAAAATACACCTTTTTATCTGCTGCCGCAACTGGGTAATGATGAGATTATGCGTGGCTATTATTCTGGGCGCTACCGCGACAAAAACCTCTTAGCCTTGCAAGCAGAGTTGCGCTATAGATACAACAATAGGTTTGGAGCGGTAATTTTTGCAGGCGCCGGTACAGTTTGGGGAATAAGCGAATTTTCTGTAGATAATTTTAAACCTAACTTAGGTGGCGGTCTGCGTTATTTCTTCGACCCAGCGAAAGGCTTGAGTATTCGGATAGACTATGGCATTGGCGAAAAAAGACCAGCCGAAAAAAGACAAAGTGGCCTATACATTAGTTTGGCAGAAGCATTTTAGTATTACTGGGTTAGTTGGTGAGATGGTTAGGTGGTTAGATGGTTAGACGGTTAGATGGTTAGACGGTTAGACGGTTAGATGGTTAGATGGTTAGACGGTTAGACGGTTAGAAAAAAAGCAAAAAAACCCAGGTTAAAAAACCTGGGCTAACCAAATATATAACTTTAGAGTTAAGCAACTTCTGCAACCGGCACTGGCTTAGCATAAGTTTTTAAATATTTTTTTAAAATTCCCCTTGCAACATGAATTCTTGTCTTTACCGTGCCAATTGGGATTTTTAGGTTTTCTGCAATCTCGTGGTACTTATAACCTTCAAAATATTTGATAAAAGGCACGTAATAGTCCTTTGGAAGTTGATCTAAAGCTTTGCGAATATCACCCATAACAAATTTACCTTCAGCAGCGTTTTTACTAGAGCTAAAATGTAAGTTTGCAGACGAAATATCTTCGCTTTGCGTAATAAGCGTATTTGTTTTAACCATTCTGCGGTAGTTATTTATGAAGGTATTCTTCATTATGGTAAACAACCACCCCTTTAAATTGGTTCCTTCTTTAAATTTGTTAAAATAAGTGATGGCCTTAAGCATGGTATCTTGAACCAAGTCGTTGGCATCTTCGCCATTTTTAGTAAAGTTTAATGCGTAAGACCTTAATGATACAGAGTGATAATTTACAAGGTTGCTGAATTCGAATTTTGTCATGGTTTTACTGCTTTAGGTGTTTAAAAGATTTTCATCTTTTTGCACCTTTAACAAAACAATTTTAATACCAAAAAAAACAATTCTGTAAACATTCGTGTTAGAAAACGCATTAAGACCATATCGGTCACAATATATTTACTTCCCTACTTAAAGTTACTCCAAACTTAGTGTGTACACTGTCTACAATTTGTTGCGAATAATCGTAAATTTCTGTACCGCTGGCACCACCATGGTTAACCAATACCAAGGCTTGATTTTTCCAACTACCGGTATTTCCAACAATTTTCCCCTTAAAGCCGCATTGTTCTATCAGCCATCCGGCGGCAAGCTTTATACGTTCATCGGGCATTGGGTATGCCACAATACTTGGGTGATTGGCCAAAATTAAGTTGAAGGTATCCTTGCCTATAATTGGATTTTTAAAAAAACTGCCCGCATTGCCAATGGTAGATGGATCGGGCAATTTACTTACCCTAATGTGCGCCACTGCAGCAGAAACGTCTAAAATAGTCGGTTGATTTATTTTCCGCCGTTCCAATTCGCTTTCTATCGCACCATACGAAGTGTTTATTTTCGCTTCTGCAGATAATTTAAAAGTGACCGAAGTAATGATAAACTTTCCCTTTAACGCGCCTTTAAAAATACTCTCACGATAATCGAACTGGCAATCTTCGTAATTAAAGATTTTAGTTTTACCTGTTGCAAGCTCAAAGGCGCTACAACTAGAAAACACATCTTTAAGTTCTACACCATACGCGCCAATATTTTGTACTGGCGAAGCACCTACCGTACCCGGAATTAGTGTTAGGTTCTCCAAACCAGCAAAGCCATTTTTTACACAATAAGTTACCAAATCGTTCCATACCTCGCCCGCGCCCGCAGTTACAAAAACATGGTCGCCCGCTGTTTTCGCTCCTATTCCCGTCATGCTAATTTTAACAACAAGACCTTTAAAATCTTTTGTAAAAAGCATATTGCTGCCCCCGCCAAGAATTAAAAACCGCTCTTGTTTTAAAACATCACTACTAAAGAGCTCATGCAAATCTGCCTCGTTAAATAACTCAACAAAAGATGTAGCCTTTGCTTCTACACCAAACGTGTTGTACGTTTTTAAGGAAATGTTATGTTGAATTTGCAGCATGTTGAAAAAAGATATTTAGCCACAAAACTACTAAATTAATGCTATTGAGGGTAATCGGAACACGCTACTTAAGCAGTTTGGTAATTGCCTTATCGAAATTGAAACTTAAAATTTTTGATTCACTTCCCTGTTCCGTTACGCCCACTAACTTCCAACCAATAAATTTGGGTTTTTCTTTTTCGAGATCTAATAAACCATAACGCTGTTTTGTTAAAGCAGCGCTAATTCTGCCCACACTATCTGATGCTGACTGTGGCAAATGCTCGATCTGTCCCTCTAGTTCTGCAAGTTGTAGATCTAATATTTTAGCTTTTTGTACGCTATCTGCATAAGCCTGTGGAGAGATGTTGTAAAGGCTGTCTAGCTCAGCTGCATCGAAATTAAGTGTTGCATCGGTGTTTTGATGGCTATTTTTAACCAAATCTATGGCGCGTTCTTTAGCTGTCTTCTTGCCACAAGAAAACAAGGATATAGCTAATAAAAGCACAAAATAAAACTGATTTCTTTCCATATTTACCATAATATCATGCTATAATTCTACATCATTCCGTTTTAGTTTACCTTAAAAAAAGCCAACTTATACGGGCTTTTCTTGCCTTTTAAAAACAGCGCTACTTGCATACAACAACCCAAAAGCTATACCATGTTCCTTCTCCATACTTTTATGATGAATTTTGTGTGCTTTTCTTACTTTGGTTAAATAGCTGTTCTTAGATTTAAACGCTTTAAATCGTTGATGCACAAACCAATCATGCACCACAAAATAAATAATCCCGTAAACCGAAATGCCAACGCCAATAAAAAACTTATAACCAAGCGCCGTTCTGTCTATAAACATTAGATAGAGGGAGAGCGCTGCGAAAAATACTGAAAAAACATCGTTCCACTCAAAAAAACTATGCTTTGCGCGATGATGAGTTTTATGGATAAACCAAAGCGGACCATGAAAAAGAAATTTGTGCATTGCCCACGACAAGCTTTCCATCACAACGATGGTGCACAACACAATAAGAATGTCTATAACAGTTTCCATGCTTGTAAGTGTAACGCAAATATATAGTTTTTGGTTTGACCGCCTGCTATGCCGGAAATTTCGTTTACAAAGAAAGGAGAAATCTCAATACTAATGGCTAGTTTGCGGCTCCTTTCTCTAATATGCTGCGGGTTGACCCGCAGCTATGATTTCGTCCGAAGAAACGCATCTGTAAAATAAATTTTTGAGACCTCTCGCTGCATATCGACTGATTTATGATTTCAGATTTCTTAGCACGTCGTCCTAGCCATCACGCAGTCATTTCGATAGGAGAACTCTCAATGCTATAACCGATTTGAGTTATGAGAATTGAAATCGATTGCCTCGTTGCGAGACCTTTTCCCGAAGAAGTCGGGACAGGCGCAAAATCATGTACGTTTTACATAGGAAGCAGAACCTAGCGAAATGGCCAAGCAACTGGTCGGTAGGGAAATTAGTTTTGCATCAAGAATAGCTGATTTCTGAGAACTGACTTCTGAATGCTCTGATTTTGTCCGACCACCGACCTCTGACTTCCGACTTCTTTTTTCCCCCTTGCTCCTTCGTCAATAAAAAGTCAGCTTTTCTAAAAAACTAATCAATTGATTAGTTTTTGCAAATTTTCATTATCTTTGACCAAAATATTAAAATAGTCAGAAAGTAAAAAGGTAAGATGAATGGCTGAGGCAGATAAAAAGAGAGAACAGATTATTGAGGGCGCAATAAAGCGTTTTAGCCATTTTGGGATACACAAAACCACTATGAACGACATTGCCGATGACCTATCTGTTTCTAAGCCTTCTTTATACTATTATTTTCCTGATAAGAAAAGCCTAATAGTTGGTGTTATAGAAAAGGTGTTTAAGGATTATTTTGCGATGCTTAGAACAAACCTTAACGATAACGACAATTTAGAAACTGTTTTATTCGGCAGCATAGATGTACGAAATAGCTTTTTTGAAAAGTATTTTATGCTAAAAATCTCTGAGGGTGTGCCAGATTTAATGTGGGATGATGATGTAAAAGAAAGTTTGGATGTTTTAAAAAAAACAGAAGCTGATTTATTTGCCGACATTTTTAAAAATGCACAATTAAGAGGGGAAATACACGAGAATGACATGCAGCATTTGGCATCGCTTTATTTAGAAAGCTTAATGGGCCTTACCAACATGTGCATTATGGCAGGGCATAAAAAAATAATGCCCGAGAAAAAAATGCTTAAAGATGTTGCAGATAAACAAAAGGCGCTTTCGGCAATTTTTGCACGCGGGCTGAGGTGTTAACATCCGCGGAAGCGAAAAAATAACATTGCCCTAAATAGATGTATACGTTGTAACAAATTTTAAGAAAAAACGACTAAAAGGCACCCTCGAAAAACCCAAAAATTTATAAAATAAAAACCCAAAAACAAAAATAAATGATGCTTAGAATAAAGATGGTAAAATTGTTGTTGACGCTGATGGCATGCATTGTTTTGCCTAATTTGGTGGCAGCACAACAGCAACTAACCTTAAAAGATGCGCTAAACTATGCGCTCCAAAACAACACCAATGTGCGCAAAGCAAAGCTAGATATAGAAGGTGGACGCTACAAAACAGAAGAGATTAGAGCGCAGGCTTTGCCGCAACTTTCTGCCAATACTGGTTTAACTTACAATCCAATTATCGGGCAAATTGTATTTGGCGATCAAGCCATTCGGCTGGGTAAGCCTTGGAACTCTAATGCAAGCGTACAATTATCGCAGCAATTATTTAACCAACAGGTTTTTACTGGTTTGCAGGCTGCAAAATCTAGCGAAGAGTATTACGCACTAACCGCAAATTATAGCGAAGAGCAGATTATAGAAATGGTTGCCAACAATTATTACCAAGTTTTGGTAACTAGGCAGCAGCTTAATGTACTAGATACCAACATAAAAAACGTTGGCATAGTAGGGAAAATTATTAAAAACCAATATGCAAACGGTTTGGCAAGAAAGATAGATGTAGATAGAATAAACGTTAACCTTACCAATTTACAAACGCAGCGTGATCAAACTCTTAATGCCATTACTCAATTAGAAAACCAATTGAAATATAGCATGGGCATGCCTGTAACTACTTTAATAAACTTGCCAGAATCTGAACTTACAGATGTAAAAGCACTTCCTGAATTCCAAGACACTATAAATCTTGCAAATAGAACGGAAATAAAACTTCAAGACATTAGAAGAAAGTTATTGGTGTTGCAAAGAAAAGCATACATAGCAGAATATTATCCATCTTTATCATTATCGGCAAACTATACATACGCAGCCCAAAACGATAAATTTGATTATTTGGGTGCAAGCAGCGGATCTATTGCTTTTGGTGCGTCTGCTATTGGAGTATCTTTAAAAATTCCAATTTTTAATGGCTTCGCTACTCGTTCTAGGGTTAGACAAGCAACCGTAGACATTAAAAAAGCCGATGAGGATAGACTTGAAGTTACAAATGGATTGAATTTGGCTTACGAGAATGCTAAAATTCAATTGAGAAACAACTTTAACACCATTAATGCTCAAAAGAAAAATGCAGATCTGGCTCAAGAAATTTATAAGAGCACACAGAACAATTATAATAATGGTTTGGCATCGCTTACAGATTTGCTAGACACAGAAAACTCGCTCACCCAAGCGCAAAATAGTTATACGCAAGCTTTGTTAAATTATAAGGTTGCAGAAATACAGTTAATAAAATCGAACGGAAACATTAAAACGCTAGCACAATAGACATGAAAAGAATTATTACCACAATTGTAATATTGGTTGTAGTTGCCGGAGGAATATATTTCATCCTAACAAACAACAAAAAGAAGAACAACGCAAAAACGGCTATTGTTGCCCAAAGTGGTGGCAAAATTGTAGTTAGAACTGCCAAAGTAGAAAAGAAAGCTGTAAATTTGGATTTTAGTACAAACGGTACTTTTCAGCCAAATCAAGAGCTAAATTTTTTGTCAGAAAACCCGGGCAGAGTTACCGCCATTTACGTTAAAGAAGGATCTAGAGTTAGAAAAGGTCAAATTTTGGCAAAGGTAGATGCAGAAATTATCAATACCGACAGAGAAACGGCGCAAGCGAACTACCAAAACGCAGTTAAAGATTTAGAACGCTATCAAAGTTCCTTTAGCACAGGTGGCGTTACGCAACAACAATTAGACCAAGCTAAACTTACCGCAAATACTGCAAAACTTCGCTTACAAGCAAGTCGGCGTAGGGTTAGCGATACGAATATCAAATCTCCAATAGATGGTATTGTAAACAAGAAATACATAGAAGTTGGCGCCTTTGTTACCGGCCAAGGAACGCAACTGTTCCAATTGGTAGATGTAAGCAAACTTAAGTTAGATGTAAATGTAAATGAAAGCCAAGTGGCGCTTTTAAAAATGGGCGATAAAGTAGATATTAAATCTTCGGTATTTCCGAGCGATGATTTTTCTGGAAAGATTACTTTTATTGCAGCATTGGCAGATAATAGTCTGAATTTCCCAATTGAAATCCAAGTAGATAATAACCACAAGAACACTTTAAAAGCCGGTATGTATGGTACTGCCGTTTTTAAGTTCCCAAAACAAGACCCAACAATTTCTATTCCGCGTGGCGCATTTGTAGGTAGTGTAAGCAGCAACCAGGTTTACGTGGTTGTAAGTGGAAACAAAGCACAATTACGTAAAGTGGTAGCAGGTAGGATTTTGGGAGATCGGGTAGAAATTCTTGACGGATTGAAAGAAGGCGAAACAGTAATTACCAGTGGCCAGATCAATTTATCAGAAGGCGCTGAAATAGAGGCGGTAAAATAATTTTCATCAGCCGCAGGTTGAAACCTGCTTTAAAATCACTTTGCGATACAAAAAAATATAAAATGAAAATAACAGAAATTTCTATAAAGCGACCTTCGCTGGTTATAGTGGTCTTTACGGCGCTTACGTTGTTAGGTTTGTTAAGCTACTTCTCGCTTAGTTACGAGCTGTTGCCAAAATTCTCCAACAACGTAGTGTCTATCGCAACCATTTATCCGGGAGCATCGCCTAATGAAGTGGAGAATACCGTAACCAAAAAGATAGAAGACGCGGTATCTTCTCTAGAAAATATAAAAAAGTTAAACGCTGTCTCTTACGAAAGTTTATCGGTAGTAACCATTACCCTAACAGATAACGCTAATGTAGATATTGCATTAAATGATGCCCAGCGTAAGATAAATGCAATTTTGGCAGACCTTCCAACTGACGTAAAAGCGCCATCGCTAAACAAATTTTCGCTAGATGATTTGCCGGTGATTACCATGAGTGCTTCTGCAAAAATGGACGATGCAACCTTTTACGATTTAATAGACAAACGCATCTCTCCTGTTCTTTCTAGAGTAAATGGAGTTGCCCAAATTAATTTAATTGGTGGCCAAGAAAGAGAAATTAACGTTGGTTTAAATGCAGATAAATTGCAAGGATATGGATTATCGGTTATCCAAGTACAGCAGGCAATTTTAAGTTCTAACTTAGATTTTCCAACTGGATCGGTAAAAACCAAAGATCAAGACATCCTCATCCGTTTGTCGGGCAAATATAGAAGCGTAGAAGAGCTTAGAAATTTGGTGGTTGCCACCGATAAGAATGGCGCTCAGATAAGACTTCAAGATGTTGCCGATGTGCAAGATTCTCAAAAAGATGTAGAAAAAATAGCGCGTATAAACAGACAAGGTGCAATTGCATTGCAGGTAATAAAGCAGAGCGATGCCAACGCGGTAGATTTAAGTAAGCAAATGCATTCGGTTGTTGATACTTTAATAAAGCAATATAAAAAAAACGACCTTAAAATTAACATTGTAAATGACAGCTCTATCTTTACTTTAGAATCTGCAGATGCCGTAATACACGATTTATTGTTAGCAATTGTGTTGGTTGCACTCGTAATGCTCTTCTTTTTACACAGCATACGTAATGCCATTATTGTAATGGTTTCTATACCCGCATCGCTCATTGCAACCTTTATTGGTATTAGTGCGCTTGGTTACACGCTAAACTTAATGTCGCTTTTGGGGCTCTCTCTAGTGGTTGGTATTTTGGTAGATGATGCCATTGTGGTGTTAGAAAACATTTACCGACACATGGAAATGGGCAAAAACCGAGTGCGTGCAGCCTATGATGCAACTAGTGAAATTGGTTTTACGGTAGTTTCTATAACCTTTGTAATTGTGGTGGTGTTCTTCCCAATTGCAGTAAGTACTGGTTTGGTAAGTAATATTTTGCGCCAGTTTTGTGTGGTGGTAATCATTGCTACACTCCTGTCTTTGGTGGCCTCTTTCTCTATTGTTCCATTAATTTCATCTCGCTTCGGTAAACTAAACAAGATTGAGGGAAAAAACATTTTTGGCCGCTTTATTTTATGGTTCGAAAGGCAGTTAAAGAAATTTACCGCTTGGATTACCAGCATATTAATTTGGGCCTTAGGCCACAAAGCCATTACCTTAATTGGGGTTTTCTTATTGTTAATTAGCTCTTGCGGTTTGTTGGGCGGAGGTTTTATTGGCACCGAATTTTTTCCGAAAACAGATAAGGGCGAGTTTTTGGTACAGCTAGAATTGCCAAAAGACGCTTCTTTGGAGCAGACCAATTTACTAACCCAAAAGGCAGAAGCTTTTTTGACCAAACAGCCAGAAATTACAAAATTGATTACTACTGTAGGCCAAGCTACCGGAGATTTTGGTGGAACCCAAGCAACAGCATATAAATCAGAAATCGACGTTACCTTGGTTCCTCGCGCGGACCGTGTAGATGACCAAGCAATCTACTCTACAAAAATAAGCCGGAAGCTATCCAAATATCTCGTTGGCGCAAAAGTAAAAACTGTACCGATTAGCATTTTGGGTATTGCAGAAAATGCACCTATCGCACTTGTTGTAATGGGGCCAGAATTAGATAGCGTTTTAAAATATGCAGAAGGAGCCAAAAAAGTTTTAGAAGGCGTAAAGGGTTCGGCACAGGTAGAACTTTCGGTGGAAAAAGGTACTCCCGAAATTAACGTACGGGTAGACAGAGATAAAATGGCCGCACTGGGTTTAAACTTACAAACAGTGGGTGCTACCATGCAAACTGCCTTTAGTGGCAATACCGATGGTAAATTTAGAAGTGGCGAGTACGAGTACGATATAAACATACAGTACGAAGCTTTTAATAGACGGAATATTGATGATGTTAGGAATCTAATTTTTATAAATAACGCAGGCCAACAAGTAAAACTCTCTCAATTTGCAGCTATTGGAGAAGATTCTGGTCCATCGCAACTAGAACGCCAAAATAAGAGCACCTCAGTAACTGTTAAAGCACAATCTATTGGCCGTCCAACCGGAACCGTAGTTTCAGATTTTCGTAGCCAATTAGAAGCTTTAGAGAAAAATGGAAAGATGAAAGCGCCCACGGGCGTTAGTTATACTTGGGGCGGCGATGAAGAAAACCAGGCAGCAGGTTTTGGCACGCTCGGCATCGCACTTTTGTCTTCTATTGTGTTGGTTTACCTAATTATGGTTATGCTTTACGATAGTTTTGTTTATCCATTAGTAGTTATGTTCTCCATCCCGCTTTCGGTTATTGGTGCCCTGCTTGCCTTGGCCTTAACAAATAATTCCCTCGGTATTTTTACTATTCTCGGGCTAATTATGTTAATTGGTCTTGTAGCGAAGAACGCCATTATTTTGGTCGATTTTACCAACCAGATGAAAAAGGAAGGGAAATCTACACACGACGCGCTAATTATAGCCAACCACGCGCGTTTACGGCCAATTTTAATGACAACCATTGCCATGATTTTTGGTATGCTTCCAATTGCCTTGGCAAGTGGCGCGGGTGCGGAGTGGAAAAACGGTTTGGCTTGGGTAATTATCGGCGGCTTGTCCAGCTCGCTGTTCCTAACCTTAATTATTGTGCCGGTAATGTACCAATGGTTCGATAATATATTAGACTACTTTGGCATGAATAAAAAAGGCCAGTCTATCGAAGAATTGATGGTAGAACCTTATGACCATAAAGATGTTGCAGAATATGAGATAGAATCGTCTTTCGACTAAAAACATTAAAACAATCATTGCAAGCCGTCCTTAACCCAAGGGCGGCTTTTTTTTGTTTCAATGGAGCAAGGAACAAAGAGCAAAGACTAAAGAGCGGAGATAAATATCGAGCGCTGCGAAAGACCTCACAACTAATTCTGGCATGGCGTGTTGGAAATAGCGTTTGAGATTTCTCCTATCGTCTAAATGACGCGTGCGAGCGAGTAAGGCGCATTTCTATGGAAGTCATCATGTTGAGGACAGCGAAACATCTCACTAGCAGGTCGACGCAAAGCAAACACGCCCCACATTTAAAATTAGCAAATCGAATATAGCGAGTGAGACGCTTCATCTGTAAGCACGGCGATAAAGGGCATCCACAGTCGCTTATAAAAACCTAAAACCGTAGATTAAAATCTACTATATTCGCTTCTATGTTTAAGGCAACCATTTTTTTATTTTTCCTGTTCATAGGCTTTGCTGCAAACGCTCAGTTTCCTCCTGTTTTCCCATTCATGAAAACTGATACCTCAAAAATGAAAATCGGCAACCTGAACATCAATTTGGTAAAGTACAGCTTCAAACCAAATGGGGTAAGGTTTTTAGTGGTGCACGATAATGAAGACACGGGCGTAAAGGCAGCGTTCGAATACATCCGCTGGAGCGGTGGCGAACTCATCGACAGTCAGTATGGCAGCATTAGAAACTACAATTTTATGTATATGGATGATGCCTACCACATTGACCCAAATGCCATTTATACAGATATTGGTGTAAAAACGCGCTTAAAAATGGACCCCAATAGCAGTGTTGAAGTTGCCGATAAAATCATCGCCGCAGGCAAACAGATCCTATCTTTTTACGATGCGGCTAGAACCGGGTATATTTTAACCTTGCACAACAATAGCGATGGTGCGTTTGGAATAAAATCTTATGCAACTGAAGGCGAATTGGCAAGCACCACAGATTCCTTGTACATCAGTCCGCATTGGGACCCAGACGATATGTTATTGGTTACCAAAGTTGCACTCTTTAATTATCTAAAAAAGGCAGATGTAAATGTGGTGCTTCAATCTAAATTTGCAGAAAATGATGGCTCTCTCTCTATTTATGGCACGTTAAACAACATTCCATATATCAACGTAGAGGTTCAGCATGGCCACCAATATGAGCATTTACAACTGATAGAATATGCCCTTGCTGCACTAAAAAGCCAAAACCTCATCAAGCCTAATTAACCGGAAGGTTAGCACCACTTTTAGAAAGCTTTGCTAAAAAATTGACAAAAAAAAAGTCTCGCGACAAAATCATTTGATTTTGTCGCGGGACTTTAAAATAAAGCTCTTACTATCTTTGCATTTGTGGTGCCATTGTTGGTGGCGCAGGTGGAACCGCATTTGGGTTGCCTTTCTTAATGCCTTGCAATTCTATATCAAATACCAATGGAGTATATGGATTTATCGGGCCACCGCCGTTTTCGCCATAAGCAAGTTTAGATGGAACAATAATCTTAATCTTTCCACCAACACCAATTAATCCCACACCTTTTATGAAACCTGGCGCTAACTGACCCAATAACAAAGGTCGAGCTGCATATTGTGCCATAGGCGAAAACATCCCAGCTTCTTTGGCGATTTTTGCGTTAGAGGTATCAAAAACATTTAATTTACCGTCACTTTTTTTGTTGGTAAACTGGCCAGTATAATCAACAACCACGGTATCTATCAAATCTGCTCTTTGCTTATCGCCTGGTTTTTCAATTACATATTTTAAGCCATCGGCAGTAGAATCTACTTTCAAACTATTGTCTTTGATGTATTTTTCTATTTTACCTTGTTCGCTTTTTTTGTTTTTGGCAATCAAATCTTTGTACTCAGCTTCAAAAAACGTTCTTTTTTTCTTCTCGAAAACAGAATCTGCCTCATTGGCTTGTTTGTGCAACACCTTTTCTATTTTCACGGTAAAAAGCGCAAAGCTGTCTTTTGCGTTTGTAGGTTTAGGCTGACCAGAATATTTGGCCATACTATCTAAATTTAATTTAAAACTCGCACTATCGCCTTCACCCAATAATTTTAAGGCAGAGACCATATCTCCTTTAAACATCGACTTGCTAATTGGGAAAAACGCCGGACGTTCATTATCATACGTGTTTACCATCATAGAATCCTTGCCATCTTTAGTCTTTACAGATTGAATGCCGTTCAACTTTACAAAATCTCCTTCTTGAATTTTTGGTTTTTTTTCGTCCTTGTAGATTTTGTAGGTCATATCGCCTTCGCCCTTTTTAAATTGATTACAAGCGGCTAACCCCAAGGTTGCGACAGACAGAATAATTAATCCTTTTTTCATTTTCATTTATTTTGTTTTATTAGAAGCACGCTCGCACTTCTGTCTTTATTATTTTCTTTTATAAGTTTCTAATTATTTATGCCAAAAGCTGTGTTTTATAGTCTGGCAAAATACTTTTAAACACCTCTATAACCTCTTTTAATGGCTTGGCCATTGCGCCACCTGCTGCATTGCGATGGCCGCCACCGCTAAAGTATTTTTTACAAATCTCGTTTGCAGGAAAATCTCCTGTGGAACGCAAAGATAATTTTACCATATCTGGCCGTTCTATTATAAACGCCGCAAGCTTTATACCATTAATAGAAAGCGCGTAATTTACAATACCTTCTGTATCTCCAGTGGCACTGTGGTATTTGGAAAGTTCTTCTTTTGTTACCGATATAATGGCGGTATTAAACTCTTTTAAAACTTCGAGTTTGCTAGACAGACAATATCCTAAAAACTTAATTCTGTCTTCACTAGAATTGTCATAAACCAACTGATGGATTTTCCAATGTTCTGCGCCAAAATCTATCAAATCTGCTGCAATACGATACACATTTGCGCCTGCCAACGGAAAACGGAAAGAACCAGAATCCGTCATAATACCTGTGTAAAGGCAAGTCGCAACATCTTTGTTTATTCCTTCTTTATCTTCTAGCTGGTTTACAATAAATTCATACACCAACTGGGCGGCTGCACAGGCGTTGATGTCCCAATGCCTATAATCGTCAAAATCTTCTGGATCCAGATGATGATCTATCATGATTTTTTTTGCACCGGCGGCACGTACTATTTCGCCAAGTTCGTTAATGCGGCTTAGTGCATTAAAATCTAAACAAAACACCAGCGCTGCCTCTTGAATTAGCGATGTGGCTTCCTCTTTCTTATCTGTATAAATAAGTACCTCGGCGTTATTTGGCATCCATTGCAGAAAATCTGGATAATCTGTTGGGGCAACTAAGCTAACATGATGTCCCTTTTGAATGAGGTAATTATAAAGGCCAAGTGATGACCCCATTGCATCGCCATCTGGCTTATGATGCGTGGTAATTACTATTTTTTGTGGCGTAGCCAATAAAGATTTTAACTCTGTTAGTGTAAGCATATTTATTTTGCGCTGCAAAGCTAAGTATTTTTAGTTTTAATTATACTGTTAATTAGCTGTTTAATTGAGACCATTAGGTATTATAAACAGTTAACAGAAATGACGAAGAAGATTTTGCAAAAGAAAACGGCGCAATTGTGTTGTTCGCGCCGTTCTACACTTATTATATTATGCTATTTATAAGACCCTATCAAATTTTAAAATTTTTATTTTATTTACTAAAAATGCCCCTGCTTTGTCCAATGCTGTCCTATCCGGACGGGAGTCCTACTTTTTTCTTGAAAAAAAAGTAGCAAAAATTCAAGGCTGGCATCTCTTTGGGTAAAAATCCGTCAAGCTATTTCTCATCGATGACTCGAGGCCTTTCCTACGCTTTTCCCACACGGCTGCGAATCATCTTCGGAGGCGTAACTCGTCAGGTCTATGCAAGCAGCTTTAGGCGTTTTTTCCTCCAAACTGCTGCTAGGCCAATCCCACCGAGATGGCTATAGCGCTTTTACTTTGTCCAAATTTAAACAGCTTAACTTTTTAAATTAAAAACGATAAGAAAGTGTGGTAATGAACTGTCTGGGAGCGATTGGATTTACGCTATAATTTTCGTGAACGAAGTAATTTAACTCGTTGGTAATGTTACTTATTTTTGCTAAAAGAGAAATATTTTTCCAAGTGTATCCACCTGTAAAATCGAATGTTGTAAAAGGTGCTAAAGGTATTACGCCGCTAGATGAACCATCTTTTTTAGTATTTCTGCCCCCATTTCTAAAACCAGTATAAAATGCAGATGCACCTAACTTTAACCCATGTGCCCAACCTTTATTAAATCTATAAAATAGGGTTCCGTTTGCAGTATGTTTGGTAGAACCTATCAATCGCTCGCCTTCTACTACGCCGCTTCCAGCAAATGTGTTGGTAAACCGAATGTAGTTATAACTGTATCCGGCCAAGAAATTTAAACCTTCTATTATATTTCCGGTAACGTCTACTTCTACTCCATCGCTAGCGGTTTTACCATTTAATTCTTTAATATTTCTATCGGCGTTTGCTGATCCATCTGCCAAAAACAACGCTTGCTGTGCATACTTATCGTTTAAGATTTTGTAAACCGTTAAGTTTACGGATAACCGCCCTTGTAAGAAATCATTTTTTATACCCGCCTCAAACTGATCTACCAACGATGGATCTAAAGGTGCATTATAAATATCGGTGCCTGTGTTGGTGATAAAATTATCGGCATAACTGACATATAAAGAGGTTGTTTTTAAAGGTTGATAAATTAAGGCAACCTTTGGAGAAAAAGCACCATCGGTTTTGCCATTGTCACCGACAGATTTTTTGTTCTGCGTTAAATCTGTTGTTCTGGTGTTTGCAGTTTTTTGGTTAGTGTACCTTAAACCGGCCAGTACTTTAAATTGATTATTTATGGTAACCAAATCTTGAGCAAATATGCCCATTCTGTAAACTGGAGCCAATATTCTACTTACGTTATTCGCCTCAGGCTCAATACCCGAACCGAAATACGTAGATGGATCTAGCAAGTTAACATTGCCATAGTTAAAAGCTGTTTGTCCACCGGCATATAGAAAACCGTTCGAGGTAGTTCTCAATTGATCTGCATCTGCGCCAACAAGTAGCGTATGTGCTATTTGCCCTGTTTTAAAACGACCGTTTAAATTTATCTGCTGGTTAAAGGTAAACTCTTCTGTTTTAGAACGCGTTACATTTCTGGCAGCAATGCCATTTGCATCGGCAAAAGGACGCTCCGCACTAAAATAGTCACGGTTGTAGCTCTGAAAATTACCAATCAAATTAATTTTCCAGTTTTGGTTAAAAGTATGGTCTATGTTTAATTGTGAGCTAACCGTATTTGTGTTGTTATAAGCCCAAGGCGCATTTAAGTAAGATCCCCTACCAATGTTTACTATTTTGTTATCGACCGTGCCGATGCCAAAATCGGGGGTAAAATCACTTTTTAAATAATCTCCTTGCAATAAAATCTCTGTTTTTTCGCCAAGTTTATATAGCAATGATGGATTGATGTAAGTTCTTTTAGAGCTAACTTCATTTCTGTAACTATCAGCACCCTCAAAACTTCCAATTAATCTAAAGGCCAAATTTTTGCTTATTGGCCCATAAATATCGCCGATAGGTTTGTACATATCATAACTTCCACCCCGAAGCGATACCTCACCGCCATAGTTAAATTCGGGTTTTTTGGTTACTAAATTTACCACTGCTCCGCCAGTAACACCTCCGTATAACAATGCAGCACTGCCCTTTAATACTTCCACCGATTGCAAAGAACTTGTTTCTGGCATTCCGCCAGTATTGGTGCGCGAGCCATTTTTAAAAACATTGTCTCTTCCTAAACTATATCCTCTCGCAAAGAACGTTTCGCCATTTACAGAGCCCCTATTTTCTGCATAAGCCACACCGTTTACATTTTGCAGCACATCACTTAGTTTATTTACCTGTTGATCTTTAATAACTTCTGTACCAATAATTTGAACCGATTGCGGCAGATCTAATGAGGCAATGTCTACTTTGCCAAGGTTAACAGGCTTTCTGTTTTGAGAAATGTATCCTTGTACAGCCACATCTGCCAACTGTGCTGCAGATTCTGAAACAACCATGTAAATAATTTTATTCGTACCGCTGCTAACGATAACGGCTTGCTCTTGAGCCGTCATTCCAATAGCCGAAATTTTTAGCGTGTAATTACCCAGTATAATATGTTTGAGTATAAATTCGCCATCTTCATTTGTAGAAGTTGTTTTGTTGGTATTTAGCAAAGTTACGGTTACGTTTGAGGCCGGTTTACCGTCTGTTGTTTTTACTTCGCCACGCAGATTTGCATTTCTTGTTTGTGCCATTACCGGCGAAAGCATTGCTGCAACAGAGAGCATGGCGATGCAAAAAATCGTATTAAATCTATTCATTTTTATTTGGATTAATTCTAAACAGCCCCAAAGATAGATGGCAAAAATTAAAATCCAAGAGTTATTTAGAATTAATTTAAATAAATATAGTGGAAGAAATTATTACAAATTGCAAGCTCAGCCCGATATAGAATACTATTAAGGCTTTCGATTCACATTACCTTTTTTAATGGCTTTAGTTTCTAGCTACTGAGCTGCCTGGTACCGATTATTGCTTCAACTTTAAAATTGTTCCGTATTGATTTTCTTTGATTTCCGATTCAGAAATAATGGTAAAAGTATAAGATGCTGAGTTCTGTGGCGTCTTAACCTTTATTTTAGCACCATTAATTTTATAGGTGCCTCGATAAACAATGTCTCCGCCTGGATTAACATCTGCAACTCCGTCTGGCTGCAGTGTTAAGCTAAAACCACCATCATAAGCATTGGCTGGTACATGATCAACTTGCGAATAATGTTTTTCTTCGTTTACGTCCAATTGATTCTTTTTACAACCCGTTGAGAACGTTGAGAGCATTAAGAGCGTTAGGAACATTGAAAGCGTTAAGAGTGTTGAGAGCGTTGAGAGCGTTGTTAATGAATTTCGCTTAAAAGCTGGCACAGCGTAGGTTTTGGATAGATTTAATTTCATGGTTAATCTTTTAAGATGATTTATTACTGTTAATGGTAAAACGAAAAAAGTCTCTTAAACGCTACAGTAAATAACAACTTAGCCAGTTCTGTATGTTTTGTCAAAACAAAAACTTTCCTTTTACAGATTAAACATTACTTTTGCAAAAAAATTAAACACCCTATGAGCACGAATAGAACTTTTACCATGATTAAGCCCGATGCAGTTGCTAACGGCCACATTGGCGCGATTATAAACGACATTACCCAAGCAGGTTTTAAAATAATTGCACTAAAATATACCAAACTTACTTCAGAAACCGCTGGCAAGTTTTACGAAGTGCATGCAGAACGTCCATTTTACAAAGACTTGGTTAGCTTTATGAGCTTAGGGCCAATTGTTGCAGCCATTTTAGAAAGAGAAAATGCAATAGAAGAATTCAGGAAACTGATCGGCGCAACCAATCCAGCAGAAGCAGCAGAAGGAACAATTCGCAAAAAATATGCAAAATCTATAGAAGCTAACGCCGTGCATGGCTCAGACAGTGATGAAAATGCCCAGATTGAAGGGGACTTCTTCTTCGCCGAAAATGAGCGTTTCTAATACAACATATCGGCCTTTCCATTTTTTATGGCATAGTAATTTAAAACATAAATCCCGACTTATATCGGGATTTATGTTGAACAATCAATTCTATCTCAACAACAACAATGTCTCTTTTTTTAAGAGAGAAAATAATTTTTAAAACGCATGAAAAAGACAATCTTAACCATAACTATTGCTGCACTAAGTCTCACAGGCTTCGCCCAAAAAAAGAAAGCAACAGTAAAGAAAACAACTATAGTTTCAAAAACCGTAGCTCAACCTGGGTTAAAAACCAATCTAGACTCTGTAAGCTATGCTTTTGGAACTTCTATTGGAGCTAGTTTAAAGACTACAGGAATTACCACATTTAATTTCGAAGCGCTAACTAAAGGCTTGAAGGCAGCATTTTCTGGCGAAACCCAGTTGTTGACCCAGCAACAAGCAGAAGAAAAAATTCAAGCTGCCATTACCAAGGTAAATGAAGCTAAAAATTCTGGGCTTACCGCAGAGGGTAAAAAATTCTTGGCAGAAAACGGGAAACGTCCAGGTGTAAAAACAACAGCTAGCGGCCTACAGTACGAGATTTTAAAGCAAGGAACTGGCCCTAAACCCATCCTAACCGATTCGGTACTTGTACATTATAAAGGAACACTGTTAAACGGAAAACAATTCGATAGCTCTTACGACCGCGGAGAACCAATTACCCTGGCTTTAGACGGAGTTATAAAAGCATGGACTGAGGGCTTGCAATTGATGCCTACAGGTTCTAAGTATAAATTCTTTGTGCCTTATAATTTAGGATATGGAGCGCGTGGCGCCGGACAAGATATTCCGCCATACAGCACATTAATTTTCGAAATTGAATTGCTAAAAGTAAATGGTAAGTAAAAAAATTAAAACTTTATTTTAGTGCTTTTGTTGTTGTTGAAAAATAACTAGATATGAAAAAAGCACTTCCATTACTATCGATCGCATTAATTTGCAGTACACTTAGCAGCTGCGAACTTATTGGTGGCATATTTAAAGCTGGCGTTTGGACAGGAGTCATCGCTATTGTAGTAGTAGTAGCGTTGGTTATCTGGATCTTGGCAAAAATATTTGGAGGTAAGTAATTCACTTACCTCTCCTTTTTTGATTTTACACCCACTAAAAGAATCTACAGAAATACGATTTCTGTAATCACCTCGCTGCCCGCATTTTCATTTAATTTTTGGATAATGCCTTGCCTTACCATCAAAAGTTCGTTTTTTATAACAGACGATTCTAAACGAATGAATAGCTTCTTATCGTAAATATAGATTTGCGTAGTTCTATTTGCTATGGCAGTGCCCATAATCTCTGGCCATAAAGCTACAATTGATGTTTCATCGAATTTTTTTCTAAGCCTATATACATCGAGCATTTTGCCGATTGCATCCTTAACGCTCACATCATTTGGTTTACGCATAATTAATTCCTCCGTTCTCTACCTCAAATAGCGTAATGCTTACAGCTATGCCCTCAAAAATTCTCTCTACCCTATTTTTCCCGGTATCAGTGATAAAGATTTGTCCAAAATCTTTATGAGAAACCATTTGCATCAACTTTGTTATTCTGTTATCGTCTAATTTATCAAAAATATCATCTAACAATAAAAGCGGCTTAAAACCTTTGTTTTTAGAAAGATAGGCATATTGTGCTAATTTTAAAGCAATTAAAAAAGATTTCTGTTGCCCTTGTGAACCAAATTTTTTCAAAGGCACCTCTCTTATCGTAAAAGCAAGTTCGTCTTTATGAATGCCTGTGGTGGTACGCTCTAAAATTCTGTCTTTTTCTACGGTAGCCTTCAGCAGGCTTATAAAAGGAGTTTCAGTCAACTGAGAAATGTAGCTAACCTCCACCGTTTCTGCATCATCAGTTAAATAGCGATAATACTGATTAAATAAGGGGATAAATTGTTGGATAAAAGCAGTTCGTATGGCAAAAATCTTATCGCCAATGCCCACCAATTGATCGTCTATAATTTGCATTAAAACTGCATCATAGGCCTTTGAAATGGCAATCTGCTTTAGAAACGCATTTCTATTTGCAAGTACGCGGTTGTATGCTATAAGCTGATCTAGGTAATGCGCATCTGTCTGCGAAATAACATTGTCTATAAATTTTCTCCGCTCCTCGCTCCCTTCCATAATAAGGTTCACATCATTAGGCGAAACCATTACCAAGGGGAACAACCCAATGTGATTTGCCAATTTATCGTAGTCCTTTTTATTGCGCTTAAACTGCTTCTTTTGATTTTTTTTAACTGCGCAGGTAATTTTCTCGTTTTTATGCTCGCGATCAAAATCACCCTGAATCATAAAAAGCTCTTCGCCGGTCTTAATTTGTTGCCCATCTATCGGGTTAAAATAGCTTTTGCACAAACAGAGATAATGTATGGCATCTAACATGTTGGTTTTTCCAGAGCCATTATTTCCGGTAAACACGTTTACGGTTTCAGAAAAGCTAAGGGCAGCATCTGTGTAATTCTTGAAGTTTAAAAGGGTAATATTTTTTAGCCACATATAACAAATCGCAATTTAGCCATTTTAAACCGCCAATTAACTAACTTTTAATCAAATACTTTTAGATAAAGGTTGTTTCTTTAAACGAAAAATGTATTTTTGCACTCTCAAATTTTTTTTAAAACCAACATGTCTAAACCAATAAATAGAACATCGCCCACCCAAAGAAAAACCTCTTTTATAGAAGAGAACAGCAAAAGTCTGTTGTTTATTGCCGGTGCGGTAGTATTACTAGTGGTAGTTTATATCTGGTATCAAGGTGTATATTTAAAAGGCCGAGCCAAAGAAGCCTCTGCCAAAATGTATAAGGCCGAGCAATTTATAGGCATAGATTCCTTATCGAACAAAGCCATTAAAGGCGAGGGCGGTTATCCGGGCCTGGAAAAAATTGCTGCCGATTACGACAACACAAAATCGGCCAACTTGGCCAACCTTTACATGGGCGGTATTTACCTGCGCAAAGGTCAGTACAAACAAGCTGTAGATGCGTTGAGCAAATATAGCGCTACTGGTAGTCCGGTTGCAGATCCTTTGGCTTTGGGCCTAATGGGCGATGCATATAGTGAGTTGAAAGATTATAAACAAGCTGAAACATTTTACACTAAGGCTGCCGAAAAGGCAAGCAAATTTACATCTCCGATGTTTTTAAAGAAACTGGCATTGGTGCAAGAAAATCAAAAAGAATTTAATGCTGCTGTTGATTCTTATAAAAAGATTAAAACCCAATATCCAGAAAGTGCTGAGGCACAATTGATTGACGGTTATATTGCTAGAGCGCAAGCACAGGCGAAATAAACACATTAACCTATTTTTAGAAAGCTTCCAAGATAATTGGGAGCTTTTTTTTTGAGCAATTTTTTTGCAGCTTTACGCGATAAACTATTTGTTAAAGTCTGTCATGGTTTGGGCCGGCCCGATGGTAACAAAGCTTTTTATAAGCGCCACACTTCTTGTTACTAATATGGGAAGTTCTTTCTGTTCCTTTTTATCAAATGCACCCAATACATAATCTACCTGCCTACCTTTTGCAAAACCGCTGCCGATACCAAAACGTAAACGGGCATAATTTTGCCCGCCACAAACTTCCTCAATGCTTTTTAACCCATTGTGCCCCGCGCTACTTCCCTGAAGTTTTAACCGCAACTTACCAAATGGAAGCGCCAGATCATCAACCAGTACCAACACATTTTCTGGCGAGATTTTGAGCTCTTTCATCCAATGGCTAACGGCCTTGCCGCTCAGGTTCATAAAAGTTGTTGGTTTAACTACATGAAGTTTCCTCGCCTTAAAACCCACTTCGGCATGATAGGCCAACCGACCGATTTCGAAATTTCCCCCTAAATTATTCACCAATTCATCGGCAATATCGAAACCAATATTATGCCTCGTGTGCGCGTACTCGGCGCCTATATTTCCCAAACCGACAATCAGGTATTTCATGCGGGCAAAGATATAAAAAAGGGCTTAAGACCAAAGCGAAAAGAGATTGAGAAGGTTGAGGTTGAGGATTGGAAGGTAGAGGGTTGAAGGTAGAGGATAAGACCGAGGTTGAGGCTGAAGAACAAGGAGCAAAAACCAATCTCTTTAAAATCGTTCGAAGCACAGCCCCAAAGTCATAAAGTTAAGGAAAAACCAATAAAATAGTGTCATCCAGAGGGTTAATATATTTCATATAAATCAACATAAGTGACGCTTTTTTAACTCGCTATAGCCATCTCGCTAGTCCCGGCCTAGCAGCAGTTTGGAGTAAAAAACGCCTAAAGCTGCTTGCAGAAACCGGACACTTTTCAGCTACGAAGAGGATTCGCAGCCTTGCGCGGGAATGAGTAGGGGAAAGGCCTCGAAGCATCGTTATTGAACAGCTTGGCGAATTTTTACCCAAAGGGGTGCCAGCCTTGATTTTTTGTAAACTTTTTTATCAAGAAAAAAGTTTGAAGCCCGTGCGGCTAGCACAGCGTTAGGCAGAGCAGAGGTGATTTTCGGAAGGGCCGAATGAAGGGATGGTGGAAATTAAATAATATTATAATTGTTTGATATTCAATTGATTATAAATAACGTCAATGGTAGCTTCCCGAATGGTCGGGACAAGTAGTCGAAGGACAACCATTTTATTGGTTTTTGGATTTTTTTAAGGTCTTCGACAGGCTCTGACGGACAAACGATTTCTTTAAGTTAATGACATTGCCCTCTCTAGCGTAAGTGTCCACTTGTGTTGTCATGAGACTTGAGAAGCGCCGTCTGGCAATTACCGAGAACGACTTTTTGGCTTCCTTGAATCAAAAAAAACGACAGGCAATAATTACCTATCGTTTTAAAAAATTAGATTCATATAAAATCTAGCTTACTTCTTCGCTACTTTAGAAGCTTCAGTTTCTGCTTGTTTTAATGCTCTAGATAAAGAAACAGAAGTAATGGTATCTTCTGGAGTGTTTACCACAGCAAAACCTTCTGTTTTTACATCTCTCACTCTAATAATATCTCCAACTTCTAATTTAGAAATACTCACATCAACACTTTGTGGCATAGCGTTTGGCAATGATTTAACACGTAATTTACGTAATTTCTGCACCATTTTACCACCCATTTTAACACCTGGAGAAGTACCAGTTAATTTAATAGGTATTTCCATAACAATCTCCTTATCATCAAATAACTGAAGAAAATCGATATGCATCAAAACATCAGTTAATGGATGAAACTGTGTGTCCTTTACAATGGCTTTTGTCTTTTTGCCACCTAAGTCGATTTCTACAAAATTTGCCTCTGCTGTATAGATTACGTCTTTTAAATCAGTAATCAATACAGAAAAATGATGTTGTTCTTTACCTCCGTACAATACTGCTGGAGCTTTACCATCATAACGAAGCCCCTTGGCGTCGCGTTTCCCTACGTTCTCTCTAGGAGAACCGCTAATTGCGATTGTTTTCATTTTTGTCTTTATTTATCTCTATTGTTTTGCTTTCCTATTTGATATTTAGCTAGGCCAAATCCTTTCGGTTCTGCTATTTGTATTAACGCTAATCAACTTGATACTTGATATTTGATACTTGATACTTGAATCTATATACTCTACACTTTAAACAGTTCACTTATGCTGCCATGTTCGTTTACGTTGGTAATTGCCCTTGCAAAAAGATCTGCTGTGCTCAATACCTTTATTTTTTCACTTTTTTCCCTTAACGGGATGGTATCTGTAACGATAAGCTCTGCCAAAACCGAATTTTCTATGGTTTGCACAGCGTTGCCCGATAAAACAGCATGTGTACACACGGCCCTAACACTCGCAGCGCCACTTTCCATAATCAACGCGGCCGCTTTAGATAATGTGCCAGCGGTATCGCAAATATCATCCATCAACACCACATCTTGCCCGGTTACATCTCCAATAATAGACATAGATTCTATCTCATTTGCACGTTTTCTGCGCTTGTCGCAAATAATTACTTCGGCATTAAAAAACTTTGCGAAGGTTCTGGCACGATAAGACCCGCCCATATCTGGCGATGCAATGGTAAGGTTTGCTAATTTTAAACTTTTAATGTATGGAACAAAAATAACCGAGCCATCTAAGTGATCTACTGGAATATCAAAAAAACCTTGAATTTGTGCAGCGTGTAAATCCATCGTCATAATGCGGTGTATCCCAGCCGATTTTAACAGATTAGCCACCAATTTAGCTCCTATTGCCACGCGGGGCTTGTCTTTTCTATCTTGTCTAGCTAAACCGTAATAAGGCACAACCGCTGTAATGTAATGGGCAGAAGCACGTTTAGCTGCATCTACCATGAGCAAAAGTTCCATTAAATTATCGGTAGGTTGGCAAGTAGACTGAATTAAAAACACATCGCAGCCACGGATAGATTCATCAAAAGAAGGCTGAAACTCTCCATCGCTGAAACGATGAATGGTAACTTCGCCCAATTTTTTACCGTAATTACCGGCTATCTTCTCTGCTAAATCCCGTGAACCAGTTCCTGAAAAAAGTTTCACATTGTTAAACTGCAATGGCATGATCCGTGTAGTTAACTGTTTTTAAAAAAAATCGGATCATGTTTTGTTAAACATGATCCGAGCCTAAACTTATGTTGTCCGACCTGGATTCGAACCAAGACAAACAGTACCAAAAACTGTCGTACTACCCTTATACTATCGGACAAAAATCAATCGACAAGGCAATCATCGAAAGGGAATGCAAATGTAGGCACCTTATTTTAAATTTGCAAGAGTGTTGTTAAAAAAAATGTTGTTTTATCAACTTTTCAAAATAATTAAAAAATCTACTCTAAAAAATCTTACTGCATGCAACATCAATTTATCTTTAACGTCCTTATGGGTACATCAGCAAAAAAAAAGCAAAAAAGACTTAACATAATCATCAAGAAAAAGTGTTGTATAAATTTTATCGGTAGAAATGAGCTAAAGGGTTAAATATTGTTAAAACAATCTGCCAAAACTTTATTTTTATCGACATTATTGGTTAATTTCGGCAGCATTTTAGTAAGCCTAATTTTTAAAAACAGTTACCAACTAAACAATGAAATATTCAAAAGTTAACAATATAATTGGGTGGATATGTTTCTTTATCGCCACATTAACTTACGTATTAACGCTAGAGCCATCCTCCAGCTTTTGGGATTGCGGAGAATTTGTAGCTTCTGCATTTAAAATGCAGGTTGTGCACCAACCAGGCGCGCCGCTATTCTTAATGATTCAACGCTTTTTTTCTCTATTTGCCTTGGGCAACCTTACCGAAATAGCTTACTGGATGAACGTTGGCTCTGCGGTGTGTAGCGGGGCTTGTATTCTTTTCCTTTTTTGGACCATTACCGCCCTAGCAAAGAAAACTTTGGTTAAGGCAGGAGAAGAGGTTACAAAAGCACAGTTGATAAGCATTATGGGCGCTGGTGCAGTTGGCGCTTTAGCTTATACTTTTTCTGATAGTTTTTGGTTTTCTGCAGTAGAGTCTGAAGTGTACGCACAATCATCATTGTTTACCGCAATCGTTTTTTGGGGAATTTTAAAGTGGGACGCTCATGCCAACGAGCCAAAAGGAGATAGATGGTTGTTATTTATTGCCTACATGATGGGACTTTCTATCGGCGTACACTTGCTCAACTTGCTGACGATACCTGCAATGGCAATGGTTTATTATTTTAAAAGAACAGAGAAAACAACTTCTACGGGCATTTTTAAAGCACTCTTTGTAGGGATTTTAATTTTAGGTTTTATTCAATACGGCATTATCCAGTATGTGGTTTCTTTAGGCGCTTATTTCGATTTGTTTTTTGTAAACACTTTGGGCATGGGCTTTGGTAGCGGTGTGTTATTTTTTGCGGTAATTTTAATTGGCGCATTTGTTTGGGGGATAACCTACTCTATTAAACATCAAAACAAGATTTTAAACCTAGGTTTAATGGCTACGGTGCTTATTATATTTGGTTACGCATCTTTTGCCATGATCGTAATTAGAGCTAAAGCGGAGCCCAACCTAAACAATAGTGACCCAGAAAATGCTTTCTCGTTTTTAAGTTATTTAAACAGAGAGCAATACGGCGATAGACCACTCCTATTCGGTCCCAACTATAATTCTGAAAAAACTGGCGTAAGCGAAGGAAAAAATATCTACCGCAAAGGGGATAAAAAATATGTGGTTGCAGGGCAAAAAACAGATTACGACTACAGCAATACCACACTTTTGCCACGTATGTATAGCGATGACCCAAGCCATGCGGCATTCTATAAAGAATGGATGAACCTAGACGACAGTGCAAAACCCGGCTTTATAGATAACCTTGGCTTCTTAACAAGTTACCAAGTGGGCTATATGTACATGCGTTACTTTATGTGGAACTTTGTTGGGCGGCAAAACGACGAACAAGGACAGGGTAGTGGCTTTGAAGGTTCTTGGCTTAGCGGCGTTAAACCCATAGATGCGCTGCGTTTAGGTAATCAAAGCCATTTACCACCTTCTACCGTAGATAGTAATGCCTATAACCGTTTCTTCTTTTTACCACTTATTCTTGGGCTTTTAGGTGCTATTTGGCACTTTAAACGCAACCAAAAAGATGCTGGTGTGGTGGCTTTACTTTTCTTTTTTACAGGATTAGCAATTGTACTCTACCTCAACCAAAAGCCTTTAGAACCTCGAGAGCGAGATTATGCCTACGTCGGGTCTTTTTACGCATTTGCCATTTGGGTCGGGCTCGGGGTGTTGGCCATTCAAGAATGGCTGTTTAAAAAACTCACTCCCATAAAGGGTGCAATAGCTGCAACGGTAATAGGTTTGTTGGCGGCACCGACCATTATGGGCGAGCAAGGTTGGGATGACCATAATCGGTCTACCAAAATGGTAACACATGACATTGCGTACGATTATTTGCAATCTTGCGCTCCGAATGCCATTCTGTTTACCTACGGGGATAACGATACCTATCCACTTTGGTATATTCAAGAAGTAGAAAACGTACGCCCAGATGTTCGTGTAGTTAACCTGAGTTTATTTGATACCGATTGGTACATTAATGGCATGAAGCAAAAACAAAATGAATCTGCTCCATTGCCAATTACCATGACGAAAGCGCAATACGTACAAGGTGTAAGAGATGTAATGCCTTTTGATGATTACAAGATTCAAGGAAATATTGAGCTTAAAAAGATTGTAGATCTACTGCTGTCTGAGAACGCAAGCGATAAGGTTGCCATGCAAGACAACACGCAGAGCAACTTTTTGCCGACCAAAAACTTTAAGTTGACCATAAACAAAGCTCAGGTGATTAGTACAGGCACCGTTCCGGCAGCAGATTCGGCAAACATTGTTTCAGAAATGGACTGGAAATTCAATAAGAATTATGTAACCAAAGGAACATTGGCTATGTTAGACATTTTGGCACACAACAACTGGAAACGTCCAATCTATTTCGCATCTACCGTGCCGTCAGAACAGTTTAATGGCCTAGATAAATATTTACACACAGAAGGATTAACACAGCGTTTAGTACCTTTAGAGGTTGACACCACCGCGAAGGACGATGAAAGATCAGACCAACTAAATACGCCGGTGATGTACAACAATGTAATGAATAAATTTAAGTGGGGCAAAATGAAAACCGCGACTTATTTGGATCCACAATCATCAGACGATACCTTTATATTTACCAACGTTTTTAACAGCTTAACATCAAGCTTGATTAAAGAAGGAAAAACTGACAGCGCTAAAAAAGTGGTAGACAAATTTTACGAGGTGATGCCGCAGCGCTTTTTTGGCATCCGCACTGTAATGCTTAAATACTATCTTGTAGAGAATCTTTACAAGTTGGGCGAAGTAGAGCGGGCGAATGATATTTTAGCTAAGTCTGGTGATTATGTAAATAAAGAACTTATTTACCTTGCAGATATCTCAGATTCCAAGGGTCAATTGACAGGAGCGCAAAATGTGAGAACAGGTTTATACTTTTTGGGAAGAATGAGTGAAGCAGCAAAAGCGAATAATCAAATTAAAATCGCCAAGCAGCTTGATAACATCTCGAAAGGGCTTGAAAACCGGTTTACCATATATATGGGTCAAGCACCTGCCCAATAAAAACTTAGAGATATAAATGGATTAAGTAAAAGCCCTGCAACTATATGCAGGGCTTTTTTCTTTTGTAGATGCTTCTCTGATGCAATGCCTATAATTGTCGTTCTTGTGAGATGTTTCGTTGCACTCAGCATGACAGTTCTGTGGTTTAGCATTTTGACAAATAGACCATTTGCCGTCATGCTGACAGAGGAAGCATCTCACGCGCTACCTCCGCCTCGCAATAATAGCCTTTCTAGTGAGATGTTTCCCTGCACTAAACATGACGACCGTTGGAAAAAAGCGCCTTACTCGTGCACACGCGTCATGCTGACATAGGAAGCACCTCAGTACTACGAGAAAGACGTTATACAAAACTAGTTGTGAGATTTTTCACTGCGTTTAAAATGACGAAATCCTTAAGTTAATGACACTGTGTAGATGCCGCCAGGCTTTTGATCTAACAAACGCCGAACAAATATAACTCTGCGACTGCCAATGCCTAGTCCCTATCACATACGCACCTAATACCTTTTACCTAGCACCTCAAAGCTTTACACACTTTCCTTCTGTAGCAATGCGGGTATAGTTTTAAGAATTAGGCGTAAATCGTTTACGAAACTTTGATTTTTAGCGTAAGTATTATCCAATTCCAAGCGTTCGTCTTCGCTCATATCGCCTTTTCCGCGTTTTTCTACCTGCCAAAGTCCAGTAATTCCAGACGGCGCTGCAAAGCGAAGCACATACTTATCTGTTGTTAACTTCTCTGCTTCATATAATGGCAAAGGACGGTTACCTACAATACTCATATCGCCAATCAGCACATTCCAAAGCTGTGGAAGCTCATCAATGCTTGTGTTTCGTATAAAATTCCCTACTTTGGTTATACGGGGATCATTTTTGATTTTAAAAAATGCGGAGCCTGCTGTGTTAGATCTGTGATCAAGGAAATTCTTTTCGCACCATTGAACTTTATCTGCATACATCGGAAATTTACATATCCCTCCGCCCGCACAATCTGCACAAAGCCCTTGAGGTTCGATAGCTGCCGATTTTTCTCCTGCATCTATATTGTATTGATTTAGGTGCATTAAATCTTTAATGCGTTGATCTGCATCAACAAACATAGACCTAAATTTATAAAATTTGAATACTTTGAAACCTGTTCCAGCCCGTAATGAATAATAGAACACTGGCCCTTTAGATTCTAGCTTAACCAATACGTAAATGACCAGAAACAAAGGAGAAAACGCCAAAAGGGCAAGTCCTGCGAAAAAAATATCGAATACTCGTTTTGCTAAACCAGTACTTTTTACGGAGGGAACATCTGCCCTAATGCTACTTTTTAGTCCATCCCAATGGTCTACTAAAAAATTAATTCTTTTTTCTAATTTTTCAGTTACTAATGGAAACCTAAATACGTCGGCAATTCCTGCCTGCAGCGCAAGCTTTCGCAAGTTTGGGTTAAAATAATTTGCTGCAAGGAAGAACGGAACTCGTGGAGTCTCTTTATTTTTAAGTGTTTCTATAAGCGCTAAACCACCTGGCGCCATAATTTCGCTTTGCGAAACAATTGCAACAATGTCTAATCCCTGTTCTATCCAAGCTGTAGCCATTTTCATCCCATTTTCGAAACTTAGCAGCTTACGATCGCCAAAGTCGCAAGATTCAAAATACTGAATGTTGGCAGAATCAAATGCAATTAATGCAATAATCGGCTTCTTGGTGTCGCTTAAAATGTCTTCGCTCATGTCTTTGCAACGGTAAGTTTGCCCATCCTTCTTAACACCACCCTAATCCTTGCCTTTAACTCTGCGGGGTTAAATGGCTTCACTACATAGTCGTCAGCGCCAGAGTCTAAGCATCGAATTCTCTTTTCAGAACTTTCTTCGCCAGAAAGGATAATAATCGGAATAGAATTAAAAAAATCGCTACTTTTTACCTGTTCAATCAATTGCAAACCACCCAACTTAGGTGTATTCAAATCAGCAATTATTAGATCTGGCATGTTTCCATTTTGCAAATAGGCGAGCCCGTCCATGCCATTTGAAACGATTTTTGTGAGATATTGGCTTCCCAAAATCTCCTCTAAGATTGCCTGCATAAAGACGTCGTCTTCTACAACGAGAATACTTCTGGGTCTATTATCGGATAAATTCATTATTTGGGACTATTAATTTATACTTTTCAATACTGGAACAGGCAAAATTTCGCTTAAAATTAGACACCCACTCTTGCTTACGAAAATTAAACAGAAGCAGATTTCCATGCACAAATCTAATCATAACATATCTCCCCTTAAAAAGATATACAATTATACGAAAAAGCAATAATTAAAAGGCACACAACACAAACTAACTATTAAAAAACACGCAAAAACTGAGGATTTGTGGAGTAAAGGAATATCTAAAAAAAATATGCTTAGCCTGCATTAAAATACTTATATTTACCATTTTACAAACAAACTCTACCAGCGAACTCAGAATTCTCTCCCAAAGAAAAAACCTTAAGACGCTTTATATCGTAGCTTATTATCGGATTATTGGAAATGAAAATGCCTCAAATATCTTTTACTGAAAAACAGTTAAACCACCTGTTCCCCTATTTTATCGTTTTTGATAAAAATTTATGTATTTCGAATCGCTCGATAGCGCTTACTAGCCAGCTTGGCGATTGCATTGGCAAGCCCTTTAGCGAGTTTTTTACAGTTGTTGAACCAAACGATGCGGGTATTAGCTATGAAAAACTTATAGCACAAGAACAGCTGAGTTTGAAGCTACAGTTTAAAAATCAAAGAAATGCATTGCTTAGCGGCAAATTGGAAGTACTTACAGAAGATCTACTGCTTTTTGCAGGCAGTAAAAGCGAAGAGCCACTTACCTACCCGAGCGTTGGAAAAACGCTTGAAGAGCGTTTAAATATACTTTCGCAAATTGTAGAGAACAATATTCATAGTGTAACCATAACCGATTTGCAAGATCGGATTACTTGGGTAAATAGCAGTTTTACAGAACTCACACAATTTACTTTACAAGAAGCGTTGGGGCAAAAACCAGAGCATCTGTTAGGCGGAAAGAACACGAGTGGACATACACTAAACTATTTAAACAGCCAAGTGGCCAATGCAAAACCCTTTAATAGCGAACTGATTAACTACAAAAAAGACGGAACGCCATATTGGGGCAGAATTAACGGCCAAACAATTCATAGCAATGATGGTGATGCAACGGGCTTTTTTACGGTAATAGAAGACATTACCGTACAAAAACAGATCGAAGAAAAAGCGGCACTTGCAGAAGAAGAATTTAAGCTTGCGCTAGAACAGATTACCCATTTTTGGGAGCATAATTTTGACACCGGGATAACTACCTTTTCTAAAGGCAATATAGAATTTTGGGACGTACAAGGAAAAGATTTTGAGGAGCGAAAAGCCAATTGGTGGAACAAGATTCACACAGACGGCAAAGAAATAATACAGGAGAATATTAAGAGCTATAGGCTCGGGTTAATAGACTCTCACAATGAAAAATATAGGTTTTATACTTCTGAGGGAGATGTAAAATGGGTATTAGACCAAGGCGTGGTTGTTAAAAAAGATACAAGCGGACAACCTTTAAAATTAATCGGCACGCATACAGACATTACTGGCATAAAGGAAACAGAAGAATCTTTAGAGAGAGCGCTTGGACAGTTCAAATCGCTATCAGAGCATTTGCCTATTGTGCTTTATGAATATGAATATAGATCCGACGGCTCTGACGGAATGCGCTATATTAGTTCTGCCATAGATCGTGTTTTTGGCCTTAAGCCCCACGAGTTTTGGAATAAAAAAAGCATTTCGGATGTAGACCAGCGCAGAATAGACCGTAAGCAACAATATAGCCGCCGAACCCTAAAACCATTTTATGATGAATGCCAGATTACTACGCCAAGTAAAGGGCCACGCTGGTATGCTATTAGCTCCGTTTATTCTTACACCACACAACAAGACGCCATTGTTTATACGGGTTTTATGGTAGACATTACTGAAAGAAAGGCAGTAGAAGATTCTATCCGTGTAAATGAAGAAAAGTATCGCAGCATCTTGGCCAGTATGAAACTGGGAATGTTGGAGGTGGACAACGAAGGTATAATTACCTACGTAAATAAAAGCTTTTGTTACATGAGCGGCTACAAAGAGAAGGAATTGCTAGGCATCAATTCAAAAGAAATTTTTTCAGACAATCTACAAAAAATATCAGAAACAAACGCCAATGGAGTTTTACCTGCTTACGAGTTAGAAGCTTTAAACAAAAGCCGAGAGCAAAAATGGTGGATGGTTAGTGTTGCGCCACGGTACAACGAGAAATCTGAGCAAACCGGTAGTGTAGGCATCTATTTAGACATTACTGAAAACAAAGCACAAGAAAAAGAACTTGTAAAGGCTCGTATTGATGCAGAAAGGTTGGCTCAGGCAAAAGAGACTTTCTTGGCAAACATGAGCCATGAAATGCGTACGCCTATGCATGCCATTATGAGCATGACAAGCCAGTTAGAAAAAACCAATTTAGATTCTAGCCAGAACTTTTACCTAGAAACCGTGCGCAAAGCTTCTAAAGGTTTACTGGTTTTGATAAACGATGTGTTAGATCTTTCTAAAATTGATGCTGGGCAACTTAGCTTAGAATACATTGGCTTTGATTTAATGGCAGAGTTGTTAGATGCCATTAAAGTGGTAACTCATAAAGCCGAGCTAAAGGGTATTGTATTGAACGAGCAGTTTGTGCAGGGAACTGTTGCTCCCGTACTTACTGGTGACCCACATAGGCTCAAACAAATTATAATTAATTTGTTAACCAATGCCATTAAATTTACAGAAAAGGGTTCTGTAACCGTAAACTGTAAGGTACTGGAAGATAGGCCAGACGCTCAACTCATCGAGATAGCCGTTCAGGATACTGGTATTGGAATGGAACAAAGTTATGTGGCACGGATTTTTGATAAATTTAGCCAAGAGCATGAATCTGTTAGTAGAAAATACGGTGGAACTGGCTTGGGCATGAGCATAAGCAAAAGTTTGATAGAACAAATGGGGGGCACCATTACTGTTGATAGTAAAAAAAGCGTAGGAACTAGAGTTACATTAAATATCGAGTTTGAAAAAGGATCGAAGCAAGACCTGCCAGAAAACAAAATAATTACTTTTAATGATGATTTCTTGGACGGTAAAAAGATTTTAATTACCGATGATAATGACCTCAACAGACTCGTTGCATCTATTTTGCTTTTAAATTATGGCGCAACGGTTATTGTAGCAGAGAATGGAGAAGATGCTTTAGAGATGATTGGTAAAAACAGCTTTGACCTCGTTTTAATGGATGTACAAATGCCCGTTCTAAATGGCTACGAAACTACTAGAATTTTGCGCTCTCAAGGCTATACCCTTCCGATAATTGCGCTTACTGCATCTGCGATTGAAGGAGAGCGAGAGAAATGCATAGCCGAGGGTATGAATGACTATATTACCAAACCTATAGAAGAACAGCTGTTCTTGCAAAAAATAGACAAATGGTTAAATGAAACCGATATTATGCGCGCTCTTGTGCCAAACGAGGAGAAGAAAGAAGAGCAAGATAACAATCCTCTGTACACGCTCGATTCTCTAATACAGATAAGTAAGGGTAGAGAAGACTTTGTAATTAAAATGGCAGCCCTGTTTTGTACGCAAATGCCAATTATGGTTCAGGAAATGAAAATTGCCTTTTTAAACAACAATCTATTAGAAATGGGTTCTGTTGCACACAAGTTGAAATCGAACATAGACCATTTAAAGGTTTCCAGAATTCAACGCGTTATTAGAAATATAGAAGAACTCGGTAATGAACAAATAAACGATAAATCGCTAGCCACATCTATAGAATTGGTAGAACAAACTATAAACGAAACCGTTAACTCTTTAAAAGAAAAATTCCCGGTTGTTAATTAACCTCCGGTTAAGCTGGATACGATAATAAAATAATTTGAATCTTCTGTACGCAGAAGGCCACTTTCCTTACGATTTGAACTCTTTTTAATACGGGAGAACGCTGCAATTTCCAATTGTCCTATCGTACTTGTTTGATTGGAAAAAATTGCCAAGTAAAGAAAATACTTTATTAAAAATATACGTTTAAAAACCTGTGCATTTCAACCACCGAGTTTGAGTATATTTTCTTAAAAAAGATTCGAAATTACTTCTGTCTAAAAAAGATCTGAATAGGCGTGCCAGCAAAATTGAAATTTTCCCTCAGTTTATTTTCTATAAAGCGCTTATATGGATCTTTAATGTATTGGGGCAGGTTACAAAAAAAAGCAAACATGGGTGAGCTTGCGTTTATTTGGGTAATGTATTTTATTTTGATGTGCTTACCTTTTAATGCCGGTGGCGGGAAGTTTTCAATAATTGGGAGCATCACATCGTTTAGTTTAGACGTTGGCACTTTTTTCTTCCTATTCTCGTATACCGCAAGTGCTTCCTCAATTGCCTTAAAAATTCTTTGCTTGTTTAGTACCGAGGTAAAAATAATCGGCACATCGGTAAAAGGCTTAATACGCTCGTGAATTGCCTCTTCAAAGGCTTTCATGGTTTTGGTGTTTTTTTCAACCAAATCCCATTTGTTAACCAAAATTACAATACCTTTTTTATTCTTCTCTGCAAGATGAAATATATTAATATCCTGACTCTCAATACCTTCTGTAGCATCAATCATCAACACCACCACATCGGCTTCTTCTAAAGCTTTTATGGTACGCATTACCGAATAAAACTCTATGTTTTCTCTTACTTTGGTCTTTTTACGCAGTCCTGCCGTGTCTATAAGCATAAACTCATGGCCAAACTGATTGTAATGGATTTTTATAGAATCGCGGGTGGTACCAGCAATAGGCGTTACAATGTTACGCTCTTTTCCTATCAGCGCATTTATTAGTGAAGATTTACCCACATTCGGTCTTCCTGCGATGGTAATTTTTGGCAGAGAATTTTCTTCTTCGGGTTCGTCTTGAAAATGTTTAACTATATCATCCAACAATTCGCCTGTCCCAGATCCCGTCATAGAAGATAATGGATAGATTTCTCCCAATCCAAACCCATAGAAAGTATGTATTTCTGAGTGTAGCGCAGTGTTATCAACTTTGTTTGCCACAACAAAAATAGGCTTGTCGCTTTTTCTTAGCACACTTACTATGTCATCATCCAGATCGGTAATACCTGTGGTTACGTCCACCATAAAAACAAGCACACTTGCTTCCTCTATGGCAATCATTACCTGTTCGCGAATGGCCGCCTCGTAAATGTCGTCTGGATTGGCCACGTATCCGCCAGTATCTATCACCGTAAACTGCTTATCAGTCCACTCCCCCACACCATAATGCCTATCGCGGGTTACGCCACTTACATCATCAACTATTGCTTTTCGGCTTTCTGTTAAACGATTAAAAAGGGTGCTTTTGCCAACATTTGGCCTTCCCACAATGGCTATTATATTACTCATGTTTTTCTGAAATTGATATGAATTTTAGTTAAGGTTACAATCTTTAACCCAGACTATAAGGATAACAAACTGCGCGTTTTTCTGTGCTTATCTAAAAATAACGCGACAAAAATACGCTTAATTATCGTAACCAAAGCTTTTTAGATAATTCTTCTTACTGCGCCAATCGGGAATTACTTTCACAAAAAGCTCTAAGAAGACCTTGCTTCCTAGCATTTTCTCTATCTCTATCCTTGCCTCTGTTCCAACCTTTTTTAACATGTTGCCAGCGGTGCCGATGAGAATATTTTTCTGCGAATCCCGCTCAACGATAATTTCTGCTGTAATCCTGACAAGCACGTCTCCTGCTTTGCCAGATCTTAATGGTTCTTCTTTAAACGATTTTACAATCACTTCTGTGCTGTACGGAATTTCCTTTTGGTAATTTAAAAAGATTTTCTCTCGCACAATTTCCGAAACAAAAAACCGCTCAGATCTATCTGTATAGTCCTCTTTGTTGTAGTATGCAGGATGCTCTGGCAACATAGACAATATTTTATCTAAAAGGCCATCTACATTATGTTTGTGAAGCGCAGAAATTGCATAAATCGCCACCGGATGCAGCAGCTCTTCCCAATAAGCAATTTTCTCTGCTACCTTATCTTGCTTTGCGTTATCTATCTTATTAATTAACACAATGGTTGGAATATTTTTATTCTTTATCTTTTCGATTGCGTCTTCCTCATCGTGTTTTTCGTTCACGTCTGTAACAAATAAAAGCACATCGGCATCTGTTAAAGAACCGTTAACAAAGCTCATCATACTCTCTTGCAAACCGTACTTTGGCTTAATAATCCCGGGTGTATCAGAAAAAACAATCTGATAATTCTCGTCATTAACGATACCTAAAATGCGGTGTCGAGTGGTCTGCGCTTTTGGCGTAATGATGCTAAGTCGCTCGCCCACAAGAACATTTGTTAACGTAGACTTACCCACATTGGGCTTTCCCACTATACTTACAAAGCCTGCTTTATGTGCCATTAAAATTTTTTTTAAAATAAATTTGCACCGCAAAGAAACGAATTATATCTTTGCATTCCAATTCGGGGGAGGCGTTAAGGATTTAAAGCCGCTAAAAATTGGAATTGCTACTTATGTAGCCTCTTTAGAGTAATGGTTTAAAGAGATTAATTTTTGAAATATATTGCGGGGTGGAGCAGTTGGTAGCTCGTCGGGCTCATAACCCGAAGGTCGCACGTTCGAGTCGTGTCCCCGCTACAAAGTTGATGTACGGTTTTAGAATTACGAGTTACGATTGTTTTTAATCGTCAATCTAAAATCCAAAGTCGTAAGTCAAAATGGCCCGTTCGTCTAGGGGTGAGGACGCCAGATTTTCATTCTGGAAACAGGGGTTCGATTCCCCTACGGGCTACAATAAAACAAATTAAACCACTAACTATCAATGAGTTAGTGGTTTTTTCTTTTATCCTCGGACAGATTTCGGACACTAAATTTATTTGATGTAAATTATCCCAGACTCCACGAATTGGCTGAAGTCCTTGATTTTCCTTTCCTAGATAGAAACTTTAAAGCTTCGTTCAATAAACTTGCTCTTTCGGTTGATAACCCATCATTGGTTGAGGTAGCGTCCTCTTGACCGAAATCACTATTAAATTCAGATTCATTAATTAGTAAATATCCGGTGTCAAAGCCGAAGATTTTTAAAACGCCGTTTATACTACAAATTTCCGCGCGGCTATCTCCAGCCCAAATTATATAATCCCCAGTTTGGATTTTCCAGAAGGCGCTTATCTCATCTATTTCAATTTGATTTAACGATTTGCGATATACCTTTTTATGTTTCTTTAAAATTACATTAACGTTTTTATAGCCTGAAATTTGGTCAGAAGAAACGTAAAGATAGTTAGGCAAGTCTTCAACCCTATTAGTAATTGCAATCGAACTACCAGCAGACATGACGCATAAATCCATTATACCATAGTTCGCTGTTTTTGATAAAAGTCCACCAGAATCACGAACCCAAATAAAAAGATCATTTTCTCTACATGGAAGTAGGATTGTTGAGTCATTTTTCAGGCTCGTGATAAGAAAATCGTTCATTATATCTATGAATCTAAATTTTAGAACTTAAGTGTTGAAAGGCTTTTTAACAATTAATAAGTATCTATAAAAATTGAGCAAACATTATGGCTCACGAGATAAACAAACGTTTGGTGAAAATTATTTCAACTGCATAATTATCGACCTAAAATTTTCTATCCCGGCCTCTAAATTTTCCAAAATATCATTTGCCAATACATCAGGATCTGGCAGGTTATCTAAATCTGCCAAAGAACTATCTTTAATCCAGCTGATGTCTAAAGACGTTTTATCTCTAGCTATAATTTCCTCATAAGTGAACTTTCTCCATTTTCCATCTGGATTGGTTTCTGAATGATAAGTTTCTTTTCTCTTAGCTCGATTCTCCATTTGATACAAGGAAACGAAATCTTGCAAGTCTTCTAACTTTAATGGGTTTTTCTTCAAGGTATGGTGTACGTTGGTTCGGTAATCATACACCCAAATTTCTTTTGTCCATGGGGTTTTACTGGCTGGTTTAGCATCCCAAAAAAGTACATTTGCCTTAACGCCATTCGCATAAAAGATTCCGGTAGGCAATCTTAAGATGGTGTGCAAATCTGCTGTTTCCAATAATTTCTTTCTGACGGTTTCTCCAACCCCACCTTCGAACAAAACATTATCTGGCAAAACAACCGCAGCTTTACCTGTGCTTTTAAGCATCGATTTAATATGCTGTACAAAGTTTAGCTGCTTGTTTGATGTGGTTACCCAAAAATCTTGACGGTTATACGTCAAATCTTCTTTTTCTTGCTCTCCTTCTTCATTGGTAAAAGTCATGCTGCTCTTCTTACCGAAAGGCGGATTGGCCAACACATAATCATATTTAACACCTGTATCTGCAATTAATGAATCATTAGGCGAGATGGCGGAATCTGCATCAATGTCTCCAATGTTGTGGAGGAATAAATTCATCAACGCCAAACGACGCGTTCCTGCAACAATCTCATTTCCATAAAAAGTACTGTATTTCAGAAATTTCTTTTCGTCTTGATCCAAATCTCGATTTTCTGTTAACCAATCATACGCTGCCAAAAAGAAACCACCAGTTCCGCAAGCAGGATCTGCAATGGTCTTACTTGCTTCTGGCTGCAAACATTCTACCATTGCTTTAATTAAAGCCCTTGGCGTAAAATATTGACCGGCACCGCTTTTTGTATCTTCTGCGTTCTTCTCCAATAAACCTTCGTAAATATCGCCCTTATCCTTAACGCCCATCAACAACCACTGCTCTGCATTTATTAAAGCAATAAGTTTATAGAGTTTTGCTGGATCTTGTATTTTATTTTGGCTCTTGGTAAAAATTTGCCCCAATATGCCTTTGTCTTTCCCTAACTCTCTTAGCAGAATGTTATAATGGGTTTCTAGTTCTGCTCCAGACTTGTTGGTTAACGTATCCCAAGCATATTCGCTTGGAATGGGCATTGTTCGGCTATACGGTGGTTTTGTGTATTCATCGGCCATTTTCAAAAAAAGCAAATAGGTTAATTGCTCTAAATAATCGCCATAACCTACGCCATCATCTCTGAGGGTATTACAAAAAGCCCATACTTTATTTACGATGTTTGATGCGTTGTTTGCCATTATTATACTTTGCTTTTTTTGTTAAAGATGTAAACTAAATACAGAGTTAGGCTACATGTTTGAAAAGATGTAGCCTAAAGTTGAGTTTTTGAAATATTTAATTTTCGACTCATTTACCTAATTTTCGTTAAAAATATCTACATAATTGCGATAAATATATGTTTTGCCGTATTTAGCATTTTCATCTAACGGAGATAAAATATTCAAACCAATAAATCTATCTATAATTTTATTTGCTCCTGATCTGCTAAATTTCATTTCTCTCGCTACAGAAGCATTTGTTATTATTGGATTTCTATATAATTCCTTTAGGAAAGAAACGCCACTATTGGCTTCTCTTTTTCCCAAGGCTTGAATTTTACGCATATCTTCTTCCCGAAGTTGGGTAATTTTTTTCGAAGTTTCGATACTCTGCAAGGCAATTTCTATTACACCATCTAAGAAAAAATGCATCCATTCTTTTGGTCTATTTTGATGATAAGCTTGTAATTTATCATAATACGTTTGCTGATGCTTTTTGAAATAACTACTTAGAAACAAGACTGGTTGTTCTAAAACTGCTCGTTGAAATAAAAACAGGGTAATCAACAACCGCCCTGTTCGTCCGTTACCATCTAAAAACGGGTGAATTGTTTCAAACTGTGCATGTAGTAAACCTGCTTGCAACACAGGCATTAAAGTTTCATCGTGAATAAATTCTTCTAAATCTGCCAAAGCGCTATTCATAGCTGCAACGGGTGGCGGTACATAAGCTGCATTTTGCAGTGTAGTTCCTCCAATCCAGTTCTGGGATTTACGAAACTCGCCGGGATCAGAAAAATGCGTAGAACGAGCGCCAGTCATTAACTCTTTATGAAGCTCTCTTATAAAACGAAGAGAAAATGGAAATTGACCTAATCTTTCGGCTCCGTATTTTAATGCCTTAATGTAATATAAAATATCATCTGCATCGGTATCTTTTACATTAATGCCCATGCGCATTTCTAAAGCGTCCATCATGGTTGCTCTTGTTCCTTCTATTTGGGCAGAACTTGTAGCATCTTTAATAATGTACATGCTCAAAAAGAAATCTGCATCGGGTAATACATGGGTAATCCCATCTAATTTTCCAATTAGTCTTTCTGCTTTGGCTGCTTTAAGTAAAATATCAGCAGAAAAGCCTAACAGTTCTACTGCAGGAAATTTGTCTGGAATAAAAGCTTGATAGCCTTCTGTTTGCTTAATTAATCTACCGATTTGCATTTTTGTTATTTTTGCATTTTAGTTTACATCTTTACACAAATGTAAACTAAAATTGATTATAGTGTACATGTTTTAAAAGATGTACACTATAATTTTATTTCACCAACCGGCCCTCAAAAGCTTTTTTTAATATACTTTGCCTTAAACTTTCTGCCTGTACTAAACTTTGCTGTATGCTTTCCTCCATTTTATCGGCAACGGAAAGGCGGGATTCTATTTCTTCGATAACTTTAGTTTGAATCTTGATAGAAGGTAGAGGAATTTTAACTTTTTCTAAAATATCTACGTTGATGTTTTTCTGAGCAGTTGCTGGAGCTAAGGCCTCGAGTTTGGATTTATGTGATATGAAAAAGTAATTGGTGTAGCTATTTAAAACTTTTTCTTCGTTACAAACTAATCCCACAACGCTGTCAGGAAAACACGCGTTCATTTTCAAAATTGCTGTTTCACCAATATTGGCAGCAACTGTTATACACAAAGTCCCAATTGGCCAAAGCTTGCTCTGTTCTAGTCCCTTCTTGCTATAAGTTTGAGAATAGTTACTCAAAAAACCACCATTTGCATTTCGAATATCTCCTGTTTGTATGAATGGATATTTACCACCAAACAAACTAGGCTCATTTCTTGGCCTATGTTTAGATTTCCCCCTCTTTATTAAACATATATCTTTCAACTGTGTAAGTATCCAGCCTTCTGGCAATCCTCCATTGTCTGAACCTTGATTACTTTGATTGGCATGATTTTCTTGATTACCTGCTAATCGTTTAGTCTTGTTACTTTTTAAATCAAGGCCATCTTGTAAATTCTTTAAATCATTGTTCAAATTTTTTGCCGATTGATAAACCGCCCCAGGTTCTGCCACCATGCCTAACTCATGTTCATCAGGTAAATCATTAAAATTACTGTTAATACCATTTGTTAACCTACCCTCAAAAGCCCATTTTAAAACAGCTTGCCGATAAACTTTTAATTGTTGTTGGGCTGTTTTTAAATTCTCTACACCTTTATCCAACTCAGAAAATAATTCTTCTATTTTGGATACGATGGCTTGTTGGGCGGGGAGTGGAGGGAGAGGAATTTTAAATTCCCTCATTGCTTTTAAAGAAACGTTTGGAATAGTACTTCCGCTTGCGTTCTTTAAAGCATAATTTATAAAGATTCTACTAGTTAGGATATATCTTACGTAGTGCTTGTCTGCTTCATCAGACAGATTAACATAACATGCACTTTTACCTAAAATTACTTTTTCTTGATTGTAGAATGCTGTGTTACCTAAAGTTCCGTTAATAGAAATTAATATTGTTGAAGAATTAAGGTTTTTCTTATGCTTCTGATACTCATCAATATTTACTCGCTTTGTGGATTCTTTAAATATTATTTCTCCGTCAACTAAATTATTCCCATTTATGAAATAATACTCACCATCAGCTGTATATTTTGGAGTTCCATGTAGACCATCTCCGATTAAATCACTAACTTCTTTGAGGTTTGTACACTTCCATCCCTTTGGCAATTCTTTCAATTCGTTCATTTTAGCTTTTCAGTCAAATAGCCGTCAAATAAGATAGCGCTGATAATCATGTAGTTATGATTTAATTTTTTTTAAAAATATTTTTTCAGTCAAATAAGAAATAAGCAAAATGTTAATAACTTTCAAATCCAGTCAAATAGCCGTCAAATAAAAACTATTTGATAATCAAATGTTTAACTTTCTTTTACTAACGTTTTCTATTTTCAGTCAAATAAACATCAACTAATTAAAGAGTGGTTTTTGTGCGCAATTGCCACAAAAGCATAATTTTAATTTAATCCATTTTAACAAACGCAGTTTTCGACGTACACCTGAAAGCAAAGGGCGGTTTGTTCTTATTAACGATTTTCTTGATATTCTCCCATTCGGAAATAAGCTTTTTTACCATTTCCCAATACTGATAGCCAAGTTTTGAAGGTGGATTTAGAAAGAAAATGCCGACATCATTTTTAAGATAAAGTTCTCGTTGATGTTTTTGAGTTTGTATTCTAAAATCTTGGGTAATTACTATACCATTTATTGCTCCAACTTTAGGTATCCAATCTTCATCTTTTGCTCCGATACCATAAACATCAGATACAGAAAGAACTTCTAATTCAAAGCCATCTCTAATGTTTTGTGGGCGTTGCAATTCATTTAAGCCAATGGCTAATTGTTTTGGTAAGTTTTCATCTATAAATATTTTAAATTTTTTCACTAAGCGGCAGATTTGTAAAATTCTAGCGCGTGTTTAACTTCAGAAGTTGAAATTGAATAAAGTTCGGCAATAAATTTTATTGGTTCTTTAGCTAAGTGCATTCTGTAAATGGCTTCTGCTTGAATGTTCGTACCGTCAATAACTGCCTGACCGAAACGATGATGAGGATCACAAACTATTTCTTTACCCTTGCCTAGTGGCCAAAAACGTGAGGCAAGCATTTCTCTATCAAAATCTAATTTCTTAAAGAACATCCTAATGAAATCCAAATTTAGCTGTTTGGTTCCATCTAATGTAATTGTGTCCTCACCTTTCCGCAAAAATATTTTTTTACCATCCGTCGATATGTTGTCTAAAACTTCTTTAATCGCGAAAGGAAAAATGGTAAAATGTTCTTTGGCTAGCATCTGGTGAGCCGTTAAAATCTGCCTTATACTGGCACCAGCTTCAGCAAATTGTACCATCACGTAAAACTCGACTAATGTATGAAAGCCTATGGCTTTCGTGTCATCAACTTTCCAAGAATAATTTTGCTCATAGGCCGTCCCAAGCTCTCCGTCCCAATATTTACTAATCCAACAGCGCACCTTTTGAGCCGAAATTCTAAGAATATGGGAAATCTCAGGAATGGTATAAACGCCATTTCCTAGCTGTAGTTTATTTTCGAAGTTTTCTAACATTTTTAGTAAAATTAGTCTAAAATTTGTTTTAAAGCAAAATCTAATAGTCAGTTACGCCGCTAAAACTTCATTTAATTCTTCAATAATTCCCTCTGTTCTATCGCCAAAGAGTTGCCACATTTTACCCAAACCGCCATTTTTGTTAAAAGGGTCGAGTTCAAAATCTTCTTTATCTACATGGAAAGAGTTGGCTACATAATCTTTAATCATCCGCAGCCATTGCATTTGCTCTTCGCTAAACTTTAAAGTTCCCGCTTGTTGTTTAAATACCCAATCTTTAAAATGAGCATCTACGGTTTTATCATAAGCGGTCAGGTTTTCATCTAAACCAATTACCCGCCTAATTAAAGAAACCAACGCCACCAATTCGTTTTTTGGAGAGCCGTTTACTTTTTCTAGCTGTTCGTAACTTTTCCAAACAGAAAGCGGTGCTAACGTTGGCGCATCGGTTCTCAGGTTTCCGTACAGCTCTTTAATCATTTTATAAGTCAGCTCCCTGCGTTGATAACTTTGCCCGTAAAATAATTGTAAAGCGGTAATCTCGTCTTTATGGTCGACAATCCACTCACTAAAGCTATTGATTACCATCTGCGCATTTTCAGTTTGATCTTTAACCCAACCAATATTCACAATTTCATCTATGTTAATGCCATCAATAATCTGATCGTACTTTTTACGCACGTCCATAATGTAATCACGCAATTCGGGATTGTGAAATACTTCTACTGCATCGGCAATAAGCTGTTCTGTTTGCTTATTAATTTCTTTTTCTATCGCAAACGGAGATTGCCCTTGCATTTCGACATTTACTTTTTGAATAATCTCTAAATGTGTATCTGGGTCGTGCGCGTTTAGCAATTGTTTTACTACGTGATTTATGGTAAAGCCATTTGCATGCTCGGCGAAAGCCATTTTCTCTTTCTCATTTATTTGGCGATCCATGCGAATTAATCGGTTTGCCAAAGTGGAAAGTATTTCTTCTTGCGTATTCCCTACAGAAACCATCTGCAATAAATCTTTTAACGAAATACCGGGCGCTTTTTCCAACTGCCGGCTATCGGTTTTCTGCGAGCTTTCTACCCCTATCGCATCAATGATTACAAAATGGTCTTTTGTGATTTTGGCGGTCGGCGTACCCGTTAATTTCAATTGTTCTAGCGAACAAGTACGTGTACCACGACCTTTCATTTGCTCATAATAACTTTTGCTTTTTACATCGCGCATAAACACCAGCACCTCTAACGGGCGAATGTCTGTACCGGTAGCAATCATATCTACGGTAACGGCAATGCGTGGGTAATAATCGTTACGGAACTGACTTAATACCGTTTTTGGGTCTTCTGTACTTTTATAGGTAATCTTTTTGCAAAACTTGTTTTCTTCGTTAAACTCTTCTCTTACGATGTTTATAATGTCTTCGGCGTGAGAATCTGTCTTGGCAAAAATCAAAGTTTTGGGTACTTCAAAAGCTCCATCTTTATCAAACCTATCGGGAAACATTTGAGGCAGATTTTCTTTTATGGCTTTAACAATCGTTCGGATCTGACTAGGATTTACGATGTCTTTATCCAGCTGTTTACCGGCATACTCAATATCTTCATCCACACTTTCCCAAAACTTCTTTCGGGTTAATCGCTCGCGTTTATCTACCTTTTCGCCTAAACCAATTTTAGCTCCGTCCTTTGTAATTTTAGTTTCGATACCGAATACATTGTAAGGAACTAGAACACCATCAATTACTGCTTTTTCATAACCATAATCAGAAACTAAGTTTTGGTTAAAATAACCAAAAGTTCGGTTATCAGGAGTGGCGGTTAAACCGATTTGGAAAGCATCAAAATAATCTAACACCTGTTTCCAAAGGTTGTATATACTTCGGTGGCATTCGTCTATCACTATAAAATCGAAAAAGTCTAAAGGAACTTTTTCGTTGTAAACTACCGGCAATGGTGCCTTCGCCTTAAATACACTTTCGTTCGGATTATCCTCTTCTGCACTTTCATCCAATTCTGTACCCTTTAAAATGGCATACATCCTTTGAATGGTGCTGATATAAACTTGATTGTCTGTTGGGATGAAACTACTTTTTAAACGGGTTGCGCTATAAAGTTCTGTAAACTTACGGTTATCGTCATTTGGCAAATACGCCATAAATTCTTGTTCCGCTTGTTCGCCTAAGTTTTTGGTATCAACTAAAAATAAAACACGTTTTGCTTTGGCATATTTAAGCAAACGGTAAATAAAAGTGATGGCCGTAAAAGTTTTGCCAGCGCCAGTCGCCATTTGAATTAAAGCTTTCGGTCGGGCATCTTTAAAAGACTTTTCTAAATTGTTAATCGCTAAGATTTGGCAGTCACGTAATCCAGCTTCTGGCAATGCCGGAATATCATGTAGTCTTGTTCGTAAAGAGACATTTGCTTTAATCTGTTCTTGAAAAGTTTCTGGCCGGTGGAAACTAAATACTTCTCTTGAGCGTGGTTTTGGATCGTGATAATCTGTAAATCGAGTAAGCGTTCCCGTACTTTCGTACACAAAGCGCAACGGTTCGTTATCTAAATATTTGAGTTTGGCGTTGGCATAATCGGTAGATTGATCTTCTACTTTAATCAATTGATAACCTTCTTCTTCCTTTTTTGCCTCAATTAAACCGACAGGTTTTTTATCTACAAAAAGCACATAATCTGCCGGACCAACGTCGGTTAAATATTCCCTCACTGCAACGCCCAAACCAGCTGATAAATTTATTGCTTTTTTAGACTGAATAATCCATCCGCAGGAAATCAACTTATCATCGATGTGATCGCGTGCAATTTGTTCTGGGTTTTGGTTCATCGGAGCGGTTGGTAGGTGCTAAAAATAGTATTTAGTTGGCGAAAATCATAACGGAATAGAATTTTTGTCCCTAATTATGTGAATGCTCCTGAGATTTCGCATCGGCAAAAAAAACAGACTCCCAGCTACTAATGTCAACTATATTGACAAAATTATTGGGGTTCCAAATGCCCCACATTTCAGAATCAGTTTGGAATACCTTTTTTTAATTCCATTCTATTTAATTTTTATACCTGAAATTTTGGTTCCTTTTGACAAATCTTAACTTGATTATTAATTCGCGGCCCAAGGCTTCGATTTACCCTATAGTCTAAAGGTTTCATATTGGAAAAATCATCAATCGTCAACAGGACGACGCAAATAATGTTATGCAGCGACTACAAAGCCGCAAAATCGTTACCTCGAGGAATGAGAGTTCTCAGACGCAAGTAACAGCATTGCAGGCAAACTCAAATCTCACTTCTCCAATCTCAAATCGGCCATAGCATTGAGATGTCTCCTATCATAACATGACGACGCACCGGAGTTGGCGCGAGCAATCGTAAATCATTAAATTTGCTTAACACCGAAATTAAACAACTTTTGCAGCCACTTTTTACTATAATTGTTTTCGAGATCGTAAAGATGCCCGATGGTGCTGGTATGAACAGGGTTTATTTGGCGTTTCTCTAACATGATCTTTTTTACCGACAGGTAGGTTGGCTTTTCATTCTCTTGCCAATCTTCCCATGCCTTGCTATCCAGAATAGAGATGATGCGGGCTGACTTGCCAGAAAAGTTGGTATCCACGCTAAATATCTGATCCGGAAGAAAGATACGATCGAAAAATCCCTTTATTTTGGTATTGATAGACATTTTATACACCGGACAGAAAATAGCAATGTGCGCTGCGCCCTTTATCATTTTGATGGCATTCTGCAACCCCGGCTCAGGCAAGCTGTCTTTTAGACCAAATGTTTTATTGGGATTAAAAATAACATCAGCGATAGCCAATTCTTTGATCGTTGCTTCTGATTCCCTTGCGCCTCTTACATAAGCATTGATTAAGGCCCGCGTTATCGGACTTTTATCTATATCGGCATTGATGATTAATACACTTTTCATTAGCCAACAAAAGTAAGCAGATATTTAACAATACATACATCAAAATTTCAACGATACTTTAGGCTATACTCTAATTAAACGAAAAAACGCCTGCTCAAATTAAGAACAGGCGCTGCGTTTATCTTAAAAATTTATCCTTATTGTTGATCATAAGCAGACTCCCAAGTGGTACTTTCGTCTTCTCCTTTATGCCCATCTAATTTAACCAAGAAACTTTTTGCAGGAAAATAAGGGGTAATGTGAATGTCTAAATTGATGCGGTCTTTTTGTGTCTCATCGCGTTCAAAACGCATGATTTTAAAACGTTCAATCAATCGTTCCGGTCCTTGAATTTTATCTAAAAATTTTACAATCTGCGACCTTAAATCTTTTTCTGTTTTAGAATTCCAGTTTTCGAATGCCCTTCGGTTAAGAAAATCGAACAGCACTTTAGTAATGTAATCGAAAACCCGCACTACAGAATAGGTCTGTAAGCCAATGTTATCTCCGTTAAACAAAGTTTTAGCCGAGAACGCCATCACTTTGCCATATTCATTAACCATTGGTACAAGCCCTATACGCTCTAAATTAGAAATCTCGCTTTTCTTCAAATCGAAACGTACACCATCAACTTCATTAACCGCACCATGCTTTTTACCCGCCGTAACCTGAGACATCAGCGTATAATACATTTTTCCGGCTAAAGCTGCTGAACCAGGTACATAAACGTCCTCTTCTTCCCCAACTTCTGCAACTTTTCCCCTACCAACCATCCAATTACAGGTCATGATGGTATTGGATTTAAATGCGTCTCCACCAGTAAGATTCGCTGACGTGAACAAGTCGACCACATCATCTGGCTGATCTAAATCTGCAAAATCGGTGACCAACATCACCTTGTTGTCAAACGCAATTTTAGACCAACGTTCAACTACTTTATTGGATCCCAGATAACCCGGAATTACCATGATAGAATAGTTTTCTCTTAAATCTAAGCGATCGTAATTTTGTTTTAGTTCACTAGATACGTGTTCAATAAAACGCGGATTGTCCAATTCTTTCAATTGGTCTAAACTGGCATTCATTAAAACTACATTCTTAACTTTGTCGTGTTCGGTATTTTTAAAAAATAAATGTACCGATCTATAAGCCTGTTCTAATTCGCGCGTGCTATTTAAAACCGTCAACATATTTTTTTTGAGGTTGTCATCTACCGATTGCAATTTTTCAGTACTGCTATCTACCATCTCGCTCAGAGAATCAGAACTTTCTAGCGCAGCTATCCAAAGATTTAATTTTTGTTTTAAGTCTTCTCTTTCATTCTTCTTCTCATCATCTGTCAGAAATATCTGCTTTCTTGCCTTCCTCTCGGGATTAAGGTTTTGCAAGCCGTCTATCGTAGTTTCTAACAGATCAAATCCTCCTACTTTCGCTAATTTGTCTAAACTCTGATTTAAAGAAAGCGCAGTAGATTTCTCTTCGTGCTTAAATGATTTTTCTTGGGGATCGCTATATGATTGTTCTTTCGAAGTTGCCATGTTTGGTTTATTTATGTAGAGTACGTTATTTTTCTAATTCCTTTACGAAACTCTTCAAAGCGCCAATAAATGCTTCTTTTGTTTCGGCGTCATTTAGAGTGGTTTTAAGTGTTTTGTTTGTTTTCAACTGCTTAATAATGCTCATGTACATGTCTCGCTCTACGTTAGCTCTACGCAAAAAGTTGCTCTGTTGTACCATGCTTTTAATGTTGAAATCGCCAAGGTGATCGAAATGAAGTTTCTCATTCACTACACTGCCATCTTCGTTATCTAGCGAAACACCCACATTTGGCTTAAAATGTTTAAAAACATCTTCAACTGTTTTTAAGCCTTCTACTGTTTCTGGCTTAAGCGGGTCTTGCTCGGTTAACTTTTGAATGAACAAAGTCTTATTGGGTGAAATGTCTCCAAAAGCTTCTGAGGTATCTACTTTTCTTTCGTTCCCTCCTATTTCGTAATTAAACATGGTGTTAAATTTAGTGTTTGGCTAATATAATTATTTATCTATTAAGTTTTTAATCTAGATTTTGTTTTTATCAACGGAAATTAAAATTTATTCAATTGCCCAAGTTAAAGTATCGTCTTCTTTATTTTTATCAACGTTAATTTTATTTCCTTTTTTCAATTCTCCAGAGATGATGTATTTAGATAAAGGTCTACGCAACTGGTTTCTAATCACCGCAGCCAATTGTCTTGCGCCATATTTTGGCGTAAATCCGGTTAGGGCAAGCATAGATTTAGCTTCTTCTGACAAGGAAAATTCGATACCCATTTTATATAGAGATTCTTGCAGACTTTTAAGTTGGATTTCAAAAATCCTGACTACATTTTCTTCTGATATTGGTGCAAAAGGCACAATCTCAGAAAGTCTGGCTAAAAATTCTGGTCTAAAATGACCAGCCATAATTTCCATAATCTCATTTGAAGTCGGCATGTGTCCTTCTTTTAACCGTTCGGCAACCCACTCACTCCCAATGTTCGAGGTAAATAGAATAAGCGAGTTGGAAAAATCGCCCGCTTTGCCCAAGCGGTCGTGAATGTGGCCTTCATCCATAATCTGCAAGAAAATATCAAAAACCGATGGATGTGCTTTTTCAATCTCGTCAAACAACACCACCGAATAAGGCTGTTGCCTAATTTTGTTTACTAAAAGGCCACCTTCTTCGTAACCAACGTAGCCTGGAGGCGCACCATACAGCAGAGCAGCAGAATGCTCTTCCTTAAATTCAGACATATCGAACCTTATCATCGCCTTCTCGTCGTTAAACAAAAACTCGGCTATAGATTTCGCTAGTTCCGTTTTACCGGTACCTGTTGGCCCCAACAAAAAGAAGGAACCAATTGGCTGACCCTTTTTATTCAATCCGCTTCTCGATTCCAAAATGGCATCGCTTACCGCCTTTAGTGCTTGGTCTTGTCCAACAACTCTCTTTTTGAGAAAGCTTTCCATATTTAAAAGCCTTTCCTTTTCTTGAGCTTGAATTTTGCCCAACGGAATGCCCGTTTTAAACGATATGATTGCCGCAATGTCTTCCTTATCTACTTCACTCGTCTTTTCTTTTGCTAGCTCAGCTAACAACGCAAAATTCTTTTCAAAATATTCGATGTACTCCTCGGTATTTTCAAAAGCTCCAACTTGGGTTTCATCTTCAAGTCTGCCCAAAAGTACGGCGCTCATCTTATTCTGCATTAAAGAATACAACCATTTGGCATCCTTAAATTTTTCTTCCTCAGTTTTTTCGCTGTTTTTAAGCGACAGTAATTCTTCGTGTAATTCAGCAATAACGGTTTCAGAGGTATCGTTCATCATCCTCAAGGCAGCCATGGTTCTATCCAATAAATCAAATGCTACATCGGGCAGTCTTCTATCTTTCAAATATCTTTTCGCAAGCCTAACACATTCGCCAATTGCATTGTCGTTTACTTTTAATTCATGATGTTCTTCGTAGCGAGGCACTAATTTCTCGACCATTTTTATGGCCGTATCCATATCCGGCTCCTGCACATGCAATACTTCAAACCGTCTGCTAAAAGCTTGTTCTGGTTCAATAATTTTACGGTATTCTTCTGTGGTGGTTGCCCCGATTACTGTAATTTCGCCACGTGCCAATTCTGGTTTAAGTAGGTTGCCCACTCCGCCACCCATAGGCCCTTTCTGATCTAAGAGTGTATGGATCTCATCAATAAACAAAATGGCTTTTTCGAACTTTTTTATTTCTTTTAAAATGTTTTTAAGTCGATCTTCTATTTCGCCTTTGTAAGATGCTCCCGCGATAAGCGAACCTAAATCGAGTTCGAAAAGTTGCACCCCAGCTAAATTTGATGGCGTTTGCTCGTTTACAATATCCAAGGCAAAGCCATCTACAAGCGCAGTTTTGCCCACTCCGGCATCGCCGGTAATGATGACATTTGGTTTAGTTCGGCGACCTAATATTTCCATCATCATGCGCGTTTCTTTATCGCGCCCAATTATTGGGTCTATTTTTCCCTGTCTCGCCTGATCTGTTTTATCTACACAATATTTAAACAAGGCGCCATTCAGGTTATTACCAGTTTCTTCCTCATTTTCCGTACCACCACCAATGGCTTGCTGCGTTTGCGCTCCATCCATATAAATAGATAACAGTTCTTTCTCTTTTAATGGGAAAGATTTGAGCTGATTTACATCGAAACCAATATTTGGCTTAATCAATGCTGCCAACACACAAACTGGAGTAATTAAATCTACACCTAGCTTTAATCTGATGTTATCTGCTTCTTCAAACACCATTTTCACTTGGTCGTTGCCCAACATTTCATCTGGAATGCTGAGTGCAGGCTCATATTCTTCCATGCGCACTTCTGCCCAATCTGCAATGTAGTTGGAATCTTTGCCCAAAGAAGTAAGCATTTTTCTCAATCCAACCTCTTGGTGCATTAAGCCTTTTAACAAATGTGGTGGCCCAAATTCTTTATGATGGTATTCTTTCGCCAAAGAACGGGCAACATTTAGGGCGGTTTGTACAGATTCGCTTAAGTTTATGGTGTTCATACTTCTCGGTAAATTAAATAGTGGTTAACGCCAATTCGACTGCGTAACATAATAGTATTTCTTGCCGTTAGAGTAAAAATACTGTTTAACCAGGGTGTCTTTGTTAATGGTGTTGATTTTACTTTCTAAAAACTTAATGTACGTTTCAAATTCTGGCAGAGGCATTCTGCTGCTGCTCCGTAAATTAACCACGGTATATTTCTCTAACATTGGATTGCTAAATACCGGTATTCCTGTTACTTTCTGTATATAAGCTGCAAGTGTCATGTGTTTGATGGTACCTCTAGATAAATCCATATTTAATTTATCTTTGATAATAGAAAAGTAGTTTTTAACCAATTTTCTTCGATAGCTTCCGGCATCTTTCTGCAAATTATCGCCCACCATTAACGAAAGGATATCTGTCATTTGCTTATACTCCTCTTCATTTAAAATGATGAGGTATTGCAGTTGATTTGGATGTTCGGTAACAGCTGATGCCGACATTTCTGCGGGTAAATAATATTTAAATGCATTATGTGGCATGCTGCTTCCAATGCTATCAGAAACTGATGGTGTAAGTTGCGCCAAAACTACCGGATAAACCAAACTGTGTTCGCGCCCGGTTAACCTGAATGCACTATCTAGCAATGAAATTTGGCTGTTTATATCAAAATCCGTCTCCTTCATAAACCGACTAAGAGACTCCTCTATGGTCTTGTTGGTTTTTACTACGCCTTTCGGCGGGAAGATAACTCCACCTTGAATAAGGCTATTTTTTGGATAATCTAAATAAAACGACACCGAATCTGTTAGCGAAGTATTGTATTGTTGTACATCGCTCAACCCTTCGCCACTAACCATAATGCTTTTTTTGTTTTCGGCCAACAGGGCAGCAGATTGCGAAACTAGTTTTCTAGATTGGATAACAAAGTTGTTATAAAGTGGATTGTAATCGCTAAACACCTGGACCGCCAAAATTCGGGCATTTACACTGGCCACATCAGAAGCTAAATTAGCCAAGTAACTGCTAGCAACATCTTCATTGCCGGTACTTCCCACCAGAACAATAAGATTGGTTTCTCCGGGATGATTTTTAAACATCGAAAGTGCAGCTTGAATGCCTTCAAAAACTGGTTGGCTGGTTACACCTCCATAACATGCCGAACTAATTTTACTTTGCTTATCTAAAAAGCGGGTCAGGTCTCTATAATCTCCACTAAAAGGCTGCTTAACTATGCCGCCAACAGCACAGCCAGAATTGTTGCGGTAAACCACACTTCCATACTGAATGATGTTTTTTCGTCGGTAAGGGGTAAATATGTTTTCAAAAGATTGGATAGAACTGGTAAGGCCAGCAAAGTACGTGCGCATGGCGTTGCCACCGTCTACCACATAAACCAAATTAATTTTATGGCTGTTACGCCTTAAAGAAAGGTACTCTTTATAGCTGATGTAACCTCCTTTAATGTTTAAAATGCGGTTATTTGATTTATCATATACATCTTTGGCTATGCCGAGGCTTAAATCGCCAGATTTATAATTGGCATCTTTGGCAGAGATAACAGGTATGCTAAGCAACAAAGGCTTGTCTCGGTCTATCAGTGGATCAAATGCAAAGCCAGAAGAATTGGTTGCTGACTGAACGGAAATTTTTAAATTCTTATTGATGGTTACCGCAGCAGAATCATCAGCAGAATAACTTTTTAATAAAGAACTAATGTACAATCTATCTCCCCAACTGTGTACCGCATCTGCAGGTATCCAACCATACACACTTCTCGAGGCGCTATCTGCCAACAGCTGACTTTGAGAACCTATCAAAACTGTTCTACCATCTGCAGATTTTTTATAGACATATACTAATCCATTTAGCGCAACCTTTGCCTTTTGCTTATCTAATTTTGGAGAATTGTACACATATACAGAATCTGTGTTATCGTAATAAAACTTGGGCATGGTTAAAGGTCCTTTGCCAGAGATAACGGTAACCGCTTTAGAGGGATACCTAGATTGAGGGTTTACAAAAGCAGATTGCCAAAGCAACACTTTACTCCTGCTTACCCAACCGTAGCTTTCTGCTGCTTTCTTGTTTTTAAGTTTTCTACCCAGCACCATGCCCGCTTGGTACTTCACAAGCTTTAAATATCCATCTTTTTCTTTGCTTACGTAAAAAGGCTCCATAAAATGGATTTTTTTCATAACCAATGATCCGCCTGGTGAGGTATATGTATAATTTTCATCGCGATCAGAAAACACAATCCAAGGCAAACTGCTCGATCTACCATTGTCATAAACATTGGTCTTATCCGTTGGATTTTCGAAAGTCCTAGGTAATTTGGCAACTTTTTTCTTTAACGAAAATGGTGATTGGGCGGCCACGGCCATAGGTATAACGAGCGCAATTAAAGCAATAATTTTTTTCATAGTTGTAAGCATTAAAGAGCTTTAATAATATATATTTTTTAGGGTTGTTGATGTTTGGTTGAATGCTGTTTTACATTTAAAGCACCCGCACATTTTGATTTTGGTTTCAAACTTACCTTGGCATCATCTACAATGGTTCCGCCACCAAATGTTAGGCGCATACAATAAGAATAGAGGTTACTTTGCTTTTTTGTACCATCTGCCTCTATGCTCACCGAGACATCTTCATCTCCGCAAAAATATTTCCTTACCAAATAGTAATAGTGAGTATTAAAGTCGGCACCGTTGGCTATGGCTTGCAAATTAACTTTAATATCATCCACCATCTCACGTTCCCCTTGCCCAGGATCTACAATGTTATAGTAGCTCGAATCTGGACTGGTAATGAGTATTTTATGATATATTGGCTTTGTACTGGTTTCTGTTTCTAATTTAACCAAATAAGTGCCCGGAATCTGGAAGGTATAAAAAGCAGTTGGGCCTTTAACATCTACGCGTCCGGTCTCGCCAAAAGACCAGTTGTAAATCCTTGCGTTCCCTTGTGCTTCTAAACGGACTTGTTCATTTACAATTCCCTGCGTAGGGCCATTAATGGTTATGGTAGAATCTATCGCTACAGCCACTGGCTTTTCTAAAATATTTATAGGAAACTGCTGTTGCAATTCACCATCTACCGTTACTCTTACAATGTAAGCCCCTGCTTTGTTAAATTTATAAGTGCCGTCTTGCTTATCAGATTTGGCACCGTTTCCAAACTCCCAAAGCCATTTCTTGGCATTCTTGGTATTGTCGGCATAAACTAGGGGTTCGTTTACAGACATTTCGTCTTTTAAAATGCTAGCGTTTATCGTTCGGCTATCAAAAATAGAGCTCCTAAACAAAAATATAAGTGCAGCGATTAATACGATGCCTCCGATAACATAAAGCAAGGCATAATTTTGCCGGTTGGTATCTACCGCTTTTCCTTCATTTTTCATAGATATTATTAGATTTAGATTATTAATTTAGATTATCGAGCTGCGCCAGCGCTAATACTTTGCTGAAGCTGGCTGGTGGAAAGCTTACAGTCGTTTAGTAGTTTGTTGACATTATCAATATCGTTGTAATTACCTTTAAGTTCTTTTCTGTCGTAAAAAAGGTTATCATATAATTTAGATGCATAAATAAAACATTTATATCTGCTATCGTATGGTTTCCTGTTGTAATACGATTTTATAGATCCAATTGCATTTTTTATATCATTCTCTAAAAACTGCGCTTGCACATTTGGGTTATATTTAGCAATGCGCGCGTAAGTAGAATCTAAACTAGGTAAAACTTCTGTCGTAGCCTCTTCAAACTCGTTCTCCTCTTGCAGACGTTTTGAAAATTCTTTTTTTGAAATTTTCGAATCATTGTTATAATTGTAAAAAATAGCCGTACATAAAATTGCGGCTGCCAACACAAAAACACTAATAAAAAAGAGAAAACGTTCTCTTTTTTCTTTTAAAGTTAACTTTATCATATCAATTATCGTCCAAATCTACCTCTTAACCGGGCTACTGCGGCATTATTTGCCTGCTGGCATAAATTTAACTGGGCACGCGCACTTTCTATTTGAAAACGTGTAGTGAATAAAGAATCTTTCACAACTGCAGCGGCAGCAACATGATCGCTTAGCTTTTGATAAAACTCAAAACTTTTGAGCGGAAGTTTATTCTGCTGAATAATCCCTTTTATGTGCTGGTTGGCATCCTGTATATCATTTAATAGCATAGATTGGTTATTTCTCTCTGTAGAACTCATTTTCGTAAAGGCAGATAAATCCTGCAAGCGTTGGACAATCAATTCCAAATCGCCATTTATTTGGTTTCTGATACTTATTAAACGATCTGATTCTTTTACTTTTTGATCCAAGAGCGTAATCTCTCTATCAGACGTAAGAAAATAAAAATAAACGCTTGTTACGCTAAAGGTAAGCAAGAGTGCAAACAGTAAAAAAAACTTGCGGTAACTTGCTCTTAGATCATCACTATTTACAGGTTTCATATATGCCGAGGCTAATTTAGATTTGTAGCTTGTAAAAATTTCAACAGGATTAAATTTTTTGACTAACGTATTTGTTAACTTTTAGTTTTCGATTTCTATAGGTTTCTCTTTTGACATTGAAAATTTCCTTAAATCATCCAAAAGTAAAACTATCCTGCTATTTTAAGAAAAAAAAATCAGATAATATGCTTAGTGGGTAAGATTATTGTTTGTTTTAAATTTTTGATAATAAAAAAATAATTAGTTTCGTAGCACATGGCAAATCCCCTATATAAAAAACCCTTACAGATTAAACGTTTAATGCAGGGTGCCGACCTTGAACACCAAGACCTTGGTATTTCTATTTCTCAATTTATAGAGTTGATTATTTTTACGCGATATGGAGAGCACCGTTATCTCCGAGATTTCGGTTGTGAAATTTGGGATTTAGACTTCGAATTGATTGTTAGTGAAAGTATGTGGGAAGAAAAATTGAGACAGTCTTTGTTGCGTTCGATAAAAAAATTCGAAAAACGTATTTATAACGTTAGTGTTGACATTAATATCTCTGAAGTAAATAAATTTTATCCGATGAAAAACCTCTCTGAAATTAAAAAAAAGGTGGAAATAGCCATAAACGCCACCATACATCAAACCGGAGAAAGTTACTTTTTTTCTACCTCCTTATTTCTTAGCCCCTTATCTGCTTAACTATGTCTGCTACTATTTTATTCAATTCTAAAGAGGAAATAAGAAACAGAATGCTCAAAAATGCGCTCGATTTTTGGGGTTCTACCAATGTAAATGACTTGGATCCGTTTGTTAAAATCATTGTCGAGGCATTGAGCACAGAAATTTTTAATGTATCCAATGATGTTAAGAATTTAGAAAACAGGGTTTTAAACAAAATATCTAGAATTCTCGCTTCCGATTATTTGACCAATTCTTTGCCCGCGCACGCTATCTTAACTGGAAAGCCGCACGAATCTACAGAGAATTTAAAAACCATAAACCATTTCTTTTACAGAAAAGCTAAGGCAAAAAATGCTAAAGAAAAAGACGGTAAAACAGACGATGCTTTTGATGTTTACTTTACCCCCGTTGGCGAGGCAAAACTATTTAATGCCGATATCCGATATTTTTTCTACGACAACCAACTTATAGAGTACGATAAAAGTGGCCACAAAATGCCAGTGGCAAATGCCATCTCTGCAAATTCTAAACGCGAAGCTTTTATTGGGATACAGTGCCATGGCGATTTAACAGACTTAAGAGATCTATCTTTATTTTTTGAATGGCCTGGATATACGAATAACGAAGATTTTTACAAGCTACTTGCGGTATTGAAGTGCCACGCCGGTGAGGATGAATTGGAAATTGCGACCGGTTTAGGGTATCAAGAAAACCGAAAAGCAAAAAAAAGACCTGTTTTTTATGAGCAAAATGTTATAAACAGAATTACCGATGACATTAAGAATTTTTACGACAATAGATTTATTTCTCTAACAGACGAAAGGCTAAAAGATATTGGAAATTATGCCGACTTACCCGCGAGTTTTAAAGAACACTTTGCTGCCGAAGATTTAAAAGCCATTAAACCTTGTTTTTGGCTCAAGCTCACTTTTCCAACCACCATAACCTCACAGACCATTGCAGAGCTAGATATTTCTTTAAACTGTTTCCCCGTACTTAACCGGAAACTTTTCGAAAACAAACTGAGGTTAAAGGACATTAACAACATTGTGCCGGTAAGACCACCAGATAACGAATATTTCTTATCCGTTAACGACTTGCGTGATGATTTGAACATTGTTTACAACGAGGTGATCTATTCTGAATCTAACAAAAGCTACGAAGGCAGCTATTCTATTCGCAACGGAGGCGCCGAACGTTTTGATCAGCGGAATGCAAGGCAATTGATAGAATATTTGTTCGAACTGATTAGAGATGAGAAGGCTGCCTTTTCTACGTATGGAAGCGACTTTTTAAACAGCATATTAACAAGTATGGAGCAAAATCTTGCCTTGGTAGAAAAACGAACAGCAAATACGCTTTTAAGCAACGAACTATTAAACTACATTATAGTTAAGCCAGAAGATAAGGCTACTATGCTATACGTAAAGTATTGGACCACGCTAGCTGCAGATGCCAACCACATTAGAAAAGGATCTAAGTTGCAACAGTTTGAAAATGTAAAACTTCAACCAGAATCTTTACGTTTACTAAGTACCACTCTGGGCGGCAGGAACACGTTAAATGCATCAGAGCGTATACAAGCCTACAAATACGGTTTAACGACGAAAGATCGCATTGTAACCCAAGCAGATTTGACGAGTTTTTGCTTTTACGAACTGGGGGGTAAAATACAAGATGTAAAGGTGCAAAAAGGCGTGGCAATCTCTAATAATCCAAAAGAAGGATTGAAAAAAACCATAGACATTTACTTTAAACCGTCGGCAGGTATGGCATTATCTACAACAGAATGGGATACCCTGTTAGATTTATTGCGTTCCAAATTAGAGCACAGAAGCATTATGAACAGTAATTATCGGCTATTTTTAGGAATTTGATCAGTTGAGAAACGTTGTATAGCCCATGCAGCAATTTACACTTTCATTGCCCATCACAAATTTTTGCGAATCTATATCAATGTCATATTTAAAAATGATTTCTGTAGAAAACGGAATAAAATAAGAAAGAAAAACATTTAAAGCTTCTGACGTTTTGTTGCCCGGCAAAAATTCCAGCATTTTATTGGCGCTCAATGGACCAATCTCTATCTTTAATTTTTCTTCTTTTTCTTTAATTCTACCTGCAATAAAATTTACACCTAAATCGGCAGCGCCCAGTTTCGTGTCAATAGCTTCTAATACTGCTTCTGGCACATTCATCTCTCCATCAACATAATTTAGGTTTACAGAAACTTTAAATAGCATCGCTAAAATGCTGCTGATAAAATTTAGGTCGTTACGGTGTTCGTGAATAATTGGAAGTACCTGCAAAAAAACAACCATCTGCTCCTTATCAAAGCAAGTAAACTCTGTCCATTCTTTTAAAAAAATTAAGATTAGGCTATCGTATTTATTCTTTTTATCCAGATGACTTTCGTACAGTTCTATCCGCATGCGCATTTGGTATAGTTCTGCTTCTAAGGGTGCAAAAAACTGACGGGCCTCCTTCTCTTCCTCTCTTCTTTTCTTTATGCCTTTAATCATTGTCTCTTCAGTAGCCAGAACATTGGTTATAGGCGGCGCATGAAAAAGACCTTCTGGAAGCATGTCATACAAACCCTCTCGGTTAATTTGTATATTTGTCATTTTAAGATTATGAAAGGCAGAAATGTATGTAGAAACATCACCCACATCTTTAGAATAGGCTCTTCTATGAGACCCAATAGGCAAAATGACAATTTGATCATCGCTTACAGCCCCGTCTTCAACCAATTCTGCAGCAATTACGGTAGCTTTAAAATCAGAATCTATTAGATTGTAACTTCTTTTTTTCATTTTTGTATGATTAAATCTTCTATATTTAAAACAATTAACGTTTTTATTTAATAATTGCTACAGCAACCCATATTTAACAGCAACCCATCCTCTCCCAATCTATGGACATTAAATCGTTTTTCGTAAGATACCTACTTTTTCCTCTTGTTTTTTTAATTGCTACTGCAATTATGACCATCGTAAACAAGAAAAACAAATTGCTAAGCAACAAAAGGCTAATCATCATCCTTTTGATAACAGCAGTATCATTGGGCATCCCCGGTCTGTTAGGGTTTTTAGGCTTATATTTTATGCCATGGGGATACATTTTATGTCAACTGATTTATTTAATACTAGGTATTATGTATGTTTGGCTTGCAGGAAAATATCAGGAAAACGAGTTGCTAAATAAAAAATTATTCTTTTTTTTCTGCACACTCGTATCGGCTTTACTTGGTTTTTTTCTTTTCAAACTTGGATTTAACTGGTTAAATGAAATGGATTATGGAATCGTAGCGGCATCTTCTATCTTCATATTTTTTGTGCCGATTATTTTTTGGTGGACATATATTGCCTACTTGAGTATTCCGTTAGAAATTTACAAAATATGGGAGTATCCATTGATTGCCGATGACATTAGCATGGAGCACTTGGATTTTAACAGGTTATTGGTGTTAGAGTTAGATCTTTACAAAAACACCAACGACATGGAACCTTTAAAAGTAAAGGCTAAGGCACCGCGTAACATGAATTTCGGTTTATGGTTTCAAAAATTTATAGACGATTATAATTTAAAATTTCCAGACGCTCCCGTACACTTTAAAAGCGCAACTGGCGAAAATTATAAGTGGATTTTCTACATCAAACCTTCTTTTTTTAAGCAACGGTCTTTTATCGATCCAGAGTTAGATATAGAACAAAATAATGTAACGGAAAACTTTACCATTTACGCCAAAAGAGTTTCTGAAATTATTAGCGAAAGAACAAGGAGTGCTGACGAAGCTGTATTTTTATAAATTTGATATATAACCTATGATTTTACCATTAAAATATAAACCCGTTAATTGGATAGATGGAATGAAAATTTCGAGCGGTCATTTCGTAAATACCGATCAGTTTATTCAAGATATTAACCGAGATACAGCATCGCTTTTTATAAATAAAAATAATTTTGGCCTGCTTCCCCCGTTTAAGGGAGAAACAAAATCTCTAAACTTAGAAATCTTGGCGCGTGCTTCTAACCACTTGCACATAAAGCTTAATGGCTGTAATGCAATCAATTCAGATGGCATGCACATTAGCATTGGGGGTTCTACAGAGGGCTACACATTTGATCATTATTTTAAACAAGATAATGCCAGCGATTCTGATGGAACTTATTTTGTAATACTTTCTGTAAATCCTTTTGATAGGATTGCGTCTGGCGTTCCAGATCCTGATGAAACTCCCTTACGCTATCCAGAGATAGAAAATAATTACAAGATTTCTATTGTTCCGGCAGGTCAAATCAATGGAAAAACCAACGATTATTTCGAAGTTGGAAAATTTGTAAAATCTGGCGACAACATTCAGATTGATTCAAATTTTATCCCAGCCTGTACTTCTGTTGTAAGCCATCCGGCGCTAATTGGTTATTATGAAAATTTTGGTTCTTATCTAAACGAATTTCAACTTCTTTCTTTTAGAATTATAGATAAGATTACTTCTAAAGAAAATATTTCTCCGATTGGGAAAAATGTTAAATCGCTTTGCGATAGCATGGTAAATTTTGTGGCCCGAATTTATTTTTCGTATCGCAATGATGCTCAATACCGCACGCCGGTATTTTTGGTGAACTATTTTTCAGAAATGGCCCATTTATTCTTTACCAGTATAAAAAGTATTTCGGGTGCGGAGCGAGAAGAGTTGCTTAAATATTTTTACGAGTGGAAAGATGTTACCCCAGGCAATTTCGAGGAATTGTTATCGCGTTTAATCGAGCACGTTTATCAACACCACGACATCCAATCATCAATGCAGCTGATTGATGAATTTATGAAGGTAATGATTGCACTTTGGACAAAACTAAGCTCTTTAGAATACATTGGCCAGCGCAAAGAAAACATTGTGGTTGCCGAGCAGCAGATGAAACAGCAAACGCAAGCAAGAAAAACCTGGACGCTGTTGGATTAATGTCGATTGTAAATAAACTTTGATTGTGTTCGATTTTATTCTAAGTTCAAATATCGAAAATTCTACGGCAACATTTCATCAACCTGCAGAAATCTTTAAATCGCATATACTGCTATAAGCTTAACTCTTCTGCACAATACCCCATCAGCTTTTTGTAAAGGCAAGAAAAGCACTACCCGATGCGCAGGCTAGCAGTGGAGATTTATTTGTTAAAAACAATAAGAACTATGATCTATAAATTTTGTATAAAGCCTCCCAAAATATAGCCTTCGAACAATTTTACAGGACGTCTGCCTATCACATGATTGTCAACGATATCAATGTTTCCAGAATTAGTATTTAAGTTTTTTAAATCCGCTTCTGTAGCCGTCTCTTTCATTTCAAAACATGTTTTTTTTGTTAAGTATAAAATCGATTCCCTTGCCGGTCTTTAATTGTTAATAGGCTACATCCCCAAAATGCAATAAGTGATTGAAGACTGCACCTTCGTCCATAAACAGAAAGACAGATGAACCGAAAAACACTAAAAAACTTAACCTTCATAGATTATTGACCGCAAAGCCATTACATCAGGTAAATATCAAATAAGTAGCTATAAAAGCAAAATACACCCGCGAGAGCCTTTGTAGAAACGCCTCGGGGAAATCAATTTTAAGCAAAACAGCGTCTTCCAACTACCTTCATCACTAGTGCGCTATTCGAAAAAAACAGCAAGTCCTTCATTGTTTTTAAGCCGTTCAAAACATTCGTCTTTTAACGGTTTAGTTATATAATCTATAACCATCTCATAAGAGAATGCCTTATCAATATCCCTCTGGTTTACAGATGATGACACAACTGCTACCAGAATTTTTTCTCTTTTTGGATGATTACGTAACTTATTCAGCATTTGCCAACCATTTACGAACGGCATGTTTATATCCAAAAAAATAAGGAAGCGCATATCTTGGTCAGGCTCATTTGCAATGTATTCAAGTGCTGTCCCAGCACTAAGAAAATACTTAGCCTTGGCTGTTAAAATACTGCCTTCTATAACTACTTGATGGATGAACAGAATCATGCTGTCATCATCTACAACTAATATTGTACCCTTCATTACAGTCTGCTTAAGTTTTCCTGCTGCTCTGACTTTTTAGTAATTTCTCTTATTATGTGATCTAACTCTGCTGTGCAATGCTCAATATTTTCGGTAAGTATTTTTTGTTTTTCTAAATCGCGCATGGAGCGTTTACCCAGTAAAGCAACCAATCCCATCAGTTTTGCCAATGGTGCCCTTACCATGTGAGACTGTACCCAAGAAATTTCTCCCAACACCTTGTTTTGCTTTTTCAACGCACTTAAATACTTTTGGCGTTCGGTGATGTCATTAACCAAAACTAACTTAGCCTTCTGACCTTTAAAGTTAACGACATTGCTCTTAATTTCTACATCTATAATTTCGCCATTCTTTTTCTGATGCTTGAAAATTCCCATGTAAAATTGACAACCTTCTTCTCTAGTTATTTCTACCGTATCTTCCATAGCCGGAATTTGTGATTCAGGTCTTATGTCTCGTAATGTCATACCCATAAATTCCTCGTAGCTGTAACCATAGTGACTTAATGCCATCTCGTTAACATCCATAAATTGAAGGGTTTCATAATTATAAACCCACATTGGATTTGGGCTTAGATGAAAGAGATCACTGTACCTTTTTTCTGACTCCTCCAAATCCTCCAGCGCAACTTTCGCCTTTATTTCTGCTCTTTTTCTAGTGTCAATATCTTGAAAGCTGCCAAATATTCGGGTACATTTTCCGTCAACCATCTCTGCCTGGCCTATTGTTCTTACCCATTTTTCGTTGCCCTTAAAAGTTAGGATTTCCAGCTCCTCATCCCATGGAAGTCCATAAGCGATGCATTCGTCAACTTTTCTTCTAATTGTTAGCTTGTCGACGTCTTTTCTAAAATTGTCTATGCCCGTGTTTAAGTCAGGTTCAAAACCAGGGTCTGCCTCGCGTATTTCTCTCGTAACATCAGACCAAAAAACAGTGCCCGCTAAGACGTTAATCTCCCAGCTTCCCACTTTTGCCAAACTGTTAGACCTCGCAAGTAGTTCTTCTAAGTTCTTTTTATCCGTTATGTCCTTGGCAACAGAAAATATCAAACCCCTATCCACTATCGCATGCGATGTCCAGGCCAGCCATTTAATTTCTCCAGTCTTTGTCAGATAACGTTCCTCGATAAAATAATTAGTAGTACCTATACCGTGAGGATGAACCCTGTCGATAGCCAAATTCCTGTCTTCTGGATGAAGAAACTCAGTAAATGGTTTCGACATCAATTCTTCTGTAGTATAACCCAAAAGGATACTCGCTGCAGGATTTACTTTTTTGAAATAACCGTCGAAATCAGAGATGGCGATAATATCTGGAGCGAAGTTAAAAATCTGTCCTAGTTCCTGTTCTAGCTGCTTCCGGCGAATCTCTGCCCCAAGGTGCAACCCGAATTTCTCAGATACGATACCTACTTCCGTTTGCACCTCCTCAACCTGCGACCCGAGAACGAGCACCCCAATCGGTTCTTTATTGTAAAAAAGAGGCAAACCGAAGATTGTGCCTAAAACGGTCTGACCGGTAAAAATTTTTTCCTTATTTTCTGAAATAACCCTCGCCTGGATTTTTCCCGCTTTCCAAACTTCTCCAGCAAAGCCATGCGCTTTTTTAACCTTTGTCCTTAGGTCTGTACCCTTATATAACATTTCCTGTTCTGGACATAAAGCATGCCTTCCCATAAGGCTTAAGTGCAAGGCGTCATGATCAAGCATCCAAATTTCTCCATAAACGTACTTTCCAGACTTTGTAAGTAGCTTCATCGTTTTCTCCATTGCTTCCACAAGTCCGTCAGTCCTGTTAAATATCTCGCTAACAGAAGAAATTATTCTTTCTTGATTCTGCAAATTTATCAGGTCGCTTATGTCCCGCCCAATAGAAATCCAGTGGGTGTATACGCCACGTTCATCTGCTACGGGGTTCATGGAAAAATTATTCCAAAACTCTTCGCCGTTTTTTTTATAATTGATAACTGAGACCTCGCAGGATTCAAATTTTTGTAGAGATTTACTTAGCCTATTGAGTTCCTTCCTGTCTGTTTTCTCTCCTATTAACAGTCGGGGTGTTCCACCTATCAGTTCTTGGACAGTATATCCTGTTAACTGACAAAAAGCTTCGTTGACATAAATTATCTTCAATTTTTCGTCACTTTCCGGATCAGCCTCTGTAATCATTACCAAATCGTCTGTGTGAGTTACTACCGATTCTAATAGTTTGAGCTGGTGTTCTTTTCTGCGTTGCCTACTTACATCCTGCATCGCACCCACTACTCTCGTGGCTTTCCCCGTATTGTCTCTCACAACAAAACGCCTGTCAGACACAACGTTAAACCCTCCCTCTGCTCTGGCGAATCTATACTCGTCCGACCACTGGATTTCTGAACTTTCCAAGAACAACGAGAGTTTTTTCTCGACGTTTGGAAGGTCTTCGGGATGCACCAAATTCGCCCAAGAGCTTATGTCTGCGCTTAGCTGGTTGGGCTGCCAGTGAAAAATACGCTGAAATCCATGCCCCCAATACACCTTATTTGTCTCCAGATTCCAGTCCCATACAGCATCGGAAGTCGCCCTAGTGGCGAATCGATAACGCTCTTTGCTCAGCAGAGTATCTCTTTGGACATTTATCTTTTCGGTAATGTCTCTAGAGTTTGCAACAATACCTTTTATAGCGGGATCCTCGGTAAGATCGGTAATAACAGTTTCCATCCACCTCCAGCTTCCGTCGTTGTGGAGGAAACGATATGGCGGCAACTCAATTTTTTGTTTAATGTTAAGCTCACCAAATTTCTCCATCGTTGACTCTTTATCGTCAGGATGTATAAAATCAAATGCATTCTTACCTAGGTATTCTTCCGCCACCTTACCCATCACGCTCTGTGAAGTATGACTTACATAAAGATAATTCCCATTCGAATCGAGAATAGAAATCAAATCTGACCCATCTTGAACTAGGGTTTTAAACCGCTGCTCACTAATTTTGAGATTATCTTCCGCCACCTGTTTCTCAGTTCCATCCTTCGCCACACAATATATTATACGTTCCTGATTGTCCCAACGTGCAGACCACACCAACGGTATATAGGTTCCGTCCATCCGCCGCAGCCTATTTTCAAAATGGCTGATATCCACCCCGCCAACAATTTGGCTAAGTACTGTCCGCATCTCTTTTACATCTTCCCGATGTAGCAATTCTGCACAGTATTTGCCTTCAAGCTGTTCTGGCGCATAGCCCCACATCCGTTGCGATGCTGCATTTAGACTTAAGAATCTTCCGAACTCGTCGAGGGTACAGATTACATCGGGCGATGATTCTAGAATTTTAGAAAGTTTTCTGTTCGTTGCTTCAGCTATTTTCTCTAATTCTTTATGGTCTGAAATATCGTGTATAGATCCGATGAGTTTTTCGCAGCATCCATCCGTATCAAATACAGGGGTTACAGTAACAATGACGGTTTTTTCTCCTGAGGGATATTGCATTACTTCTTCCCAGCTCAAAGATTTACTGCTAGCAATACATTCTTTATAACGCGCAATGGCGGTTTTAATACGAGCCTTTGGTATAACCTGATCAATTGGAGTACCTACAACGATCTTTGCAGGCATATCTACAAGTTGTAGGAAGGTCTTATTTGCTGAGATAAACTTAAATACAGACTTTTGGGTTACCCCGATTACAAAAACGGCGTAATGTAAATTGTCATATATAAAGCCAAGTTCTCTTTCATTCTCTTCTAACCTTTGTTCTGTGTTGCGTTGCACGGTTATATCCGTCCCAGAAACAAAAATACTCTCAACCGCCCCTGAAGCTCCAATTATAGGTTTGAAATCGAGAATTAGCTTTTTAAATACATTTGTTGAAACCTCTGTAATGATTTCGGACTGCTCTCGCTTTCCACTAAGTACCCGTTTGTATATTTCTGCTACTAGATCTCGTCTCTCCTCTTTCGCATAATCAATAATAGAGCGGCCGACCTCAACAGCTTTTCCGTAATACTCCTTATAAAGAGCGTGAAATTTCTTGTTACAGAATGTAATATGAAGCTGGCTATCTAACAGCACAAAAGGTTCTTCCGCACCCTCACCAACGGCTTCGAGAATTGCAAGAAGTTTTTCGGATGGCTGACCCAAATTTTCTGCCAGAGGCCGCATGGAAATATGCCCAGAACCCGAAACCTGTATAGGGTTAACTGTATGAAGAATGTAGTTCCCTGCACTATCACTAGAGGAAAGCAGTATATTACGAACGTTAACAGGTTGTTGTTGATGTGTTGCAAAAGAAGTTTTAAAAGAATAATTCTCTAGGTTTATGTGTTCTTCAGGATTATCGTCTCCTAGGCGATTAATTGCAGTCATTAGATTCAGCGAATCCTCTAGTGCTATACTGGAGAATAGATCTATACCTAGTAGTTTCTCCTCCGTCAATTCCATTAGTTCGGTGTAAGAATGGTTTGCCGCCTCGATAATAGCTTTGCCAGATTTAACGCACAGAATAAGCGCAGGTTCTTTAATATTTGTAAAAATATTTCTTACCAGCGCATCCTTTATCATCTTCTTCTATTTAAGCTGTAACCTAATAATCTATATAAAAATGCCCGTTTTCTATGTTTGAACGAGCATGACTTCTTACGAATATAAGAGATAATTCTATAAACTAAAAGACAATGCAGATATAATGTTTAAGATTTATACTCGCTCAAAAATTCAGAAATTCTTTGGAGTTTGCTGCACCACATACGCAAAAATTTTACACGAAACTTCCAAATTTTTTTATAAACGCCTTTAGGGAGATTTTTATGCTGAAATTCATAAGGTGTAATTAAATAGCTGAGCATTACATTTATTGGCCGTTTAATAAAATTGTTGACTTACTAATTTCCAAGTTCTTTTTATTTTCTTAAATCTAAGATGTAATGTAAATGCGAATTATTTAAAACAAAACTTGTCATTTCATCATGAATTGTGGGACTTAATTAAATATAAAAAAATTTGCTTATTCCATAAGGGTTATATTTGATAAGTATTTGTTTGAATTTTTCTTCCTCTTCTTATACTTATTATGACTTGTGGCTTATGGCAAAAATTGATGATAAACAGTACATTATAGCAATTGGCGCCTCCGCAGGAGGTTTGGAGGCTATTTCCGCTTTTTTTGATTATACTCCGCTCGATGCTGTATCCTACATCATCATCCAACACCTTTCATCTGATTTTAAAAGCCAGATGCCAAGCCTGCTTGCGAGTCATAGCAAGTTGGAGGTTGTAGAAGCATTGGAGAATGTAGCCATCAAACCAAATACGGTATATCTTATACCAAGCACCAAGTTCATGTCGGTACAAAACGGCAGACTTCAGTTATCTGATAAGAAAGATCAGCCACGGCCACACATGACCATCGATTACTTTTTCTCATCGCTTGCAAAAGAACGCGGCGACAAGGCAATCGTGGTCGTACTTTCCGGAACAGGAAATGATGGGTCGAAAGGCATTGAGGCTATAAAAAAAGCTGGAGGCATAGTCTTTGTGCAAGACCCAGCTAGTGCAAGTTATAATGAGATGCCTTTGGCAGCAATTGCAACCAGTTGTGCAGACATGATTCTCTCTCCAAAAGCAATGCCCAAAGTGATTGAGGATTATGTGAAAAATGGGTGGCTCGAAGAGCGTAATGGCAATAAATATGACCCGATTAGCGAAACAGAGCTTACAAAAATATTTGATCTGATAAAAGAAAACTTACCTTTGGATTTTTCAGAATATAAGCGGCCTACCATCATCAGAAGAATTAGGCGGCGGATGGCCGATCACAACTTTGACAAGGTAGATAAATACCACGATTATTTAAAAGACAATAGCGGCGAAGTAAGTTTATTGGCCAATGATTTCTTGATAAGCATTACTTCTTTTTTTAGAGACATTGAAGCATTTCAAATCATTCAGGAAACGGTAATTCCAGACCTTATAGAAAAAAATGAGACGGATGTTTTAAAGATTTGGGTTGCTGGCTGTGCCACTGGCGAAGAAGCATACACTATGGCTATTTTGGTTACAGAATATCTAACCAGTCATCCTAAAAACATCGAAGTAAAAATATTTGCCACCGATATAAGCAAGGCGGCTTTAGACACTGCATCCAAAGGCATTTATACCGGCAACATAGAAAAATGCCTTTCAAAAGAACGATTGAACCAATTTTTCACTAAATGCGGAGATTCTTATAAGGTAAAATCTAATATACGGAAAATGCTTATTTTTGCACAGCACGATTTGGTCAAAAATACCCCATATTGCAATATCGACCTGATTAGCTGCCGGAACTTATTAATCTATTTAAATCCAACGCTCCAAAAGAAAGTTTTCTCCTTGATGCACTTCGGCCTTAAGAAAGGCGGCTATCTATTTCTGGGGCCAAGTGAAAGTGCTACAATATCGTCAGACGATTTTGACAAGGTCAACAGCAAATGGAACATTTTAAAAAGCACCAATAAGGGTAGGTCTGTCAAACTCGACACATTTTCTTCTAGTTTTATCGAAGGCGCAAAAACAACGACGACAGAAACGAACAAAAGGAACGTATTACCCGCATCAAAATCCACATTGACCGAGCAGATCGGCGCGGCAGTTTTCGAAGCATCTGGCTTTGTCGGTGTCTGTACAGATGAAAATCTAATCGTAATGGAGTCTTTTGGTAATATGAGCTCCTACCTTAAAAATATAAATTTCAATTACAATCTTAACGACTTATTGCCAGACCACATTTCGACTGTTTTTAAAGCAGCCGCCCATAAAGCTTTAAAGCTAAATGAAAAGGTAACACTTAACAAACTGCACCTACCAAAAAAACATAATTACAAAGCGAGAACGGTAACTATCCATATCATTCCGTTTTTTATCAAAAAATTAGAAGAACAGTTGCTGATTATTGAGTTTACTGAAACCAACATTAAAGGCTTTGAAAAAAACATAATTAATGTTGGCGATATCAATGAGGTGACTAAAGAACATTTGATTAGCCTAGAACAGCAAAATATAGAGCTAAAGCAAAAACTTGCAGTTGCTTATGGGCGGATCGAATCTTCGAATGAAAATATGCAATTGTATAATGAAGAATTGCAATCTGCAAACGAGGAAATGCAGTCTGCCAATGAGGAAATGCAGAGCACGAACGAAGAGCTGCAATCGGTAAATGAAGAGCTTCAGACCATTAATGAAAACCACGATGTTACCATCGAGAAGCTGACCGATCTGAACGATGACCTAAATAACTATTTTCGTAGCAATACCAATGGTCAGATTTTTGTTGATAGGGATTTATTGCTCAAAAGGTATTCTCCCAGTGCAACCAAACATATAAATATAAGGGAAAGTGATATTGGGCGACCCTTAACGGACATATCCTCCAACGTTAAACTGGAGACCTTAATTCTTGATATTAAAGAGGTTATAATCAACGAAAAAACCGTAACCAGAGAAGCGGAATCTACTGATGGCAAGATATATCAGGTAATGACGATGCCTTATATCAAAAAAAATAGCATCAAAGCCGATGGTGCAATTGTAAGTTTCTATGATATATCAGAACTAAAACAGTTACTAAAGGAGCTAAATATCAGCAATGAAAGCTTCCGCAGGATAAACGAAGATCTTAACAATTTTGTTTATGGGGCATCCCACGATCTTAATGCGCCACTTTTTAATATCGAATCGCTGATGGGGATTCTGAATATGAAAATAGATCTTTCCAACCCAGACTTATCGAATATATCTGGAATGATGGATAAGGCTCTGACCAATTTTAAGGAAGTTATAAAGGAAATGGGCAAGATAGTTGTCCTAGAAACTGAATCTAGTGAAAATGCGAAGCTGGAAAACTTCGAAGGTGTATTTAAAGAAATTGAAGGTGCAATATCTGGAAGGATTAAACTTGCCAACGCCAAAATAACTACAGATTTCAAAGAAAAAGAGGTTAGGTTTTCTAAAAAAAATTTAAGGAGCATTCTCTTAAACCTAACCACCAATGCCATCAAGTTTCAGTCTCCAAACAGATTATCGGAAATATCGATAAAAACCAAAAAGGAAGATAATTTCGTTGTTTTAACAGTAACTGACAATGGAATTGGAATAAAAAAAGAACGACTTGGTTATTTATTTAAAATGTACCATCGCATCAATGATGATATTGAAGGTCAGGGTATCGGCCTTTACTTAATTAGAAAGATAATTAATGCCTCCGGCGGCAAGCTAGAAGTGGAAAGCGAAACAGACGAGGGAACCACATTTAGGATATATTTTAAAATTTAAACAGATAGATAAGGGGAAAACGGACGCTGATTTTTTATAAAGGCTAAACGTTTTAGCGATAATATGTTTATATTATTGCTATTTTAAATCACTCTAATAAGTTTTATCACATCTATAACCCCGAACTTTTCGTATCTATTAAGCATGAAAAACTCAGAAAAGAAATATAAATGTGCAATTATAGATGATGACCCTATTTCAATCGGCATCTTGAGTGAGTACATTTCAATGATACCAAAGTTGGCCTTAATCAAAACTTATACAAATCCATTGTTTGCCATTAAAGAAATTCAGGAACAAGAGAGATTGGACTTCCTCTTTTTGGATATAAATATGGACATATCTGGATTAGATGTTGCTTCTATTCTCCGTGAACACGTGGAGTGTCTAATTTTCGTAACGGGTTATCCTAAACATGCTTTTGACGCGTTTGGAGTTTATGCTGATGGCTTTTTGGTAAAGCCCATCGATTTTCAAAAACTCCTTACCTGTGTTAATCGGGCTATTGTTATCTCTTTATCCCTCCAATAATCTTAATAAGTTTAACACCATTAATACTGCGGATGTCCTTTTTATGATTTCTGTTTTTTTTGGGAATCCCATTTATACATAGCCTTTTCCTTCAAAACATAAACCGTCACGACAAGCCCTTTGGAAACAGCACCTTTTCATAAGTTCTTGTTTTCTGAAAAAGAATTTAATTCTTAAGCTCGGAAAATAAAAAAAAGTCGACCTAAAGCAATCGTGCCAAATGCCAACTTTTTTTCGTTTAATCGTTACCGTTCCACATCGTGCGGAAACTGATGAAACTTTTACCTAGATATATCGGTTTATTAAATTCTCAAGGTATTCTTGTTTACCGCTTGTTCTTGCCGGTTCGCCTTTACTTGCTGCGTAATCGCGAAGGTCTTTTAAAGAAAGTTTGCCATTTTCAAATTCTCTGCCCGCACCGCTATCAAAAGAATTGTACCGATCCGCCCGGGTCTTTTTATAGTCTGATTTCTGCAAAATGTTATCGGCAATAATGAGCGCCCTGGCAAACACATCCATACCGCCAACATGTGCATAAAACAAATCTGAAGGATCGGTAGAGTTGCGGCGAATCTTGGCATCGAAATTTATTCCGCCACCTGCAAAACCGCCTGCCTGTAAAATAATAAGCATGTATTCCGCAACCTCCATCACATCATTAGGAAACTGATCGGTGTCCCAACCATTTTGCATGTCTCCACGGTTGGCATCCATCGAGCCCAACAATCCGTTATCTACCGCAACCTGAAGTTCGTGCTGAAAAGTATGCCCTGCAAGTGTAGCATGGTTAACTTCTAAGTTCAATTTAAAATCGCCTAACAAATCGTATTTCTGCAGAAAGCCGCATACCGTGGCAGCATCATAATCATATTGATGCTTGGTTGGTTCGCAAGGTTTAGGTTCGATGAAGAAGGTACCTTTAAAGCCCTGCTTACGCGCATAATCTTTTGCTGTGTGCAAGAATTTTGCCAAATGGTCCTGTTCCCGCTTCATATCGGTATTCAACAGGCTCATGTAGCCTTCTCTCCCACCCCAAAAAACATAATTCTCTCCTTTTAAAGCAATGGTTGCATCTATGGCCGATTTTACCTGCGCGCCAGCATGTGCCAGTGCATGAAAATCGGGATTGGTAGAAGCGCCATTCATATAGCGGCTATGGCTAAATACATTGGCCGTTCCCCAAAGTAGCTTAACGCCACTTTCAGCTTGCTTTTGTTTGCCATATTCTACCAAAGTATGCAACCTTTTTTCGTTATCCGACACATCGTTGGTATAATCTACCAAATCAATATCATGGAAGCAATAGTAAGGAAGGTCCATTTTGGTAATAAACTCAAATGATGCGTCCATTTTGTCTTTTGCACGTTCTACGGCATCACTTTTAACATCCCAAGGGAAAACATGCGTAGCAGCACCAAACGGATCTGCGCCATTGCCGTTGAACGAGTGCCAGTAAGCGCAAGCAAAGCGCAAGTGCTCTTTCATAGTTTTACCAGCAACAACCTTGTCTGCCTCGTACCAACGAAACGCAAGTGGATTGTCTGATTCCCGACCTTCGTACTTTATTTGATTTATTCCCGTAAAAAATTCCTTTTCGCCTGTTACAACTGACATAGTTTTTATATTTTAAGTTTATTGAAATGTTGATGTTTTTTCTAATTCTTGCTCAAGCAGGGCTTTCCAGCTTTGGTAAACTATTTCGAAACCAGCCGTGTCTGTTGGCTTAATTTTCTGGATCAGGGCTGCCCGTCCAAATCCTTCATCGGCGGGCAAAAACCCCGCTCCAATTCCCGCACCAATAGCTGCACCTAGGCTTCCGTCGTTATCGTAAAGTTCTACGGGCACACCTGTGGCGTTTACAAAAGATTCCGCGAAAAGTTCGCTTAAAAACATATTGGTTTTCCCCGCACGGATAACTGTGGGATTCATCCCATTACTGCGCATAATATCCAGACCAAAGCGAAACGCACAGGCAATACCCTCTTGTGCCGCGCGATAAATATGGGCAGATGTATGAAGGTTAAGATCGATATTATGTAGATGAGCACCCACGCTTTTATTATTCAGCATCCTTTCGGCGCCGTTTCCAAATGGCAATATACGCAGTCCGTTAGAGCCCAAAGGGGCTTTTTCGGCTTCAGCATTCATTTCTGCATAGGTTAAATGCGGCGCAAATGTGTCCTTTATCCATCGGTAAAGGCTGCCCGTGCCATTAATACACAATAGCACACCTAACCTCTTCTGCTCGCTGCTGTAGTTAACATGTGCAAAAGTATTTACCCGCGATTGCGTATCGTAGGCCAGTTGGTCGCTTACCCCGTAAATAACTCCAGAGGTTCCGGCAGTAGCAGCAACCTCACCCGGCTTTAATACATTTAACGAAAGTGCATTATTTGGCTGGTCGCCAGCTTTGTAAGATACAGGGATGCCGGTAGTCAGGTTTAGCTCGGCGGCAATATTTTCCGTCAACTCACCGTGCGAAGAGAACACAGGCTTCACCTCTGAAAAAAGACTGCGGCCAAAACCAAAGTAATCGATTATGTCTTTGGAAAGTCCGTTAGATTCGAAATCGAAAAAAACACCTTCTGAAAGTGCCGAAGGTGATGTGGTGATATTACCTGTAAGCATCATGGCGATATAATCTCCAGGCAGCATAACCTTATCTATCTGTTCATAAATAGCGGGTTCGTGTTGCTTTACCCAAGCCAGTTTAGAAGCTGTAAAGTTGCCCGGAGAATTGAGCAGATGCGAAAGACAGGTCTCGCGACCAATATCGTCAAATGCTTTATTTCCGATCTCTACGGCGCGGCTATCACACCAGATAATGCTGTTCCGCAACACTTGCTTATTTTTATCGACTAAAACGAGGCCATGCATCTGGTAGGCAATGCCTATTGCCGCGATATCTTTCGGGTGATAACTTCCTTTTTTATGGCACAAAGAAATAGCCTTTACGGTTTGCTGCCACCACATATTGGGCGATTGCTCTGCCCAGCCGGTTTGCAGCGATACAATGGGCGATTCCTTTTCTGGGTATTGCGCAGAGGCAATAACCTTCTGGCTCGAAGCATCTACAACACTCACTTTTACAGCCGAAGTGCCGACATCTATCCCTAACAATAACATAATTTAACTAGCTGTTTTTGGTTATAATTGTAAATCAAATTTAAAAAAAAATTTACTAAAATGCAATCGATTGCATAAATTTATGATTTCCTCGAACACATGAGCCCAAAAAAGAGAACGACCATTTACGACATCGCCGAAAAACTCAAACTTAATCCCTCATCTGTTTCTAGGGCACTTAACAACAATCCTTCGGTAAATGAGGCCACAAAGAAGTTGGTACTCAAAACGGCCAATGAGATGAACTACATACGCAACACCATTGCAAGCAATCTTAGAACTGGCCTCTCAAAAACCATTGGTGTGGTGGTGCCTCAAATAAATCAAAACTTCTTTTCGAATGTAATTGCGGGGATTGAAGATGCAACCTATAAACAGGGATACAACATTATTATCTGTCAGTCGAATGAATTGTACGAAAAGGAAGTACAGTGCATCAATACGCTGATCGATCAACACGTAGATTGCATCGTCATCTCAATCTCGGTGGAAACTACAGACCACGCACACCTGCAAAATGCCATAAATCGGGGTATCCAAATGATACAATTTGATCGCGTGGCCGATGAATTGGAGACGCTTAAAGTTATAAACGACAACGAGCAAGCTTCTTTTGACGCGGTGACCCACCTCATCGAACAAGGATATTCTAGGATTGCACTTTTAGAAGGCCCACAGAACCTTGATATTTTTAGGCAACGAAAAAATGGCTATTTGCGAGCGCTGAAAGAACATAATTTACCCATTTTAACCGAGTTGATGATGGAAAACGCCTGGACTAAAGAATTAAGTGCCGAAGCGACTCGGAAATTATTAGGCTTGCAACAGCCGCCTGACGCAATATTTGCTTCAACCTCTGACTTTTCTGCACTGGGTGTTTTGGAGGTAGCAACAAATATGAACTTAAGAGTGCCCGAAGAACTGGGCGTTTGTGGCTATTCTAATGAACATTTTTCAGAAATTACCAGTCCATCTATTACCACCATAGATCAGTTTAGCTTTTACATGGGTAAAACCGTCGCCGATTTGTATTTTCAAGAAATGCAAAATGCCCATACTGAGGTTATAGCGAAGACTATAAGCATTAAGCCAAAACTGATTGTTAGGTTGTCTAGCCGAAAAAAATAAAAAAACAATAGTCGCTAACAGAAAGGCAAGTGCTCTTCCTTTTCTGGACAACCTTAAGCTCATCTCTCAAAAACTTGCACCGATACGCAAAAAATGCTTCGCCGATTTCAAAAAAAAAGCTAGTTTAGCTAAATCGTTTTATCGATAGATTTCTGAAAGATCATCGAGCGTTTAAAAACCACGAACCAAACCAATAGCTAGAGTAGTTTATGAGACAAATTGAAAAATCTACGCATTTTAACTATTTCGTTTTTTCTGCATTCAAATTCTTGTTGCTTCTCACCTTAATTCTTTCTACCATATCTAAGGGCAAAGTCTCGGCTCAAACCGCTTATTTTGTAGATGGATTTCACGGTGGCATTTGGGGGCATTATCCTAAAGGCTACACCAGCTACATCGTTGCGCAACTAAATAAGCATCCAGATTGGAAAATCAACCTAGAAATCGAACCCGAAACCTGGGACCGAGTAGAAAGGCTAGACAATAAAGCGTATAGCGATTTAAAGGCGTTTTTAACGGATAAATCGCGCAATGGGCGAATAGAATATGTTAACCCTGCGTATGGCCAAAGTTATATGTACAACATCTCTGGCGAGAGCATTATAAGCCAGTTTAATTATGGCATTAAAAAACTACGACAACATTTTCCATCGCTCGAGTTCTCCACATACTCTTCAGAAGAACCCTGTTTTACGAGTGCTTTGCCACAAATTCTTAAATCGTTCGGTTTTAAATATGCTTCCTTAAAAAACCCTAACACCTGTTGGGGCGGATATACGAGCGCCTTTGGCAATGGCTTGGTAAACTGGATCGGACCCGATGGCACAAAAATATTGGCCGTTCCCAGATATGAGTTTGAAACCTTAAAGCCAAACTCTACTTGGGAAACCATTGGAAATGCCAATTCGCCAGCCTATATAGATGATGCATTTAAAAACGGTGTGCAATCGCCAGTTGGAATGTGCCTACAAGATGCTGGCTGGCAGCTAGGCCCATGGCTGAAAAACAATTTCTACCAACCCAGCCAATACACTACCTGGAAAAATTATTTTGAAAACATCAATCCCAATCATGCCAATGCAACCGACTGGCGATTTAGCCAAGAAGATGTGAAAGTTGGACTGGTTTGGGGCGCTCAAGTGCTTCAGCGTATTGCGCAAGAAGTAAGGATAGCCGAAAATAAAATCGTTCAAGCAGAAAAAATAGCTGCATTTAGGTCTATCGATAATAAATCCAACTATCCTTCTAATACTTTAGAAAAGGCTTGGCAACCATTACTCCTTGCCCAGCATCACGATTGCTGGATTGTACCATATAATGGAAAAAAAGGCGATACCTGGGCAGATAAAGTAAAAGGTTGGACTGCTTTTACCGATAGCAAAAGCGACAGCATTATGCTTGTTGAGAACAAACCAAGCACGACAATTCCTGCACTAAAAGTATACAACACTACGCTTTACGATAGGCAGGAATGGATTGACGTAAAATTGCCAAAAGGTTGGGATGCCGCCAAAACCGTTGTGCTAGATAAAGATGGAATAGAGCTACCAACCCAACCAGCAACAGATAAAACTTCGGACGCATTGCTATTTAAGGGATTTGTTCCATCGGCTGGCTATAGTTTTTTTCACTTAAAAAAGAAAAAACCGTCCATTATCGCGGGAGCAAACATAAAAAAATTGGAAAATGGAGATTTTCAGTTAGAAACAGATCTCTATCGGCTGATCATCGACCCTAAACATGGTGGAGTGATTAAAGAATTAATTGCCAAACAACTTAAAAATAAGAATTTCGTAGATACAGCTTCTGCATTTGGATTTAACCAACTGCGCGGAAACTTTTTTAATAAGGGAGGTTTCCACTCTAGCGCTGATAGCCCAGCCAAAGTACGAATTGTAAAAAATGGACCTGCGCAAATCAGTTTAGCGATAGATGGGCAAATTGCCGGTGAACCGTACACGCAAACCATCTCGTTAAACCAAGGTCAGAAACGAATTGATTTGAGCGTAAAAATCGACTGGAAATCGATCGAAGGAATCGGCGAATTTGCTGAGACCGATTATCAAGCTGCTAAACGGAAAAAGGCCTTTTATAATGACAGGTACAAACTGCTTACCCTCTTCCCTTTAAGTTTAAAGGGACAAAAGGTTTTTAAAAATGCACCTTTTGATGTGATGGAAAGCAAATTAGAAAACACTTTCTTCAGTTCTTGGGATAGCATTAAAAATAATGTGATTTTAAACTGGGTAGATGTAGTTGATGAAAACAACGCGTTTGGCTGTGCGATGTACACAGATCATACGACCAGTTATACACATGGGCAGGATTTTCCACTTGGCCTAAACATTCAATACGTAGGCAAGGGGCTTTGGGGGAGGAATTATAATACAGAAGGCGCCACAGAAATAAGCTATGCTTTAATTCCTCATTTTGGAGATTGGAAAAAAGCTGAATTATGGAAAGAAAGCGAATTGATAAACGAGCCTTTACAAACCGCCTTAGTGCCTGAAAATATCAAAAACAAACAAAAGTCTTTTTTTAAAACCACCGCTAAAGGCTGGGTTCTATCATCTTGCACAATAGATGGAAACGACTTATTGCTGAGGATTTTTAATGCTGAGGGAACAGCTCAAAAATCAAGAATAGATTTTGCCTTTAAGCCTACGGCAGCAATATCAGAGCAGTTAAACGGAACATTAATAGAAAAATTACTTATTGAAAAAACGAAAAACGGCAGCTTCACAACGCTCAGCATTCCACCAATGGGTTTTAAAACAATTAGGTTAAAGCATGTAAAATAAAAATCGTTGCAATTCAAAAAAAATAAATCATGTATACTAAAAGGCTAGCTATGACAGCAAATAAAATAGGCAATACGCATTTCAGTAAAAGACATTTAACGGCTTTTTTGTTGCTGTCTATCGCCTTCGGCGGATGCTCGGAGAAAACGCTAACAAGTAAAAAACAAGGATGGGCATTAGGCACGTTTGAACGACCTGCAAATCCTAAACCTGTCATTCTACCAAATGCCAACACTACTTTTAAAGACCCAATGAGCGGCAAAGTGATCAAATGGGAATCTAATGATACCTTTAATCCCGCAGCAGCTGTAAAAGGCGACAGCATTTATGTGCTTTATCGCGCAGAAGATAGATCTGGCTTGGGCATTGGCGAACGCACTTCTAGAATTGGATTAGCCGCTACCGCAGATGGTATTTCTATGCATAGACGTACTACTCCTGTACTATTTCCAGCAAACGATAGCCAGAAAAAATATGAATGGCCGGGCGGTTGCGAAGACCCTAGAGTGGCCTGCACGGCAGATGGACGCTACATCATGCTGTATACACAATGGAATAAAAAAGTGCCTCGCTTAGCTGTAGCAGTTTCTAAAGACCTAATAACCTGGGAAAAACATGGACCAGCTTTCGGAAAAGCTTATGATGGTAAATTTCTTGACCTTGCAAGTAAATCCGCTTCGATTGTTACCAAAGTAAAAAATGGAAAACAGGTTATCACAAAAATCAACGGAAAATATTTGATGTACTGGGGCGAAAAATTCGTCAACCTTGCCACATCTGATAATTTGATAGATTGGACACCTTCTTTAAATCAAAATGGAGATTTAGAAGCAATCGTTTCTCCGCGGAAAGGTTTTTTCGACAGCGCGCTAACAGAATGTGGCCCGCCCGCTGTGTTAACAGATCAGGGAATTGTTTTATTATACAATGGCAAAAACGACCTAGGTACTAACGGCGACAAAAATTATACCCCAAACACGTATGCGGCCGGACAAATATTGTTTGATAAGAAAAACCCTAAAAGCGTGATTGCACGGTTGGATAAGCCTTTTTTCCAGCCAAAAGAAAATTTTGAGAAAAGTGGCCAATACCCAGCAGGAACCGTTTTTGTAGAAGGATTGGTTTACTTTAAACAGAAATGGTTTTTATACTATGGCTGCGCAGATTCTAGGGTTGCAGTTGCGATCTATAATCCGGAACTGTAAAGAAATAAGCAACGAAATTTAGAAAATAGTGGCACAGACACAATTATCCAAGCCCCATTTAACAAAACCAACTTTAAATATTTATACATGTGCACATTAACTCACAAAATAGGATTAATATTTATTTTTATTATCTCCTCGTTTTGTTGCTATTCCCAAACTACAAAATTATCGCTCGACAGCAATAATCCGCAGATTGAATGGCAAATAAAGCCCCAAGCAGATTTGCCCAACACAGGAAACGAGATTTCTACGCCAGGTTTTAAAATGTTAGACTACGTTAAAGGCATTGTGCCAGGAGTGGTATTTACTGCTTATGTTCAAGCGGGCAAAGAAAAAGACCCGAATTATGCAGACAATATCTGGAAAGTAGATGAATCGAAATACAACCGCCCATTTTGGTACAGAACAGAGTTTGAGCTACCTGCATCGTATAAAAAAGGGCAAAAAGTATGGCTTCATTTTAACAACACAAATAGATATGCCGATTTTTATTTCAACGGCACTAAATTATCTGGAACGCCAACTTCTACCAAAGATGTAAGCGGGCACATGCTTCGCACAAAATATGATGTGACAGATTTATTAAAAGACTCTGTAAAAAATGTAATTGCAGTGTTGATTACAGATGCAGACCAAAAGAAACAGCGCAATTCTAAAGAAGGGTTCGGCGTAACGGCCAGTCCAACTTATCTCGCTGCTGCTGGTTGGGATTGGACGCCCTACGTACCCGGAAGATTGGCGGGCATTACCGGAGATGCGTTTGTAGAAATAAATGGCGACATAACCATGGAAGACCCCTGGATCAGGTCGCAACTGGAATCTAACGATTATGCTTATCTCTTTGTATCTTCTGAATTAAAAAATTCGTCGAACACAAAAAAAGAGGTGACATTTTCTGGTGTAATCCAACCTGGCGACATTAAATTTTCGAAAAAAATTACCCTCGATTCTGGCGCAACTAAAACATTTTATCTCGATAGAAAAGACTTTCCACAGTTTTTAATTGAGCACCCAAAACTTTGGTGGCCAAATGGTTATGGCGAGCCAAATTTATATACTTGTAAATTAACAACAACGGTAGATGGACAAGTATCTGACGAAAAAGAAATTACTTTTGGAATTAAAAAATATGAGTATCGTTTTGAAAAAAACAATGTAGGTTGGCCAGTAATGACTTTTTACATAAACGGACAAAAGCTGTTTATAAAAGGTGGGAGTTGGGGCATGAGCGAATACCTGCTAAGGTGCCAGGGAAAAGAGTACGAGACCAAAATTAAGCTGCATAAAGACATGAATTATAATATGATTAGGCTTTGGACTGGTTGTGTTACAGATGATGCATTCTACGATTATTGCGACAAATACGGCATTATGGTGTGGGACGATTTTTGGCTCTATGTTGCTTATAACGATGTTGCAAATGGTGAGGATTTTAAAATGAACGCGCTAGATAAAGTTAAGCGTTTAAGAAACCACGCCAGTATTGCGCTTTGGTGCGGCGCAAATGAAACCCACCCTAAACCAGAACTAGATAATCATTTAAGGAGTATTATTGCGAGCGAAGACCACAACGATAGGATGTATAAATCTTCGTCCAATCAAGATGGCTTATCTGGCAGCGGATGGTGGGGAAATCGACCGCCAAAACAACATTTTGAAAACTCTGGCAGCAATTTAGCATGGAACAAACCTCCATATCCTTACGGGATAGATCACGGTTATGGCATGCGTTCTGAAATAGGCACGGCAACTTTTCCTACTTATGAGAGTATACAAGAATTTATTCCCAAAGAAAACCAATGGCCTCTGCCTACCGATGAGGAATTGAGAAAGCAGGAGGATAACGTTTGGAACAAGCATTTTTTCGGAAAAGAGGCTTCTAATGCAAATCCGGTAAATTATAAAATAGCGGTAAATTTTCAATATGGCCAATCGAAAAGTTTAGAAGAATTTACCGAAAAGGCGCAGCTGATAAATTTGGAGGTGATGAAAGGAATGTATGAGGCTTGGAACGATAAAATGTGGAATGACGCATCGGGCATTTTAATTTGGATGAGCCAGTCTGCCTATCCGTCTTTCGTTTGGCAAACTTATGATTATTATTATGATGCGACCGGCGCTTATTGGGGTGCAAAACAAGCATGCGAACCGCTGCATGTTCAATGGAACAGCTCAAACAATAGTGTAAAGGTAATAAATACCACTGCTAAAGATTTAAAAGGCGCTAAAGTTAAGGCTACAATTTATGATTTAAATGGAAAAGCACTTGCTAAATTTGGCAAAGACACCACTGTAAATGTCTCGGCAAGTGATAAAGCAGAAGCATTTATTCTTAATTTTAAGACTGAAAAGAACGATGATCTTGGGAAAAACATCCAAGGAGAGAACGTCTTTCAATTTATAAAATTGGAATTGAAAGACGCTAATGACAAACTGATTTCAGAGAATTTCTATTGGAGAAATGCCGTGAACGATTTAGACTATACCTCGTTAAATGCTCTACCGAAGGCAAATGTTTCTGTTGAGATGAAAGAACAGGCTTCAAATAAAGCAACCGGTAATGGCAGTTTACGCTTCATCTTAAAAAATAATTCAAAAACGGTGGCATTTGCCAATAGGTTACGGTTAGTGAATAAAAGCACAGGAAAAAGAGTTCTACCAATTATTATGAACGATAATTACATTACCTTGATGCCTGGCGAGGAGAAAGAGGTTACAATGGAAGCATCGGAGGATTTATTAAAGGGTAATGTAGATTTGCTGTTAAAACCATACGGACAAAAGGAGCAAAAAGTATTTTCTGGTGCGTTTTAGTCGTTAATATTGAAGATTTTGCAGGAACATTAACTTGAAATCGATTACAGAACATCTAAAAAGGTTGCTAGGAACTAAGCAATCTCAACCCAAAATTAGTGCGCAATATATGCTAAAACCAAGTTTATTAAATAAAAACCACTAAAAATTAGCCTTTTATAAGTTAATAAATTACATCAGTCAACCAATATAAATCATGAAAAAACCAATTCAACTTCTATTTCTTCTAACCTTTTTACCAACCATATTATTAGCCCAAACTGGCAGTAAGGTTTTCGATAACTTAACGATCAAAAGCAAAATTTTAAATACGGAACAGAAGTACGCCGTTTATTTACCTCCAGGTTATGACAATTCGGAGAGAAGCTATCCTGTTTTATATCTATTTCACGGACACGGAGACGACCAGACCGGATGGATACAATTTGGCGAACTAAAAAGAATAACAGATAAAGCAATTGAAGATGGCAGCGCCACCCCAATGATTATTGTAATGCCCAATGGCAACAACGACATTATTGGATATTTTAACACAATCGATGGTAAGTGGAGATACGAAGATTATTTCTTCAAAGAATTTATGCCTGAGATTGAGAAGAAATTTAGAATTAAAAGCGAAAGACGCTTCAGAGCAATTGCAGGACTATCTATGGGCGGTGGCGCATCTTATATTTATGCGATGCATCATCCAGAACTATTTTCGTCATCTTACGTAATGAGTGGGTCTCCAGGTATTAGAGCCGATGCAAATGCCGATGAGAAAACCAAAGCATATATCCAGAATTACAATGCATTGCAACAAGTTGAAGTTTTACCAACAGATAAAATTTCTTCGGTTAGGTGGTTTATAGATTGTGGCGATGACGATTTTCTATCGGTAGATAATTGCAATATACACATCGCTATGTTGGCAAAGAAAATTCCACATGAGTTTAGAGTGCGAGATGGCCACCATTCTTGGACCTATTGGCGAGCTTCTTTGCCCGAAGCGCTAAAGTTTGTTACTGATGCCTTTCATCAGTATTAAATTGTGGAGAAAACAATACTCTGCAAATGAGATTGCTTCGTTACTCGCAAGGATTTCCCCGCCGCATTCTTGTGAGGAACGAAGCAGTCTCTACCACAAAATAGAAGTAATACAGGTGGTAAAAACGCCGATCCAAATAGTATGAAAAGGAGCTTAATTATCGTCGTCCTTTTTCGCATAATTCAATGAAAGTTCACAAAAGCATAATAAGCTCAATAACTTTTTTCGAAAGTTAACAGCGCATGCTGACTAGCTGTATGCACGTCTCTAAAAACCCGGTTAATCTCCGAATGTTTATTTGCGGCCTCTAGGCCACAATAAGGATATAGTTTTTGCACGTTTCTCCAACAAGCGTGTACCAGCTTTCTGCTTGTGTCGCTCACTTCGAAGAGTTTGCCTTCTTCAATTGCTTTATTTGCTATAAGTTGGCTCCAAGATTCATCTAAGGCATTATAAAATGCTGTACGTACTTGTTCTATTTCTTGTAGTGATGACGTTAAAAGTTCTTCAAAGAGTTGTAGCTCTGCCTTAGAAAACCTATTTAAACCAGACCGACTTAAAAAAACATCTTTTACGAGTGCTAAAAAATGATTGCACATGCCTAAACTGTTTACTGCTAAAGTAGTTTCTGCCAATTGCAAAAAAGGATAATCAAACCCATCGTTTGCTATTTTTATGTCTTCGTTAATTTTAAAACTTCGATTAAAGGGCACCAATAAATTCTTCACTTCGAAGGCATGGCTACCTGTCGCAACCAAACCAAAATAGGCCCAACCTTCTAAAACTTTAACTTCTTCTTTTTTTAAAATGAACGAAAGCACCTCCGCATTTCCATCACTTTGAGCGTTATTAGCGCCATTACCATCAACAACCTTACAATTTGCCGTAAATATAGTAGCGTGTAATGCTCCGCTGGCATATTTCCAATGTCCATTAATGATATAGCCATCGTCCGTTTTAATGGCCGTACCGCCAACAGCACCGCTGCCCGCAAAGCAAACTTTTTCATCTGCAAAAACCGTAGTCGCCAGTGCAGGATCTAAGAAACCTGCAAACCATGCCGCACCTGCACAAAGCGTAACAATCCATCCCAAACTCCCATCTGCAGCCGCCAATTGTTCTTCTAGCCTCAAAATCTCCGGTAGCTGCTTGCCAGCACCACCATAAATTTTCGGCACAAATAACTTAAACCAATTTTCTTTATAAGCCTGCTCTAAAATTGCCGGGTGTAATTTCCCCAACTCTTCTGACGCGGCTGCATATTCTTGCACAACTGCTTCCCAACTATTATCTTTCTGTAATTCCATTTAAGCTATTGTTTTTTTGTTTTTGATGATTTTTTTCCAGTCTAAGAACCCAAAAATGGCTACTACAAACAGCACAAGCGTTAACACGGCAAACATGGCGAGGTGTTTATGTATAAGCAACGGAATGGCGACTAAGTTGGAAATGTTTAGAAAAATCCAATTTTCTATTTTACGTTTCGCCAACAACCACATTCCCGCCCAAGCGGTAGCAGATACAAATGCATCCCAAATGGGCACATCAGAGTTTGTGAAATGGTGGAGTACTAAATAAAGGAGGATAAATCCAAAAACGGAAATAAAAATTGCAATTGATAACTCCTTTTTAGAAGACCATGAAACCTGCATAGCTCCAGCTTCCTTGGTTTTTTTCCAGATGACCCAGCCATAAACACTCATTACCAAGTAATAAATGTTTAATAATGTTTCTGCATAAAGCTGCACATTGAACAGCAAATACATGGACAAAAGCACCGATATAATTCCCGTAGGATATAGCCAAATGTTGTTGCGTTTGGCGAACAGCACTTCGGCGACGCCAAAACCGACTGCCAGCGCCTCTAGCCAGGAAGTCTCTAAAATTTGTGTTTTGAAAAGGTCAAACCAATGCTGAAAATCCATGTCTCTTATCATTGCCCTTAGGCGATACGTAAAAAACTGTTTCAGGGGCTAAGAACAGCCAGAAATCTAAATAACCAATCCCTACGGCGGCATTACCCGCATCAGGTGCTTTTAAAGTGGGAAGTTGTAGGTTATAAGTATTAAGTGTATCCACTTACAACTTATAACGTTTAACTTAGAACTCTAAAAATGGGTATAATCTCAGCCGATTTATCTAGTTTGAAAACTAAAATAACCAGCACCCCTTTGAGTGTGGCAAATATAGTTTTTAAAATTAAAAAGAATAAAAGCCTGTTTAAATTTTATAATTTTTATTCTCTTTGCCAAAATCGGCCTCTGCTTTACCCAATACTGTGTTGGCCGGACGGGAGTCCAACTTTTTTCTACTATATAGCAAATTACAGCTAGTTGATTTTTAAGAAATCGTCTGCAAAGTCATCTATTTTTGAGATTCTGTCCCACAGCCACATAAACCTGATTTGAAAATAATGTTCTTTAAAATTGAAACCAAATACCTTGCCCTTTTACATATCCTCAACCTGAACCGGAACGGTTCAAATGTCTACAGCACCAATTCCTTTTTGCAGCATACGACCCCGACAGGGTCGAATAATTTTTAATACAATGTTTTCTATAAACATTCAATCCCTTCGGGATTGCGCCGGTATTCCAAAATTGCTGTTTTAGAACTCCGTGTTATCCAAATTTCGATATATCTTCTGCCGTAAAAAGAATTACCTTTGGCAAGGTTTCTAAGCGCCCTGCCACAAATTTATCTATTTTTGAGATTTGGTTCTGCAACCACATAGACTTGAAAAAAAAGTAGCAGAACTGAGCATTTCTGCGAGATCATGAACGCATTTAATCAATAAACACTCGTGAATAAACTCAAGATTGGCACCTCTTTGGGTAAAAATTCGCCAAGCTATTTAATATCGATGCTTCGAGGCCTAACCCTTGCTTTTCCCCTGCGCGCGGCTGCGGATCCTTTCCGCACGAGCAACCCGACAGTATTCTGCAAGCAGCTTTAGGCGTTTTTTCCTCCAAACTGCTGCGAGGCCGACCCCACCGAGCTGACAATAACGATTTTATTTTATCGAATTTTAAACAGGCTCTAATACTAGTTTTTTATTTTCCCGACAGTTGGCGGATTACCGGTTCCGCCAACTCTTTTAAACGATAAATAATCAAATTTACCATCGGCATTTAAGGCGCATTGAAAATCTGCATTCGTTGCTTCGTCTTCACAAATAAAATAGTAATTAAATGTTTGTCCGTGCGCAGAAACAAATTTGGCAGACTTGATACCCGATGTCATTCTGTGAATATTAACCATATACATCTCAAGTGTGTTTTTAGAGACTGTTAATTTGTATTTCGCACTCAAAGTTTGATATATATAGTCATATTTAGCCTGATTAAATTGAACTATAAATTTCTGAACCGCTTTATCCACATCTTTTTGCTGAGCAAAAGCAGAATAAGTACAGAAAAAAAATAAAATTAAAATCCCTCTCTTCATTATAAATTATTAAAACAACCCAAACTGACCTTTATCATCCATGTCAATATCATTTGGATTGGTAATTTCGAGATCTATTTTTTTCGCCAGCTTAGGGGCTTCGGTTGGTTTGTCCTCTTTTATCTTTTGCTCTGTTGGTTTAACCTTCTGCTCCACTTCGCTTTGGTCTTTAGTCTTTGGTCTTTCAGCGTTGGTCTTGTCTTCAACCTTAACCTCAGTCTCAGCTTCGCCCTTCGTCTTATCCTCAGCCTCAACCTTAACCTCACGCTCATCTTCGCTTTGGCCTTTAGTCTTTGGTGTCTCAGCTTCTTTCTCAATCACGTTCTCAGCCTTAACATCGGCCTCAATCTTAACCTCGACTTCGGGTTCAACCTCCTCCGGTTCTTCTAATTTAACCTTTTGCACATCGTGTGTTGAAAGTCGGTTGCCATTCGCCTTAAAACCTTTTACATCTATTTGATCGGCCAAGACTAGCTCTAATGTCTCTGGAGTCTGACTTCTGCCTTTTAATATCTTTACAATTGCCTTGGCAGCTGGATTAGAAGTTAAAAACAACAACTTAGATTTTTGCTCTTCGCTTATAAAAAACACTTTCTTACCTACCGATTGTGCGTCAAACGCAAACCGTTTAACTAGATAATTTTGGCTTTTACCTTCAAACTGAATAGCAGCAAATATTTTCTCCGCATCAAATTTTTCGATTAACAATAAATCTGCATCAAAATGGTTGCTCAAATCAAAAGTGCTTAACTCGTAGCTCCCATCATTATGCACTTGCAAAATTTTATCATCTCCATCAAATTCGCCCAAATACCTACCGCGTTCATCTACATTTAGCCTTTTTAGCAAATCATCGTACCAAATTTTTAATCCCGATAGGGTAGAAACCCCTTTACTTTTAAGCGTTATCTTTTTAACAGGAAATTTGGAAACAATGTTACCGTTTGCCCCACGGCCTTTAATGGCCACTTCTGCAAAATCTAAATCGAACTGCAATTTGCGCAGTTTAGAATGGGGCCGCAAAGCGATGTTTACCACTTCTGCCTCGCCATTGGGGTTTGCCGTAAAATATAAAACTTTCGTTCCCTTGCTGCCACCCTTACTTAAATCGTATTCCTTATCTCGCGTAACGCCAACTACCGCAAAGCGCTTCATGTAACTTGTGCCGCTTGCGCCGTCTTTATAAATCATGTTATAAACGGTGCGCTCATCATTTTTGGCAAAAACCTGGGCATGAATAATGTCTTTGCCGACAAAGGTTTTATCGGCCACCTTGGTAATTACGCAACTTCCATCGCCCTTAAAAACAATAATCTCATCGATATCAGAACAGTCTGCAATAAATTCGTCTTTCTTTAATCCCGTGCCTATAAATCCATCCTCTCGGTTCATGTACAATTTAACGTTGGCTAACGCTACTTTTGTGGCTTCTACTTTATCAAAAAACCTAATTTCTGTTTTACGTTCTCTGCCTTTGGCATATTTATCTTTAAGTTTTTGGTACCAAGCGATCGCATAATCTGTTAAATGCCTTAAATGCCCCTTTACCACTTTAATGTCGTCCTCCAAGTTGCGCATCAACTCATCGGCCTTTTTTACATCGAATCTGGTAATGCTGCTCATCGGTTTATCAATAAGCTTCTTAAAATCCTCTGGTAAAATCTCTCTATATAAAGACGGTTTAAATGGTTCGAAAAGTCTATGCAACACTTCTACAACGGCCTCAAAATTACTCGAGTTCTCATACTCAGGGTTTTTGTACATACCCTCCTGAATAAATATTTTGAGCAATGAGCTAAAGAATATGCGTTCCTGCAATTCGTGCAACTTAATCTCCAGTTCTCTTTTTAGCAGGTTTTTGGTGTTCTTGGTATTCTCTATCAAGATGTCGTTCACACTCAAAAACTGAGGCTTGTCATCTTTAATGATACACGTATTTGGAGAGATAGAAACCTCGCAGGCCGTAAAGGCATAAAGCGCATCAATGGTTACATCGGGCGAAATACCTGGAGCAAGGTGCACTACAATTTCTACTTTTGCAGCGGTATTGTCTTCTATCTTCTTAATTTTAATCTTTCCCTTATCGTTTGCTGAGAGAATGCTGTCTATTATAGATCCTGTTGTGGTGCTAAACGGCACTTCGGTAATAACCAAGGTTTTTTTGTCTTTCTCGGTAATTTTTGCCCGAACTCTTATTTTACCTCCACGCTGTCCTTCGTTGTAATTAGAAAAATCGGCCATACCGCCGGTAAAAAAATCGGGAACAATATCTGGCCTGTTTCCTTTTAAAACTTCGATAGACGCATCAATCAGCTCTATAAAATTGTGTGGCATAACCTTAGTGGCCAAGCCAACCGCAATACCTTCTGCGCCTTGTGCCAACAACAACGGAAATTTTACGGGCAGCGTAATTGGCTCGTTGTTTCTGCCATCGTAACTTAACTGCCAAATGGTTGTATCGGCATTAAACACCACGTCGTTAGCAAACTTAGATAATCTTGCTTCGATGTAACGGGGCGCAGCGGCGCTGTCGCCGGTAATAGGATCGCCCCAGTTGCCTTGCATATCAATTAACAAATCCTTTTGCCCCATTTGTACCATTGCGTCTCCAATAGATGCATCGCCATGCGGATGGTATTTCATGGTATTGCCGATAACGTTGGCCGCTTTGTTAAAACGTCCATCGTCCATTTCTTTAAGCGAGTGCATAATACGGCGCTGCACAGGTTTTAGCCCATCGTTAATGTGCGGCACTGCTCTATCTAAAATTACATAAGAGGCATAATCTAAGAACCAGTTTTCGTATAATCCGTTAATTGGGATGATGGTTCTTTTGTTCTCGTCGTTTGCTTCTGGTTGTAAATCTTCACTCATGTATTAAAAAAATTGGCAGCGGTAAATATAATAAAAAGGATGGTAGGGCTTTTACTGTACTAAGTTTTTAACGCATCAAATTGAAGCTTTTTTCCACAGGCTTCTTCATCTTCGATAAAATCACTTATTTTCTTATCTAAAAACAAAGTAAAGATGTGATCAATACGTAATTTTACCTATTTTCAAACAATCTCCCATTAATGTGGTATTATATTATAACTTTTGTGTGTAAAGTTAAAATAATGGCATAATTTTGGAGCTTTAGTACCGACAAATCAAAAAAATTGAATAGATATTTACGTAAGGGCCTCAAGATTTTATTATGGATAATAGGCTCTATTATACTTTTGGTCGTTGTGTTAGCGGTTGCTCTAAACATCCCTGCGGTGCAAAATTTTGTGAAAGACAAAGCGATCACCTATTTAAAAAACAAAACGCATACCGACGTAAGCCTAGAAAGCATTAAAATTGCCCTTCCAAAAGACATTGTTATTAACAAGTTTTTTATTGCCGATTTGAAAGGCGACACCCTACTTTACGCAGGTAAACTTTCTGTAGACATTAGCCTATTTAAACTCTTAAGCAATACTGTAGAGATTAACAATGTAGATTTAGCGCATGTAAGGGCAAATGTTACACGCGTAAGGCCAGACACTACTTTTAACTTTTCTTTTATTGTTGATGCCTTTGCCAGCGAACAAAAAAAGCCAGCAGATCAAGTAAAAAAAGACAGTACTTCTACCATGAAGTTTTCCATTAACAAGGTAAATTTTGAAGACATTGGCCTGCACTACAGAGACGATGTTTCTGGTAACGATGCAAAAATTTACATCGGAAAATTCGATACGAAAATTAAGGATTTTGATTTAGCAAACCAACATTACGTAATCAAAACCCTAACCCTTAAAAACACAGGCTTAACGTACCTGCAACAAAAACCACTTATCCAACTGGTAAATAAAGTTGTTGAAAAAGTAGATAGTAGTAAAAACAAGGCGGCCGCGCTTCCTATTGTCGAAATACAAAAATTCTCTGTCGATAATGTAAAAGTTAACTACCAAGATGAACTTTCTACCACAAAAGCCATTGCAGACATTAACGATCTTGGCTTTGTTAATTTAAAGGTTGATTTGGGCAAAAGTGGATATAGTGCTGATGAGGCTCATTTGAAAAAGTCTAACATTTTATTTGCATTTAAACCACAACCTGCTGTAAAAGACACCATAAAACGAGATACAGTTGCAGGCACACCATCATCTTTGGCATTAAATATAAACAAAGTAGATTTTGCAGACAATAGCTTGCAATTCGACAATTTACCGGCAAAGCCACAAGCCGGCTTAGATTTTAATCACCTTAAAATAACAGGGCTAAACCTTGGTGCAGATAGTCTGAGTTATTCTGCTCAAGGCATAAAAGCAAACGTAACCAATGGCTCGTTAAAAGATAAAAGCGGTTTTCAACTAGACGTACTTAAGGGAAATGCCATTTATAACGATAAAGAAATTAAGCTGAGCAACTTTATTTTAAAAACTCCAAATACTTCCATCCAAAATAATACGCAGTTAAACTTTACTTCAATTGATGATCTGACCAAGCAGCCCGAAAAGGTAAAGCTTAATATTGTGCTCAAGAATACCGTAATCGGGTTAAAAGATGCCAGCTACTTTAGCAAGGCTATCCCTGCAAACTACGCCGATAAAAAATTGAACGTTAATGCTTCTGTAAATGGATATTTGAACAACCTTCAAATCCCAAAACTGCAGATAAATGGTTTAACGAGTACACAAGTAGACATTAGTGGAACTGCAAAGGGTTTGCCAGACATGAATAAGCTATTTCTGGATTTAAAATTGAACAAGGTTCACATCACAAAATCGGACTTGTTGGTACTTATTCCAAAAAAATCATTGCCGCCTAGCATAAATTTACCAAATGTAATAGATGCCAAAGGGACCTTTAAAGGTTCGCTTACCAACTTTAACACCAACATAAACGTGCGGACAGATTTAGGCGGTGCAGATTTGAAAGCGAAAATGTCTGGACCAAAAGGCCGTGAAAAGTACGCTGCCGATATTAGCCTAAATAATTTTAATCTTGGCAGACTTCTAAAACGAGATTCTATACTTGGCCGAGTAACACTGAAAGCTAATGTAGAAGGCACAGGTTTAGACCCAAAAAAGATAGATGCAAAACTAAAAGCAACCGTTATTAGTGCTTATTACAATAAATACACTTATAGGAATTTAAAACTAGATGGTAGCTATGCAAACCAAAAGGTAAACATTATAAGTAGCATGCCCGATAGCAATGCGAATTTTGCGTTAAATGCTAAAGTTAACCTTGCGGGAAAATATCCAGCTATTAATGCCGACCTTGATTTAAAAAGAGTTGATCTGCAAGCTTTAAACTTTAGTAAAACGGTGTTGCAAGCTGCCGGGAAAGTTACCGTTGATTTGGCCACAGCCGATGCAGATTATTTGAATGGAAGTATAGACGTTACAGGAATGCAGGTGGTTAAAGACCAGCAAAAGATTAATTTAGATACCATATCTGTCCGGGCAAAAGCCACAGAAACCGCCAATGAATTAACGCTAAAATCAGAAATATTATCCGCTAAAATCGATGGTAAATATCAACTTACAAAAATTGGCGACGCCATAATTAATCAAATAAACCAGTATTATAAGTTTGGTGAGGTTAAAAAAATTCCGGCACAGAGATTTAGATTTGCCTTGCAGGTATATGACAGCAAAACATTAAAGAGTTTTGTTCCTGCGTTAACGGTATTCAAATCTGCCACATTTAATGGGTTAATTGATACCCAAAAAGACAGCTTACAGATCCACGGAAATTTCCCTCAGATTGTGTACGGCGATTTTAAGTTGGATAGTACAACTTTAAATATAGACAACAAAGATAAAAAACTGACTTATGCACTTAATAACAAAAGCTTTGTAAGTCCGTCTGTTCAATTGTTTGGAACAGAGGTTAACGGCGCTGCAGCAATTAACAAACTAGATGTAAACATCTTCTTAAAAGACAGACAGCTAAAAACAAAGTATGCTTTGGCGGGCGTTTTCGAAAGCATAAATAAAGATTTTAAATTTAGCCTCGACCCAAATAAAATTCTATTAAATTATGAAAAGTGGACGGTGTCTCCTCAAAACTATATTCAGTTTGGAGCATCGGGAATTCTTGTGAATCAATTTGACATAAGCAATAATGGGCAATCGTTAAGTATCAACAGCAATCCTACAAAACCAAATTCGCCCATAAATTTAAATTTTAAAGATTTCCAATTAGAAACCTTAACCAAATTTGCCGAAACTGACACGACTTTGGTTGGTGGAAAATTGAATGGCACGGCCAATGTGAAAGACTTGGCAGGAAGCCCAAAATTCGAAGCAAACTTAACAGTAGATAATTTAAGGTATTTAAAAGACGAGCTAGGCACTTTGCGTTTGGCAGTTAACAACAACAAGGCCGATGCTTTTGAGGTAAACGTAGCTTTAAGCGGTGTGCACGATTTAAGGGTAAATGGATTTTATTATACTAAACCAACAGGCAAATTAGATTTAACTGTAAACGTAGATAAGATTGATTTAAGCAAGGTTCAAAGTTTGTCGGCAGGGCAAATAAAAAATGGAACAGGGACGCTATCGGGTGCGCTTACCGTTAAAGGCGCCATAGCTTCTCCAAGTATACTCGGCGATTTGACCTTTAACAATGCAGGGCTTACCATTGCCTATGTAAACTCCTATTTTAGGATGCCGAATGAAAAAATTTCGTTCACACCAGAAGGAATTGCATTTAACAATTTTACCATCATCGATTCCTTAAATCAAAAAGCAACCATAAACGGCAAGGTGTTAACTACTAACTATAAAGACTATCGCTTTGCGTTAGACATTAAGACCGATAATTTTAGAGCCTTACATTCTACCGCAGCAGATAACGATCTGATTTATGGAACCGTATTTTTAAGCAGCAACATCAAAATTCGCGGCGATTTAAATCAGCCAGATGTTAATATGAATATAAATGTTAACAAAGGCACCAAGTTCTTTTTCGCGTTGCCTACCGGCGATCCTGGCGTGATAGATCAAAAAGGAATTGTTGAGTTTATAGATGCAGATGCGCCACCATTTAACGGAGAAAAATCTTTAAAAGTAGATAGCGTTTCAAAATCGCCGATAAAAGGTTTAAACTTGGTGGCCAAAGTGGTGATAGATCCAGAGGCAGAATTAAACGTGGTGGTAGACCCGGCAAACGGCGATGCCTTAAACATTAAGGGAAATGCGAACCTAAATGCCACGATAGATCCGAGTGGCAAAATCAGCTTAACTGGTAGATATGAGGTAATTGATGGATCATACAATTTATCTGTTGGGCCTTTGGGCAAAAAAGAATTTAAATTGCAAAAGGGAAGCACCATTGTTTGGACTGGAGATCCTACCCAAGCAAACATAGACCTAACAGCAGTATATGAAGTTAACGCTGCACCTATAGATCTTCTAGGTGAATCAGCCACTGCGCAGGCTAAGACTAAATTGCCGTTCCAAGTTTATTTGATGATGAAAGGAGAGTTGTTAAAGCCGATTATATCCTTTAGATTAGATTTGCCAGAAAATGAGCGTAATGCTTTAGATGGAACCGTTTACGCTGCAGTTCAAAATGTAAATAGGAACGAAAGCGAGCTTAATAAACAAGTTTTTGCCTTATTGGCTCTTAACAGATTTATCGCCAATAACCCGTTCCAAAGTTTAGCGGGTGGCGGTGGCGGAGTTTCTACACTGGCTCGTCAAAGTGTGAGCAAATTATTAACTGAGCAACTAAACAATTTAGCGTCAGATTTGATTCAAGGGGTGGATTTGAATTTTGGAGTAAATTCTTCTGAAGATTATTCTAGCGGCTCTTTGCAACAAAAAACAGATTTGCAGGTTGGATTATCTAAAAAACTACTTAATGATCGGCTTACCGTAAGCGTGGGCAGCACCTTTAATGTTGAAGGCCCTCAAACACCTGGACAAAAATCTACCGATATTGCTGGTAATGTAAATGTAGAGTACGCCTTATCTGCTGATGGCCGATATAGATTAAGGGCGTACCGCCGAAACCAGAATGAAGCCATTTTAGAAGGGCAAATTATTGAAACCGGGTTAGGGTTTACACTTGTGGTAGACTACAACAAGTTTAAAGAAATCTTTCAGAGTAAGAAGAAAAGAAGACTAAAATTACAACAAAAACCCAAAAATGAAACCACAAATTAGACCTATATTATTTTTAATGGCCTGTTTCGTTTGGGCGGGTTGTAGTGTTACGAAGCGCGTGCCCGAAGGACAGTATCTGTATACTGGTGCAGAGGTAATAATCAATCCAGATTCTGCTAAAAAGATTGTCGATGAGAAAGCAGTAAAGAACGATTTGGAAAGCAAAACCAGACCGAAACCAAACAAGTCTGTTCTTGGTATTAGGTATAAATTGCTGTTGTATAACATTTATGGAAAGCCAACAAAACAGAAAGGTTTTAAACACTGGGTAAGCGCCAAATTGGGTGAACCGCCAGTACTTTTAAGTGAGGTTAAGTTAAAAAACAACAATGCTGTTTTAGGAAGTTATTTAATTAGCCAGGGTTACTTGCAGGGAATAGTAACTGGAGACACCATTGTAAAAGGTAAAAAGGGAAAGGCAATTTATACTGCTGTAACCGGACAGCGCTACAAGCTAAATAACATTACTTTCCCATCCGACACGGGGAATTTAACTAAAATCATCGCCCAGAATAAAGATAAAACACTATTAAAAACTGGCAATTTTTATGATTTAGACGTGTTTAAAAATGAGCGTGAGCGCATAGACAATGATTTAAAAGAACAGGGATACTTTTATTTTGGCCCAGATGACATTATCCTTCAAGTAGATAGTACCATAGGCAACCATTTGGCAAACATAAATGTAAGGATTAAAAATATCGCACCAGATGCTGCAGTAAAGCCCTATACTATCAAGAATATAGATATTTACCCTAATTATAGCTTACGCAGAGATAGCGTTATTAGACATCTAAAACCGTTAGAATATAACGATTTCGAAATCTTTGATGATAAAAAAACCTTTAAACCAAAGTTTTTTGATAGACTGGTTTTCTTTAAAAAGAACGAGCTTTATAACCGTACCGATCACAGTCAAACATTAAATCGTTTAGTAAATGTCGGTGTCTTTCAAGACGTAAGGGCAGAGTTTTTGCCAATTGATAGCAGTAAAAACGATCAACTGGATTTAAACATTTATTTAACTCCGTTAAAGAAAAATTCTTTAAGCTTTTCTGTACTTGGAACCAATAAATCAAATGGCTTTGTGGGTTCTGAAGTTAAGGTTACCCAAACAACTAGAAATTTATTCCATGCAGGCGAACAATTAGACCTGAGCCTAAGTGGAGGTTTTGAGACCCAGGTTGGTGGTGGTACGCAAAAGCAAAACTCTTATTCCTTAACTGCAGAAACAAAGCTAACTTTTCCGAGACTAATTGTTCCGTTCTTTCATTTCGATGCCACAAACGCATACATTCCTAGAACAATCGCTTCACTTTCTTACCAATTATTAAACCGAGGCTCACTTTATTCACTCAGCGCATTTAAGGGAGAATTTGGCTATAATTTTAAAGAAAATAAGTATAAAGAACATGTTTTCAATCCCATTTCGATAAGCTATGTAAAACCAAATATAGACTCTGCGAAACGTGATAGCCTTTTTTTAGCGAATCCAGCTTTCAACTATACGCTGCAAAAGAATTTCTTAATTGGTAGCAACTATAATTTTACGTTTACCAACCAAATGGAAGATGAGCGGAGAAACAATATGTATTTCTTCGGAAGTTTGGAGACTGCGGGTAATGTTTGGGGCTTGTTTACACCGAAAGATGCGACAGGCCAAAAAAGTTTACTCAATGTACCATTGGCACAATTTGTAAGAGGCGAGGTAGATTTTAGAGATTATTTTAAAATCAACAGAAATTTAAAGTGGGCAAATAGGTTGAACATAGGTTATGGATATGCCTATGGAAATAGTACTTCTCTCCCATTTGTTAGGCAGTTTTTTGCAGGTGGCAGTAATGACATCCGGGCATTTGCAGCTAGATCGCTTGGGCCTGGAAGTTTTAAGGATACCACTAATAGCATTTTTGCAGATCAAGGGGGAGACATAAAAATCATGTTAAACTCGGAGCTTCGGTTTCCAATTGTAAGCATATTGCAGGGTGCTGCCTTTATAGATGCCGGTAACATTTGGTTAAGAAAAGAAGATTTAGGCGAACCTGGCAAACCAAACACCGCCAGGCCTGGTTCTGGCTTTAAGCTCAAAAATGTTTTTAACGAAATGGCTGTAGGCACAGGTCTTGGACTCAGAGTAGACGCAAAAATCTTGGTGGTTAGGCTAGATGTTGCCTTTCCCATCAGAAAACCTTACCTGCCCGAAGGCCAGCGTTGGGTAATTGATAACATCGCCTTTGGCAGCAGCCAGTGGCGCAAAGAAAATTTAATTTATAACATAGGCATAGGTTATCCTTTTTAATTGATGAAGTTTTTAAAAAAAATAAAGCATTTTTTTGTGGCGTTGTACCACTTATTTCTGGCGGCTGGCAAAGGCTTTGCAGAAGACAAGGTAATGAAATTGAGCGCATCTTTGGCCTATTACACCATTTTTGCGCTAACTCCACTTATCATAATTGTTATCTCTGCAGCTAGCATATTCTTTGGCAATAAAATAAACCCTGGTACAGAACTCTTTAGTCAGATTAGCGAGATGGTTGGTACAGATGCCGCCAATCAACTAAGAGGGTTTGTCGACCATGCAAATCTAACGGGTAAATCTACGGTTGGCCTAATTATTGGAATCGTGACTTTGGTGATCGCTTCAACCGCCATTTTTGTCGAAATACAAGACAGCATCAATATTATTTGGCAAGTTAGGGCCGTGCCAAAAAAAGGCTGGTTAAAAATGCTAACCAACCGCTTGCTTTCTTTTTCACTTATCGTTTCTTTGGGATTCTTACTATTGGTTTCGCTCGTTATAAATAGCGTTATTGTTAGTCTCGGATCCCATCTTTCTACTTTTTTGCAGAGGAGCAACATCAACCACGTAATTCCGATTGCCACAGACACCATGGCATTAATCATCTACGTTTTAAACACCGCCCTTACCTTATTGGCGGTTACTGCTGTTTTTACCATTATTTTTAAGGTGCTGCCAGATGTAGATATGAAGTGGAAAACACCAATAATGGGTGCTCTTTTCACTGCGTTACTTTTTAGCCTAGGCCAATACGTAATAGGTGTTTACATTCAAAAAGGGAATCCCGGCAGCGCTTTTGGTGCGGCAAGTTCTATTATCGTAATTTTAGTGTGGATTTATTATACCTCGGTTATCCTATATTTTGGCGCAGAATTTACCCAAGCTTATGCAGAGAAATACGAAAAAGGCATAAGGCCAAGCAAATACGCGGTGCATGTAAAAACTTCAGTAGAAGAAGAAAAAGTATCGGTGCTGCCCAAACAACATCCAGAAGATACCAATGAGCAGCCGGGAGAAAAGGATTAAGCTTTACTTTAATAATCAGAACTTGTTCGTGGAGACACAAACCAGAGAGGTCTTCATCTCGGTTTAGTCTCGTTTGGACCTATCCAAGAAAAAGAGATTTTCGCAGCATTTCTTCCTAGTTGTGAGATGTTTCCCTGCGTTCGACATGACGAAGCCTCGAGTTCAGACACTTGTAAAGAAACAACTTAAACAGCCTCTGCTATCTGTGCGGCTTCTTCCACCTCGCTAATATCATCCTTCTCTACCCGTAAATTCTTAATAATGTGTTGCTGCCTATCGGGTGTATTCTTGCCCATATAATACTCCAACAGCTTTTTAATGGTCTGGTCTTTTAAAATAACAGGATCTAACCTAATATTCTCTCCTATAAAAAGTCCAAATTCATCGGGCGATATTTCACCCAATCCCTTAAATCGGGTAATCTCTGGCTTTCCCCCAAGTTTTTGTATCGCGTTTTTACGCTCTTCATCGCTGTAGCAATAAATAGTTTCCTTTTTATTTCTTACCCTAAAAAGTGGCGTTTGTAATATATACACATGGCCTGCCCTTACCAGCTCTGGGAAAAACTGCAGAAAAAACGTCATCATCAATAACCTAATGTGCATGCCATCTACATCTGCATCGGTGGCAATTACAATATTGTTGTAGTGCAACCCCTCTAACCCATCTTCTATATTTAAAGCATGTTGCAAAAGGTTAAACTCTTCGTTTTCGTACACCACTTTCTTGGTAAGCTCGAAACAATTAAGCGGTTTTCCTTTTAAACTAAAAACGGCTTGCGTATCTACATCTCTAGATTTTGTGATAGAACCAGATGCCGAATCTCCTTCGGTAATAAACAGTGTGGTTTCGTATTTCTTGTCGTGGTTACTGTTAAAGTGCGCCTTACAATCCCTTAGCTTTTTATTATGGAGCGAGGCTTTTTTTGCACGATCATTCGCCAGTTTTTTTATCCCGGCAATGTCTTTGCGTTCTCTTTCACTTTGCACAATACGTTTCAATAAGGCATCGGCAACATCAGCGTTTTTGTGCAGGTAGTTATCTAATTCCTTCTTTACAAAATCGTTTACAAAGGTAGCCACAGAAGGCCCTTCCGGCCCCATATTTTGCGATCCAAGTTTGGTTTTGGTCTGAGACTCGAAAACCGGTTCTTGCACCCTAACAGAGATTGCTGCGATAATAGACGACCGAACATCGGCGGCGTCAAACTCCTTTTTGTAAAACTCTCTAATGGTTTTAACTACCGCAGCCCTAAAAGCTGCTTGATGTGTGCCGCCTTGGGTGGTATGTTGCCCGTTTACAAAAGAATGGTAATCTTCTCCATACTGTTGCCCATGTGTCATGGCAATTTCTATGTCGTTGCCAATCATGTGTATAATTGGGTAACGAAGCTCCTCGGGCTTGTTTAGCTTTGAAAGCAAATCATAAAGACCACGCTCCGAAAAAAACTTTTGACTGTTAAAATTTACAGTTAAACCAGTGTTTAAAAACACATAGTTCCAAACCATACTTTCTACAAAATCTACAATATAATGGTAGTTTCTAAAAATGGTTTCGTCTGGATAAAAAGTAATGGCCGTACCGTTGCGTTGGGTGGTATCTATAATTTCTTGGTCGGTAACAATATTTCCTTTACTAAATTCTACCTTTTTTGTTTTTCCATCGCGGTAGCTTTGTACTACAAAATTTGTAGATAGTGCATTAACGGCTTTTGTACCAACGCCATTTAACCCAACAGATTTCTGGAAAGCGTTGCTATCATACTTGCCACCAGTATTTATTTTACTTACGCAATCTACCACCTTACCCAAGGGAATTCCTCGGCCATAATCTCTAACGTTAACTTTTTGATCGGAAACCGTAATGTCGATGGTTTTTCCGCTGCCCATTACAAACTCATCTATAGAATTGTCTACAATTTCTTTTAACAACACATAAATGCCATCATCTTGGGCAGATCCATCGCCCAATTTGCCAATATACATTCCCGGCCGTAACCGAATGTGCTCCTTCCAATCTAGTGACCGGATACTATCATCGTTGTAAACTACTTCTGCCATATCTAATTATATTGCCACCTCTTAGAAATAGACAAAAACCTAAAAAGAGGTACAGGTACAATAATAACATTTTTCTGGCAAGCAGTTAAAAGTAAATATCAACAAATGCACAACTCGTTATTTTTGTACGTTATTGGTTGGTGCGTAAAAGACCATAATTTTAGCGCTATTTTGAGTTAAAATAGCCGCTAATCGAATTCAACAGCTAAAATTCCTCTTACTTATTAAGCAAAATAATGTATCTGGAAATTTTATGCGTTATAGTTCTTCACGCTATTCTTGTATAAATTCCCCGCTAGCTTTTCCAATTTCCCTGCAACCTTCGCAACACTACAATTTCTGCAATGTGGTAGGCGTTATGATCGGCAGTTTGCAATGCCTCCAATAAAACCGTTTGGCCATCACCACTCGTAATTTTTTCATACACGTCTGCCTTGCGCAGAAACACAATAAACGCTTCCAAGTCTGCGTCGATTTGTTTTATAGTGTCTCCCCACTCTTGGTCGTTTTTTGGTGCAGCTTCTTTTGGCCAATATTCTTTTGGCCATTCTGGAGATTGATGATTAGGATTTTTGCAAAACTCGAGCATGTCCCATTGTGCAATTTTTATATGGCAAACAAGTTGCCAAATGCTATAGGGGAGTTTTTCTACAACTTGGCCTCTTGCTGCTTTTGGCAAGTCTTTAACTGCATCTGCAAAACTAGCGTGCGCAATTCCGCCGTGTAAAAGTTTTTCTAATGTTGTAATCAAAATTTCGTGATGATTGTCCATTGCTAAAATTTATCAGGTATATCCTCTCAACAAACAAACAACAGCTTTGATTGCAACAATTTGGAGAAAAATGAACAGCTTGAAGCTAAAAGTGTATCTTGCTCTCAAATTTCTGTCAATATGTTTAAAAAACCAACCTTTATTATCTGCCTGTTCTTTGCACTATGTTCTTTTTTTGGCAAAGCCGATGCTTTCGCAGCAAAACCATCAGCTATTTATCAACTGCAAATATTCCAGTTATCGAACAAAGACCAAGAAACACGATTAGATGCCTATTTAAAAAACGCTTATTTGCCTGCCTTACATCGATTCGGCATTAAAAGTGTTGGGGTTTTTAAAACTGTAGAAAAAGACAGCGCAGCAAACTTACTTTATGTTTTTGTGCCGTTTAAAAATTTAAATGAGTTAAGTAAGTTGTCGCAAGTATTAGAAAAAGATGTAGACTATTTAAATAATGGCAAAGATTTTATCAACGCAGCTTATAACAATGCACCTTACTTACGCATGCAATCCATTATTTTAGACGCTTTTGCAGGCATGCCAAATTTCGCTGTACCAAATCTTACCTCGCCTAAGAGCGAGCGCATTTATGAATTAAGGAATTATGAGAGCGCCACGGCAAAGATTGGGCTGAACAAGATAGATATGTTTAACAAATACGAAATAGGCATTTTTTCTAAGTTAGATTTTAATGCTGTTTTTTATGGCCAAGTAATATCTGGACCTAAAATGCCAGATTTAATTTACCTGACAACCTACAACAATATGGCAGATCATGAAGCGAAATGGAAAGCTTTTGGCGCAGCGTACAATAAGGTAAATAAACTTCCACAATACCAAAACAATGTATCGCACATTACCTCAACCTTTTTAAGACCAACGGAATATTCTGATTTATAGGGTAGCGATGAGGTACATATTGCTTTTATGTTGCTGTCTGCCAATTTTCGTATCGGCACAAAACATTGCCTGGGATACATCTACCTTAAGAAAAGTTGCGCCTGCTGGCGATGATAAATCGGCTAATTACGCGCGGATTATACAATTGTCTTCAGGCCAGTTAATTTGCGTTTACGAAACAGCCGGAAACATCGCCTGCATTTTTAGCAACGACCTTGGCAACACTTGGACTGGCGAAACCATCATCGCCAAGCAAGAAATTGGGCTGAACATGACAGTTCCAGAGGTTATAGCACTCAAAGACAAATCGCTTTTAGCATCTTACAATCCTAGACCATACCTTATAGATGGCAAGGCCGATACAAGTAAGCATTTTGAAATTCGCACTAAAAAAAGTTATGATGGCGGTAAAACCTGGAAAGATGAGAGGCTTTTGTACCAAGCGAGCAACACGTTTGAAGATGGTTGTTGGGAACCTTCACAGGTGCAACTTTTAAATGGCAAGATTTTGCTGTTTTTCTCTAACGAAAATGTTTACAGAAAATCTAACGAACAAAACATTTCGATGCTCACATCTGCAGATGGCGGCTTAAGCTGGAGCAAAAACCCAGAAATTGTTTCTTTTACTCCAAATTTTAGAGACGGAATGCCCGTGCCGATTTTGCTAAAAGATAAAAAAACGCTGCTCTTTTCTATTGAAGACAATTCTAAAGGAAACTTTAAACCAACGCTTGTTAAGTTGAATAGCGCAAAAATCGGTATCCCCGAAAATTCTTTAAAATATCAGCCATTGGCAAATCCATTGCCAGATTCGGTTTATGCTGGTGCGCCGTTCCTACGCCAACTGCATAATGGCGTAACAATTTTGTCTTTTCAGAGCACGTTAAAAAGAACCAAAGATTGGCAGCGTTCTACTATGCAGGTTGCAGTTGGAAACAATTTTGGACAACATTTTGTGTTGGCAAACCAGCCATTTAAAATTCCAAAAGACAAACATGCCTTATGGAATTCGCTCTGCGTGCTTGCAGACAATAGCATAATAGCAATAACCTCTACGAATGCATATAGCAACAAAAATGCCATTTGGATGGTAAAAGGAAAACTTATTGACAAAAAATAAGTACATAATGAGCGAACTTAACTTAAATCAATTAAGCTTTGTTTGGTACTTTTGAGGTCTTGCTTATTTAAAGATAAATTATGAAATTAAAACTGTGTACTATTTTTTTTCAAGTCTTGTTGCTCTCAGTTACAGCTTTTGCTCAGAGTTTTCAGAATGGAGTAAACTACAAGCTTACAAACAGCAACGGCCTAACAGTTGATACCCGTGGAAGCTTAGCAGACAACGACAATATTTTTCTTGAAAAAGAAATGGCAACAAGCGCTAACCAAGTTTGGTTGCTTTCTACTTTAGGAAACGGCTATTACACTTTTACCAACCCTGTTAGCTTTAAAAGTATCGACAATGGAAATGCTGGCGGTGGCAACGGCAACCCAGTAGTATTGTGGACAAAAGACGAAAACAATCCAAATCAACAGTGGAAACTAGCTGAAAACGGAAAGGGAAAGTACACCATAAGCTCTAAACCTAGCGGCTATAATTTGGCTTTACGCGATGGTAAATTATATCAGGCAAAACCCGATTTAAGTGACGCGAGCCAGCTTTGGAGCATTACAGAAGCCAAAGAAAAAATTAAAATAGTTAAACGCGTAAGCAAAAACGATTGGGAAAACGAAACAATTATTGGCATAAATAAAGAGTTGCCACATGTTCCTTATGTTCCATTTTCCACAGAGGCAAACCTTAAAAAAGATGCTTCATTCGATAAACCTTGGCTTAAAAACAACTCTTCTCTATACCAATTATTAAATGGAAATTGGAAATTTAATTGGGTAAAAACGCCAGAAGAACGCCCAATGGATTTCTTCAAAACTGATTTTAATGCCGCTTCTTGGAAAGAAATTCCTGTGCCATCTAACTGGGAAATGTTGGGTTACGGGACACCTATTTACACCAATATCACTTTTCCATATAAAAATGACCCACCTTTTATAGAGCCACAAAAAGGGTATACAAACGAAACAGAGGTTAACCCAGTTGGCAGTTATCTAAGAAATTTCAATATGCCTCAAACCTGGAAAGGAAATGCTATTTATTTGCGTTTTGATGGGGCTTATAGTGCCATGTATGTTTGGGTAAATGGCAAGAAAGTGGGCTACAGTCAAGATGCTAACGGCATTGCAGAATTTAATGTAACCGACTTTGTAAAAACGGGCAATAACAGTTTGGCCGTACAGGTTTTTAGATGGAGCGACGGAAGTTACCTAGAAGATCAAGACATGTTTAGGTTGAGCGGTATCCACAGAGATGTTGCAATTTATGCCGTACCGAAAACACATATTAGAGATTTCGAAATCACCACCAAGTTTAATGGAAATGATTTTACGGCTTCTACCCTAAACGTAAAACTAAATGTTGCAAATGCCGGAGATAAAGCTTACAAAGGTGGGAACATCAAAGTAACCGTTTTAGATATTGCTGGAAAAGCGGTTAATACCGGGAACGCTAAAATTTCATCGGTAAAGAATGGTGGAGAAAGTACCTATAACGTAGCGCAAACCATCAAAAATCCCGCGTTATGGTCGGCAGAAATGCCGAACTTGTACACAGCAGTTCTTTCTGTGTATGATAATTCTGGAAAACTGACCGAGGTGCTTTCCTCTAAATTTGGATTTAGAAAAATTGAGGTTAAAAACAACCGTGTTTACATCAACAACAAACAAATTTTCTTTAAAGGCGTAAATAGGCACGATATGGATCCTCTTATGGGGAATGCTTTGCCGATTGAAACCATGCTAAAGGACATTACCTTGATGAAGCAAAATAACATCAACACCATTAGAACAAGCCACTATCCAAATGACCCTAAAATGTACAATATGTACGATTATTATGGCTTGTACACTATGAGTGAGGCAAATTTGGAATGCCACGGCAACCAGTCTATCAGCAAAATGGCAAGTTGGATCCCTGCATTTGTAGATAGGAACGTTCGCAATGTGCAAGAACATAAAAACCATCCGGCTGTTATTTTTTGGTCTATGGGAAATGAAAGTGGAAATGGCAACAACTTCGATGCAGTTTATGCGGCCATTAAGAAGTTAGACAGCGTTAGACCCATCCATTACGAGGGCAAAAATGCGATTGCCGATATGGATTCCCAAATGTATCCTGATTTGGTCGACATGGCTAAACAAGATCAGAACGGAAAACAAAAACCGTATTTTCTCTGCGAATATTCGCACTCTATGGGCAACGCCATCGGCAACTTGCCAGATTATTGGGATTATATAGAAAACAAATCGGTGCGTATGATTGGCGGCTGCATTTGGGATTGGGTAGATCAAGGCCTAACTAAATTTGGTGGACCAAATGATGAATATTATTATGGAGGCGATTTTGGCGACAAACCAAACGACAGCAATTTTTGCCTAAATGGTATTGTTACGCCAGATAGAAAGGAAACTCCAAAATTGATGGAGGTTAAAAAAGCTTATCAATACATTAAACTCGCCGCAGCAGATTTAAACGCTGGAATGATTAAGGTTACAAATAAATACGATTTTACAAACTTAGATCAGTTTAACATACGTTATAATATATTAGAAGATGGCAAAGTGGTAGAAAGTGGAAACCTTGCACCTTTAAGCCTTAAGCCAGATGCATCTAAAATAGTTAAGCTAAATTTTAAAACCAAAACCGACAATAAGCACGAATATTTTGTAAACATTTATTTCTCGCAAATAAAAGACCTGCCTTATGCTAAAGCGGGCCATGTGGTAGCAACAGAACAGTTTGCGCTGAACCAAAGGCCAGCGGTTGTTTCAGTTCCAAACTTTGCAACAACGCAATTAACATCACAAAAATCTGGCAAACAGCTAAATATCAGCGGAGATAACTTTTCGGCAACTTTTGACTCTCAGAGCGGCATGATTACATCTTTGAAAATGAATGGCCAAGAAATGATTTATAAGAATAAAGGCTTTTCTCTTAATTGGTATAGAAGTATTGACAACGATAAAAGGGATTACATCAACCCAGAAACAAAACTTTTAAATTTTACGACAGAAAGCATTGCCAACGGCGATAAAATTTTGGTAAATACCAAAATGGAAACCACTTTAAAAGGCAAGAAAACAAGTGTTATTCCGTTCTCTGTAAACTATACCTTTTATAAAAGTGGTGCTGTAGATGTTGCCGTTTTTATAGACAACACCAAAGATGAGAACAAAGTGCCTCGCCTTGGTTTGCAAATGGCAATGACTCCTGGTTTTGAAAAAGTTGCTTGGTATGGTCGCGGGCCACAAGAAAATTATCAAGATAGAGAAGCTTCTGCCTATTTTGGCTTATTTAACAGTACCGTTACCGGGATGGAAGAAAGTTATGTGCGTAGCCAAAGCATGGGAAACAGGCAAGATGCAAGGTGGTTAAGTTTTTCTAACGGAAAGGGAGGCTTTAAAATAACTTCGTTAAACAAGTTAAACTTTACTGCGCTGCACTTTTACGATAAAGATTTATGGGATATGGCGCACGATTTTAAACTGAAGAACAACCGTTTGCCAGAAACAATTTTAAGTTTAGATTATATGCAACGCGGACTTGGAAATGCAAGTTGTGGCCCAGGTCCTTTGGCACGGTGTGAATTACCAGTTTCTGCAAATAACGATTATGCATTTAGAATTGAGCCGCTAAAAGAGTAGAAAATTAATAAACTTAAAAAGGGCTGCAAATTTAGATTTGCAGCCCTTTTTTACTTTATCATGGTATATTTCATTTTATAATTAACCGGAGGTTCTTTGCCCAATAGATTTTTCACAAAATAGTCCCAACGGCGGCGCATCATATAAAACGAATCCATTCCATAACCATGGTGTGCGTGTGGGAATAAAACCAAATCGAAGGTTTTATTTGCTTTAATAAGCGCATCTACCACCAACATGGTGTTGCTAAGCGGCACGTTATCATCCATCATGCCATGTGCCAACATCAATTTTCCTTTTAAGTTTTTTGCATAGTTCTGATTTGCCTGTGCATCATAATCAGCATTTTGCACTAGCCCGTTGTAGCGTTCGCCCCAATCATCTTCGTAATTTCTATTGTCGTGATTGCCCGATTCTGCGATGCCGACTTTAAAGAAATCAGGATAACGGAACATCGCCGCGACTGCTGCAAAACCACCACCAGAATGGCCCCAAATGCCAACCTTATTTGTATCGATCGGGAATTTTTTAGACAGCTGTCTAATAGAAGTGATTTGATCTGGCAAGGTATTTTCTGCCATATTTCCATAACTCATGTCGTGAAAACTTTTTGATCTATTTGGATTGCTGGTTCCTTCCATCACTACAACCACAAAACCCAATTCTGCCAAAGCCTGGTTATCTCCTCTTGCCGAAGCAAAACTCCAACTTCCAACACTGCCACCTTGCGGCCCAGGATATATATAATCTATCACCGGATATTTTTTGCCTTCAATCATTTTTGTGGGCGTAAATACAAGACCATAAATATCGGTTTTTCCATCGTGTGCTTTAGCCGAAACTTCTATTGGCGGTTTCCAGCCTGTGGCCTTTAAGGCTGTTAGGTCTGCTGTTTCTAATTTAGAAATTAGCTTTCCGTTTATGTTTTTTAATACGGCTGTTGGCGGTGTAGATGGTGTAGAATAAGTGTCTACAAAATAATCTGCCAAAGGCGAAAATCCAATATCGTGCGCACCTGTTTCTGGCGTTAAATCTTTAAAGTTTTTTCCATCAAATTTAATGCTGCAGAAATGGGTAAAATATGGATTCGCTTTGTCGAGGCCATCGGCTTCAAAGTAAAGTAATCTATTTTTTTCATCAACCTTAATTAACTTTGTTACTACAAAATTGCCTTTGGTAATCTGATTTTTTACCTTTCCTGTAACCGAGTCATACAGATATAAATGTCCCCAATTATCGCGCTCAGAATACCAAATTATTTCTTTTGATGCTGGCAAATAGCGCCAGTTTATTGCGCCTTGGCCAGATTCATATTGCGTTTTTACTTTTTCCTCAAACACCTCTCTAACGGCACCAGTCTCAGCATTTGCAATGCGAAATTTCTCTTCTTTATGATCTCTTGATGTAGAAACGAATGCCATTTCTGTTCCATCTGCTTTCCAATCTATATCATCAAAAGTGCCGCTACTGCTCACATCATCACTTAACGTAGCGCGATGCGGATCTGCCGGAATTTGCAAGCTGATCACTTTTGGTTGATCTACGTTTATAATAACCCGTCTAATTGTTGCAATAACAGAATCGCCGGGCAAGGGGTATTTCCAAATGGTGAGTTTTGGCGCACCAATATTGGTGCTAACCATATACATGTCGCTTAAATTTCGCTGATCTTGTTGAAAAGTGGCAACTTTTTTAGAATCTGGCGACCAACGTACAATGGCTGCATCGCTATGTTTCCAACCCGCGTTATCGGTAGCATAACCGTAATTTTTTATACCATCAGCGGTAAGTTGAATTTCCTTTCCGGTTTCTAAATTGCGAACGTATAAATTGTGATCTTTAATAAAAACTGCTTTCTTGCCATCTGGAGAAACGACTTCATTGTCTCCCCTACTTCTTCTCTGAACAGTTTTCGAAACAGGCAACTCTTCGAGCGCCGCTTTGCTGTCTTTCTCAATTCGATTTTTTTGTGCGGGATCGATAAGCACATAGCTTACACCGTTTGCTGTATTAACCGAATACCAAAAACGTCCATCAGGCAGCCAATTTGGGGAAACACTAGCTCGATATAGTAATGGATTTGTATTATATCCCATAAAGCTTTCTGCATGTTGATAATCTTTTGCAGAAAGCGAATCTTTAGTCTGCGCATTTAAAGTTATCGCGCAAGCAGAAAGCATAAAAAACACCAAATTTTTCTTCATGTTATTTTAATTTGATTGCCTAAAGTAGAGAAAGAAGCATTTAAGCAACCCAAAGTATTAAGAATAATACATTTATGCAAAAGAAACGTTTGTCTAAATTTAACAGCAAAAAAAAACACCTTTCGGTGCTCCTCTAAAATATCCTATTTTTTATTATCGTGCTTTCGCTGATTGTCTTTGTTTGATGTTTGGTCTGATCGCTGACCGCCGGCGTTAGAAATGCCCTGCATTTTCTTATCGGTAGTAACATCGTGGTTTGCACGATCTGAAGTAGTATAACCTTGATCTTCGGGATTATGCACTGGTGTTTTTGTCCTTTTCATAATGGTAAATTTTAAGTTTAAGAGAACGGTATTTAAAGAACGCATGAGAAAGCCATCTGTTTTAATTTTTTTGACATTTCATCTTTTAAAAAACAAATAGCGTGCCTACCTATCTCATTTTTCTCTGCGGGGTTCAACCGTGCCAGAGTCGGCCTCTGCTTTACCCAACGCTGTCCTGTCCGGACGAGAGCCCTACTTTTTTCCTGACAAAAATTAGCAAAACCGAGCATTTGTGCGAGCTCATGAACGCGTTTAATCAATAAGCACTCGTGAATAAACTCAAGGCTGGCACCTCTTTGGGTAAAAATTCGCCAAGCTGTTCAATATCGATGATTCGAGGCCTTTCCTTAGGCTTATTTCCGCGCAAGGCTGCGAATACTCTTCGTAGCTGCAAAGTGTCCGGCTTTTGCAAGCAGCTTCTGGCGCTTTTTCCTCCAAACTGCTGCTAGGCCGACCCCTCCGAGTTGGCTATGGCAATTTTATTTATCCAAAAAACAAACAGGGTCTAAGTTATGATTACTATTTTTACACAAATTTTATATTTACATTTTGAACAAAAAAACGATACTTTTTATTCTTTTTATTGCTTTTAGCACTTTAGCCTCTGCGCAAAAACAAAGTTTTTTAGAGCTTTTAAAAAACAGACCTGAATGGGTAGAAAAAACTTTTACAAAGATGAACCGCCATGAACGCATTGCACAAATGTTCTTTGTTCGGGCGCACACAAACCTAGGCCAAAACTATGCAGATTCGGTAGGTAAGGTAATAAAGAAAGAGCAATTGGGTGGCGTTGTTTTCTTTCAAGGCGGGCCAGGTAGGCAGGCGGCCTTAACAAATGCTTATCAAAAGTTAAGCAACGTTCCGCTAATTGTTACTTCGGATGGTGAATGGGGTTTAGGCATGCGTTTAGACAGCACCATTTCATACCCTTATCAAATGGCATTGGGCGCCATACAAAACAACGATCTAATTTATCAAATGGGGCTGCAGGTTGCCAAAGACTATAAACGCATGGGCATGCAAATGAATTTTGCGCCCGATGCTGATGTGAACAACAATCCAAAAAATCCGGTTATAAACTATCGTTCTTTTGGCGAGAACAAATATAACGTAGCTATTAAGGCTGCAGAATATATGAAAGGGATGCAAGCAGGCGGCTTGTTAACCACCTTAAAGCATTTTCCTGGCCATGGCGATACGGATGTGGATTCGCATAAAGATTTACCGCAGCTAAATTTCACTGCCGAACGTTTAGATACATTAGAAATGTATCCATTTAAACAACTTATAAAAGAGGGAGCAACCGGAATTATGGTTGCACACTTGAGCATTCCGGCATTAGATACCACTGCTCATTTACCATCTTCTCTTTCCAAACCCATTATAACCGGCATTTTAAAAGAAAAATTGGGTTTTAAAGGGCTTGTGGTTTCTGATGCGATGGACATGAAAGGTGTGGTAAAATATTTTAAAGATGGCCAAGCAGATTTACTTGCGGTGATTGCAGGTAACGACATTTTAGAGCTTTCTGAAAATAGCGATAGGGCCATCCATTTAATTAGAAAAGCGGTTAGGCAAAACCTAATTAGTATGGATGTGATAGATGCTAGCGTAAAAAAAATCTTAACTGCAAAATATTGTGCGGGCTTAAACACACCCGACACCATCGTTACCAAAGGCCTTTACGCTGACATAAATCGGACAGAAAGCACGGCTTTGGTGCAACGGTTAGCAAACGCATCGGTAACGTTGTTAAGGGGCAAAGATTACATAAAAAACCTTATCCCTATCAGAAGAACGGCTATTATTAGTATTGGCGAACCTAACGTGACCATTTTTCAGAAAGAGATCAGAAAAGGTTTTTACAACGCAGTATACTATGTATTGGATAAAGATGCCACTACCGAACAGATATCTAACATTGCCAGAGAAATAAATGCTTTCGATCAAATTATAGTTGGGATCCACGACAGTCGATCCCGTCCCGCAAACAACATTCCATTAAATGCAAATGTTAAAAAATTTATAACAGAGTTGACGCGGAAAAATGCGGTATTTGCGCTTTTCGCAAACCCATATAACCTTGCGGGATTATCTGGTCTTCAAAACAGCAAAGGGCTTATTGTTGCTTACCAAAAAGAAGATTTTATGCAAAAGGCCGCAGCCGCGGTATTTAACAACAGACTTATTGCTACAGGCAAGCTACCAGTAAGCATTCTACCGTTCTTTAAATACGGCGATGGCTTATAAATTCATTTTGAGCAATGTTTTTAATTTATTTTAAAACAATTTATTTTAGATAATGGTCTTTATAGAAAACAACATCATGATAGACCCACAAAGACAAAACAACGCAGACGATAGCTATTCTGAAAATCAAAACGATGCGTTGCGCAGAGAAGATGATACAGAAAACATTAAAGAATTAGCTGGAGATGATATAAGTATAGAGGCAGATGTAGATAGGTTAGAACAAGCAAATGAGGCTTCGAAACCATCGTACGAGCTAGGCTTGGACGACAAAAAAGACCCTGAAACTTAGGAAATCAAAATATTTTAAAGATATTTACCCTAAAGTTTAAACAATAAAACAACATACCATGTTAAAAAAAATCAGCCCATTGCTATTTTTGATTGTTCTTACGTATGCATTAAGCAGTTGCAAATCAAACAAAAAAGGCGAGGCAGACAATGATACTTCTATTGTCGATAGTAAATCGGTTATGGTTAAAGAAGCCGAAAAAACCGTGGACTCATCTTCCCCAGCAACGTACAACGCCGTGCCAGACACCGCCTTACTTGGAAAAAGCTACGAGGCAAAGGTAAAAGTTATCAGTATGTCTGTAATGCCGCTTAAAGATCCCGACGGGAAATCTACCGGTTCTGAAGTGACCCTAAACCTTTCTGTAACCAATAAGAGCACATTGGATGATAAGAAATTCTTTTCTGTTTCTTCAGATGATGCACGATTAGAAATGGACAATGGTCAGGCGATACCCGTAAATGAGCATTCTGGCAAAACAAATCCAGACCCTGAGTCAACAAGTTCTGGAGAATGGAAATTTGAATTGCCCCCTAATGCAAAACCTGCAAAATTGCACTTGTATTTAGATGGCACTAGAGTAACTTTAAATCTTCAAACAAAATAATTTAAAAGCCCTGCAACGCAGGGCTTTGTTGTTTTATGGAAGTACAAAATTTGTAAAAAAAAGAAGAGAATGTTGCGTAAGCCAATTATTATTTAAATATTTACGTCTTATTAAATAAAAGCTGATTAAAACGCCTAAAAATGTTTAAACAAATTATACTTAAACTTTCTGTTTATCTGAACAATATGTTCATTACAAATAATTTGTTAGCTTATGCTTTTAAGCCTGCCTATCAGCACACTCGCTGTCGGCAAAACTTTACAACTCGTATTTAGTATTTCTTACTAATACTTATGAGGAATTGATCCTCTCTAAAAACCCAATTAACAAGAATACCTCAATTTTTCGTTAGAAAACGAATGGATATTAACAATTTTATAGTACAGGTTGCTATCGCAGAGCATAAAATCTTTGCAGAGCAAATTGTAGAAGAGATGGCAGAATCTGCCAAGGCTCGCGGCACCGGTATTGCAAAGCGCTCTGCAGAATATGTGGCGGGCAAAATGCAAGACGGCAAAGCAGTTATCGCCTTTCATAAAGATGGCTCTTGGGCTGGTTTCTGTTATATAGAAACCTGGAGCCACGGCCAGTTTGTGGCAAATTCTGGTTTAGTTGTAGCACCCCCATATAGAAAGGTTGGCTTAGCACATGCAATTAAAGAAAAGATTTTCGAACTCTCTAGAGTCAAGTATCCAAAGGCAAAAATCTTTGGCCTTACAACTGGTTTGGCTGTAATGAAGATTAATTCTGATTTAGGTTATGAACCTGTGACCTACTCTGAGCTAACCCAAGATGAAGAATTTTGGAAAGGCTGCCAAAGCTGTGTAAATTTTGAGATCCTTAAAAGCAAAGACCGTAAAATCTGTATGTGCACCGCTATGCTGTATGATCCGGCAGAGAAGAAACACGAAGCAGCTAAAATGTTTGCCGAAGAGCTTCAAAAGAAACCGAAATTATACGAGCGGTTTATGCGGATAAAGCAGCATCTTGTGCTAAAAAACAAGCCAAAAGCTCGTTTAAAAGCAATTTTTGGGTTTTTCCTACTCATTATCAAACATAAAATAGTTGGTTAACAATAACTCTTTTTAAAAAATAAATACAATGAATAACAAAGTTGTTTTAGCATTTAGCGGAGGACTAGACACCTCGTTTTGTTGCATATACTTGACGCGAGATAGAGGGCTGGAAGTTCACTCTGTTATTGTAAACACAGGTGGTTTTTCTGACGAAGAACTTAAAGAAATTGAGAAACGTGCGTACGCATTAGGTGTAAAATCTCATGCTGTAGTTGATGAAACAGAAAGCTACTACACCGATTGCATAAAATATTTAATCTTTGGCAACGTATTAAAAAACGCAACCTATCCGCTTTCGGTAAGCGCCGAACGTGTTAGTCAGGCTACCGCAATAGCACAATACGCAAAAAAAATTGGTGTAGACTATGTTGCTCACGGCAGTACCGGAGCGGGAAATGACCAAGTTCGTTTTGATATGATTTTCAACATACTGATTCCAGAAGTAGAAATTATTACGCCTATAAGAGATTTAAAACTATCTCGCGAAGCGGAAATTAAATATCTAAATGAACATGGCGTAGAATACAGCGCAGCAAAAGCACAATATTCTATAAACAAAGGGCTTTGGGGAACTTCGGTTGGAGGGAAAGAAACGCTTACCTCTAATGAAACATTGCCAGAGAGCGCATGGCCAACGCAGGTTTCTGAAACTGAAAGTCGCAAACTAGAGTTAACTTTCGAAAAAGGAGAATTGGTTGGCATAAATGGCGAGCAATTAGAACCTGTTAAAGCGATTCAAAAACTACAAGCCATTGCACAACCTTATGGCATTGGGCGAGATATGCATGTGGGCGATACCATTATTGGCATTAAAGGCCGTGTAGGTTTTGAGGCTGCAGCACCGATTATCATTATTAAAGCACATCACACTTTAGAAAAACACACGTTAACCAAGTGGCAGCTAAGTTGGAAAGAACAATTGTCGTCATTTTATGGCAACTGGCTGCATGAAGGGCAATTCCATGACCCAATTATGCGAAATATAGAAGCTTTTCTAACAGATACCCAAAAAGTGGTAAGTGGAAAAGTGTTTGTAGAGCTAATACCCTACCGTTTTCAAATTATCGGGATTGAATCTGAACACGATTTAATGAGCAATAAGTTTGGTAGTTACGGAGAAATGAACAACGCCTGGAGCGGAGAAGATGTAAAAGGCTTTTCTAAAATATTTGGAAACCAAGTAATGATTTGGAATAAAGTTAACTCAAAAGCGTAGCTTTTGAAGGTTTAAGGCGAAAGGTAAAAGGTTTAAGGCTAAGTGCCCAGACCCTAAACTCTAAACTCTAAACCCTAAACCCATTAAAAATGAAAATTAGAGTTGGAATAATAGGCGGTGCGGGTTATACCGGTGGGGAAATGTTACGCATTTTGCTAAATCACCCGAACGTAGAAATTGCTTTTGTAAACAGCACAAGCAATGCAGGTAATTTGGTTTCTGATGTGCATACCGATTTAATCGGCGATATCGATTTGCGCTTTACAGACAGCACTGATTTTGACAAGCTTTATAAAGCCTCCCCTTCTGGGGGAGGTTTGGAGGGGGCTGTATTGTTCCTTTGCGTCGGTCATGGCGATGCCAAGAAATTTTTGGAAGCAAATCCAATAAATGAAAAGATAAAAATTATAGACCTTTCTCAAGATTTTAGGTTAGCAGCCAACTCCTCCCTTTTGGGGAGGTCGGGAGGGGCTTTCGTTTACGGTTTACCAGAATTAAATCGCGAAGCAATAAAAACGGCCAATAACATTGCCAATCCAGGCTGCTTTGCAACATCTGTTCAGTTGGGTTTACTGCCCTTGGCAGCAAAAGGCTTGATCAATGGAGAAGTACACATCAATGCAACCACAGGTTCAACTGGAGCAGGTCAAAAATTATCTAGCACTTCTCATTTTAGCTGGCGAAATAATAATCTGTCTATTTACAAAGCATTCGACCATCAACACCTAGACGAGATTGGCGAAAGCCTTCGTCAAGCGACTGGTAAAAAGTCTCCTTTAGGGGCGGAGTTAAACTTCATTCCACAACGAGGTGCTTTTCCGCGTGGAATCTTGGCATCGATGTACTTAGACAGCGATTTAAGCGAAGAGGAAGCTCACGAACTGTTTGAAACTTACTACAAATCGCACCCATTTACGCATGTAAGCAAGAAAAACATTGATTTAAAGCAAGTGGTGAACACTAACAAGGCATTAATTCATGTAGAAAAACACGGAAATAAGCTGTTAATAATAAGTATGGTAGATAACCTTTTAAAAGGCGCAAGCGGCCAAGCCGTACAAAATATGAATTTGATGTTTGGGCTTGAGGAAACTGCGGGATTGAAACTGAAAGCAAGTTATTTTTAGACTAAAGCTGAGAGACCAAAGCTGAAAGCCAACAAGTTTTAAGTTGTACGTTTTACGTGATAAGTTTTAATTTTCCGATTAAAAATAAGATATGCAGAATTTTAAAGAGCTAAAAGTATGGGAAAAGGCACATCGAATTACTTTAAATATATACAAAGAGAGCGCTAAGTTTCCCAAAGAAGAAATGTATAGCCTTACAAACCAACTCCGGCGTGCAGCAGCCTCTATTCCCGCAAATATTGCGGAAGGTTGCGGGAAAAATTCGCAAGCAGATTTAGCTAACTTTCTAAATATTTCACTTGGATCGGCAAATGAAACAGAATACTTTCTGATTTTATCGAATGATTTAAATTACCTGAGTGACGAAACATTTACAACATTATCAGACAATATTAACGAAGTTAAGGCAATGCTTATCAGTTTAATTGCGAAAGTTAGAAATAAGCAACCTGCCCCTTAACTTAAAACGTACTACTTACAACGTAAAACTAACATGAACTTATTCGACGTTTACCCACTTAATAATATAGAAATAACAAAAGCGGCCGGCAGCAATGTTTGGGATGAAAATGACCAAAAATATTTAGATTTATACGGCGGACACGCCGTAATTTCTATTGGTCATACACACCCACATTACGTAAAGCGACTAACAGATCAGCTTAATAAAGTTGGCTTTTATTCTAATTCGGTTATCATTCCGTTGCAGAAACAATTGGCTGAGAAGCTTGGCGAAGTTTCTGGAAAGAAAGATTTTCAACTTTTTTTATGCAACTCTGGCGCCGAGGCGAACGAAAACGCACTAAAACTTGCTTCGTTTTATAACGGAAGAAGAAAGATTATCGCTTTTAACGGTGCCTTTCATGGTCGTACTTCGCTGGCGGTATCTGTAACCGATAACCCAAAAATTGTTGCTCCGGTAAACCAAAACCCAAACGTAATTTTCTTGCCTTTAAACAACGAAGTTGTTTTAGAAGAAACCTTTGCCGCGCAAGGTGATGGAATCTGCGCGGTAATTATAGAGGGTATTCAAGGAGTTGGCGGAATTAAAGAAGCATCAAAAAGCTTCTTGCAGAAAATCCGTTCGCTTTGCGATAAATATAATGCGGTTTACATTGCAGATAGCGTCCAATGCGGCTACGGACGAACAGGTTTATTTTACTCGCACGATTATGCTGGTGTAGAAGCCGATATTTACACCATGGCCAAAGGTATGGGAAATGGTTTCCCTATTGCAGGTATTTCCATCGCCCCAAAATTTAAACCTTGGTACGGCGAGTTGGGTACCACTTTTGGCGGCAACCACTTGGCTTGTGCCGCCGGTTTAGCGGTTTTGGAAGTCATGGAAAAAGACAATCTGATGCAGAATGCAGAAGAAGTTGGCAGTTACTTAATCTCTGAACTGAAAAAATTCAATCAGGTAATAGAAGTTCGAGGACGAGGATTAATGATAGGAATAGAATTACCTGCAGAGTTGGCACACGTAAAGAAAAACCTATTGTTCAATCATCATATCTTTACCGGCGAGGCTAAACCAAATGTAATCCGTTTGCTGCCTGCTTTAAACATCACAAAAGAACATGCTGATCAGTTTTTGGACGCGTTTGAGAAAGAGCTCAAAGCAGAAAGCTAAAAGCGGACTAAATACAAAAAACTGACTGAAGTAAATCATGAGAGATTACAAAAAATACGAAGTTTGGAAAAGAGCCCATCAGTTAACGCTTTTTGTCTATACAAATCTATTAGATGCTATTCCCGACTCTGAGCGTTACGATTTGAAGAGTCAAATTAAACGGGCAACTTATTCCATTCCACTTAATATAGCAGAAGGTGCTGGAAGAAACTCTGACGCAGATTTTGCTAGATTTTTAGATATGGCTTTAGGCTCTTGCCAAGAAGTTGAGTATACCATCTTTTTATTGAAAGAACTTAACTACCTGAGTGAAGTACTATATGCTGAAACAAATAAACAAGTTAATGAAACAAAGGCGATGTTAATTGGCCTTATTAAAACGATACGAAAAAATTAACCGCTTTGCAGAAGGCTTTTCGCTTTCGGCTTTAAACTTTAAGCTTAAAAATGAAACTTTTCACCTCCGTACACGATGTTCCAAACATCAAACAGCTAATCGCAGATGCCCTCGCATTAAAAGCAAGCCCTTATGCCCAACAACATTTGGGCAAGAACAAAACTTTGGGTCTTCTTTTTATGAACCCGAGTTTGCGCACCAGATTAAGCACACAAAAGGCTGCCTTAAACTTGGGCATGAATGTTATGGTGATGAACCTTGACAAAGAAGGCTGGGCTTTAGAAACTGCCGATGGGGTAATTATGAACGGCGGAAAAGCAGAGCACATTAGGGAAGCTGCAGCAGTGATGGGGCAATATTGCGATATTTTGGGTTTGCGTTCCTTTCCAAAATTAGAGAACAGAGAAGAAGATTACAGTGAAGATTTTTTTAATAAATTTATAAAATACTGCGGTGTTCCCGTGGTAAGTTTAGAAAGTGCAACCCGCCATCCCTTGCAAAGTTTTGCAGATTTGGTAACGATACAAGAAACGTTTAAAAAAATCTCCCCTTCTGGGGGAGATTTAGAGGGGGCGAGGGCTAGGATTCCAAAAGTAGTTTTGGCCTGGGCGCCACATATTCGCTCCCTACCCCAAGCGGTGCCAAACTCTTTTGCAGAGTGGATGTGTCGTGCACAAGAAGAGAGCATGTTAGATTTTACAATTGCCCAACCAACAGGCTACGAACTTTCTGAAGATTTTACACCGGGTGCTAAAATCTCGTTTGATTTAGATGAGGCACTGGCTGGCGCAGATTACGTGTATGTTAAAAATTGGAGCAGCTATAAAGAATACGGCAAAATTTTATGCACCGACAGCAATTGGATGCTTACAAACGAAAAATTAAAGCTCAGCCATGATGCAAAAGTGATGCATTGTTTACCTGTTCGTAGAGATTTGGAATTGTCGTCGGAGGTTTTAGATGGCCCAAATTCATTGGTTATCCACGAAGCTGGAAACAGGTTATGGGCCGCACAAGCTGTGCTTAAAACGATGTTGGAAGAATTGAGATGAAAATGGCTTGTTACAGGTTATGGGTTACGAGTCTAAGCACCCGGAACTATATCTAATTAAAATACTTTTTTAAGCTACTTAGTATTGTTTGCTGAAATTAATCTATTTTGAGAAAATGATATGAATAACACACTAGGAAACCTTGATTTTGATAATATTTTAGCGCTGATTATAAGCGCCCGAACTCGTGTTTATGCAAAAGCGAATGCCGAATTGGTTTTACTTTATTTTAACGTTGGCAAAATTGTATCAGAAAAAGTTGATGCCGGAAGCTGGGGCGAAGCAACAGTAAAAGAATTGGCTTTGTATATTGCAGAAAAGCAACCATTATTAAAAGGGTTTAATCGGCGCGGACTTTATAGGATGAAGCAATTCTATGAGGCAAACAACAACCCCGAATTAGGTATTTTATTAGAAAATACGCATAAAAAACAAATTGTGTCAGCAGTGTTGACACAATTACAAAACACTGATAATGAGTTAAATAAATTTGTGTCAGCAGTGCTGACACAAATTAATTGGACTAATCATTTATTAATTTTATCTAAAACGAAATCTGCAGAGGAAAAACTATTTTACATCTATCAGAGCATCCAAGAAAAACTATCCACCAGAGAACTGGAGCGTCAACTAAATACTGCCACTTTCGAGCGAACAATGCTTGGAGAAAAAATGAGCTCCGCAGTAACAAAACAATTCCCAGAAGGAATTTTTAAAGACCTTTATATTTTCGAATTTTTGTCTTTACCAGAGGTTCATTCGGAAGACGATTTGCAACAAGCTCTTATAAAAAACCTTAAAAATTTCATCTTAGAAATGGTAAAGGGCTTTGCTTATATGGGTAGCGAATATCGACTGCAAATTGGAAATAAAGATTACTATACTGATTTGCTATTTTACCATTGCGATTTGCAATGTATGGTGCTATTTGAGCTTAAAATAGAAGAATTCAAACCAGAATTTTTAGGTAAACTGAATTTTTATCTCGAAGCATTGGACAGAGATGTTAAACGAATCCATGAAAATCCAAGCATAGGCATTCTATTATGTAAGAGCAAAGATGTAGAAGTTGTAGAATATGCTTTGGCAAGGAACGTATCCCAGGCGTTAATTGCCGATTATGAAACCAAATTGATAGATAAAAAACTATTGGTAACCAAACTACAAGAACTGACAGAGCAATTTTATAGAAATGAAGAGTAGAAAACTCACCATAATCAAGATAGGCGGAAACGTAATAGATAACTCCGAAAATCTCCATCAGTTTTTGCTAGACTTTATCGCCTTAGCGGGAGACAAAATTTTGGTACACGGAGGTGGGAAAGTTGCCACAGAGCTGGGCAAAACTTTGGGTATTGAACCAAAAATGGTCGAGGGCAGGCGCATTACCGATATAGAAACCCTGCGGATTGTTACCATGGTTTATGCGGGTTTGATTAACAAGAATATGGTTGCCCAATTACAGGCAAAAGGTTGTAACGCTATTGGGTTAAGTGGCGCTGATGGCAATATCATAAAAGCAAAAAAGCGCCCCGTTACAAAGGTCTCCCCTTCTGGGGGAAATTTAGAGGGGGCTAAGGCGGAGGAGATAGATTTTGGTTTTGTCGGCGATTTAGATGAAAATTCTGTGTCAACAACAACTCTAGACAATCTGCTAAAAGCTAAACTTATTCCCGTGCTTTGCGCGATAACTCATGATGGTAACTCGCAGTTGCTAAACACCAATGCAGATACCATTGCCTCGGCGGTTGCGGTGGCCATGTCTTCTGTTTATGAAACACGTTTGGTATATTGCTTCGAAAAGAAAGGTGTGCTAAAAGACATAAATGATGAAACATCTGTGGTTAGAGAAATAAAAAGCACAGATTTCGAGGGGTTAAAAGCCGATGGTACGGTTGCGGGCGGGATGATACCAAAACTGCACAATGCTTTCGAAGCGATAAAAAAAGGTGTTTCGGCGGTTTATATTGGCAAAGCCGATGAACTTGACGAGTTGGAAAAAGGCACGTTTGGCACGAAGATGAATCCCTGAAAAAAATGTTTGGTTAGAGGGTTAATGGTGAGAAGGTTAGTTGGCGAGATGCAATTCCCCTCTTTTAGAGGGGTTGCCCCACAGGACGGGGTTTTTGATTGTTATTTGCACAAGCAGAAGTACCTAAACCTGATAGCAGCGAACACGTAGGGTAACCCTTTCGGTTACCCAAAGTAAAGCGGATAGCAGGGCGAACTTTAAAAATTGCTAGTGCCTGTGCTTTTCTAACAGAAAATAGATGATTACAGTAGTATAATTTTATAAATAATGACAAAAAAAATAGCCATAATAGGCAGCGGAAATATAGGACTATCTTTAGCAAAAGGGTTGGTTAAAACTGACTTTGAAAAAGCAGATAACATTATTTTAACTCGAAGAAATCTTGCGCTGCTTTCAGCTTTAGCAGCCGATGGGTTTAGGACTACCTCTAACAATCATCAAGCTGTTGAAGAGGCCGATATTATCATTTTAGCAGTTTTACCGCAGCAACTCAACTCGGTGTTAGAAGAAATTCAAAGCGCTATTGTTGATGAAAAACATCTAATTATTTCCGTAATATCTGGCGTAACCTGCGCAGAGATTAAAAGTAAACTGGGCAAAAAAGCAGAAGTAATTAGGGCAATGCCAAATACTGCAATTGCCATTGGGCAAAGCATGACTTGTATTGCAACCGATGGCGCAAGTACTGAAAACCTAGAACGTGTTACTAAAATGTTTGAAACAGTTGGCTTGGTTTCTAAAATAAATGAAGATTTAATGACTTCTGCAACAGCGCTTTGTGCTTGTGGGGTCGCTTTTTTCTTGAGGGCAATTAGGGCTGCCTCGCAAGGTGGTGTAGAAATTGGATTTCATGCAGACGAGGCGTTGAAAATGGCTGTTCAAACGGCTAAAGGAACCGCAGATTTACTTTTGATAAACCAAACTCACCCAGAAACCGAAATAGATAAAGTAACTTCGCCAAAAGGCTGCACCATTGCGGGATTAAACGAAATGGAACATAATGGTTTCAGCTCATCACTAATTAAAGGCATTAAACTTTCTGCGCTAAAGGCCGGGAATTTATACAATAAAGAGAGCTAAAAGCTTAAAGACCAAAGCTTAAAGTGGGCATGCAGAGTTTCTTGATACTCGATACTGAATACTGAATACTTGATACTTAAATATGTTAAAACAAATACAAGAAGAAAGTTTTGATTTGTTGCGAGAGTTGATTCGCATCCAATCGTTTAGCAAAGAAGAAGATAAAACGGCGAATTTGATAGCTGATTTTTTAGAAAGTCGCAGTGTTAAAACGCACCGTAAAATGAACAATGTTTGGGCGTACAACAAACATTTCGATGCAGGCAAACCTACCTTGCTGTTAAACTCGCATCATGACACTGTTCACCCAAACTCTGGTTACACGCGTAATCCGTACGATGCAGCTGTTGAAGGTGACAAACTTTTTGGCTTGGGCAGTAACGATGCCGGCGGTTGTTTAGTCTCTTTAATCGGTACTTTTTTATATTATTATGAGCAAGAAAACCTAAAATACAACATTTGTTTGGCTGCAACTGCGGAAGAAGAAATATCTGGCAACAACGGCTTAGAATTGGTCTTACCAGATTTGGGCGAACTTGAGTTTGCCATTGTTGGCGAGCCGACAGAAATGCACCTTGCCATAGCCGAGCGCGGATTATTGGTGTTGGATTGCATTGCACACGGCAAGGCCGGCCATGCAGCGAGAGAAGAAGGCGAAAATGCCATTTATAAGGCCATGAAAGACATAGAATGGTTTAAAAGTTATCAGTTTCCAAAAACTTCGGAAGTTTTTGGTCCACTGAAAATGACTGTAACCATTATAAATGCAGGCTCGCAACACAACGTTGTGCCCGCCGATTGCACCTTTACGGTAGACGTTCGCGTTACAGATGCCTATACAAATGAAGAAGTTGTAGAAATGATAAAAGCACACGTAGAGTGTGAAGTAAAACCAAGATCTGTTAGGTTAAAGCCATCTTCTATCGATAAAAACCATCCCGTTGTTTTAGCTGGCGTTGCGTTGGGCAAAGAGACTTATGGATCGCCAACTACTTCAGACCAAGCCTTGCTAAGCATTCCATCGGTAAAATGTGGCCCGGGTTTTTCTGGTCGATCGCACATGGCCGATGAATTTTTATACGTTAAAGAAGTGGCAGAAGGAATTGAGGGATATGTTGGAATGTTGAAGGCGGTGGTAAAAAGCATGGATTACGAAGTACGAAGTACGAATAGCTAACCGGAAAATAAAAGTGAAAAGATATGGCGAACGAAGAATTAAAGATAAGAACTAAAAAATTTTCAATTTCGATTGCTAAGTTGATTCTAGATATGCCCTATAACTTAATTAACAAGAATTATTCGAACCAACTGATAAGATGTTCGAGCTCAGTTGGCGCAAATTACAGAGCTTCACAAAGAGCGAAATCGACAGCCGATTTTATTAATAAATTAAAAATTGTTGAAGAAGAATTAGATGAATCTATGTTTTTTCTGGAACTATTAACTGAATTCAATCCCGATAAAAAAGTAATGCTTGTGGAAAATTGGAAAGAAGCTAATGAACTACTTTCAATTATTGTTTCATCTATTGTAACTTCACGCCGCAATGCAACAATTAAATAATTTTAACTTTTATTCGCTAATTTCATTCACAAATTATACTTATAAAATATTTATTAATAACGCATTAACCCGTTCGTACTTCGTACCTCGTAATTCGTAAATCTCATGAAAATTTGGCAAAAAAATATAGACGTAAATAAATTGGTAGAAACTTTTACCGTCGGTAAAGACCGCGAATTAGATCTGCAAATGGCAAAATTTGATGTATTGGGCTCTCTCGCGCACACGCAAATGTTAGAAACCATTAATTTGCTTAGCGCTGATGAATTAAAGACTGTACAAAAAGAGTTAAAAAACATCTACGCCGAAATTGAAGCAGGTAATTTTGTAATTGAAGACAGCGTAGAAGATGTACACTCTCAGGTAGAATGGCTACTTACACAACGTGTTGGCGAAGCTGGCAAAAAAATTCATAGCGGGCGCTCGCGCAATGACCAGGTACTGGTAGATTTAAAGCTATTTTTTAGGGCATGTATTGAAGACATGGTTGGGCAAACCTCCATTTTGTTTGATCAATTAATTAAACTGAGCAACGAACATAAAGACAAATTGATACCAGGTTATACGCATTTGCAAATTGCCATGCCTTCCTCTTTCGGCTTGTGGTTTGGCGCTTACGCAGAAAGCTTGGCCGATGATATGGAAATGATGCTTGCCGCTTGGAGAATCTGCAATAAAAATCCATTAGGTTCGGCGGCTGGTTACGGTTCTTCATTTCCGCTAAACAGAACCTTAACTACAAAACTATTAGGCTTTGAAAGTTTAAACTACAATGTGGTTTATGCCCAAATGGGCCGTGGAAAAACGGAAAGAATTTTGGCGCAGGCCATGAGCGCAGTTGCGGCAACTTTAGCGAAAATGGCTATGGATGTATGTTTGTTCATTAATCAGAATTTCGGGTTTATCAGCTTTCCGCCAGAACTAACTACTGGTTCTAGCATTATGCCGCATAAAAAAAATCCAGATGTTTTTGAGTTGATCCGCTCGCGTTGTAATAAAATCCAAGCGCTACCAAACGAAATTGCCATGATGATTACCAACCTTCCATCTGGCTATCAGAGAGATTTGCAACTGCTAAAAGAAAATCTCTTCCCGGCCATCACTTCGTTAAATGAGTGTTTAGAAATTGCGACTTTTATGTTTCAAAACATCAACATAAAAGACAATATTTTAAAAGATAAGAAATACGATTACCTGTTTAGCGTGGAAATGGTAAACGACTTGGTACTAAAAGGCATTCCGTTTAGAGAAGCATACAAAATAGTAGGGGAACAAATAGAGAATGGCACTTTTGCTCCATCAATCGAAGTAAAACATACACACGAAGGAAGCATTGGCAATTTGTGTAACGAGGAAATTTCTGAAGCCATGAAGCAAGTCGTAGCTCAATTTGGTTTTAATAAAGTGAATAAAGCGATAGCGGATTTGCTAAGGTAAATTTTAGTAAATTTGTTAGTATGACAACGTTAATAATAGAAATAAAAAACAAGGATACCAGCTTGGTTGAAGATTTCTTAAGCAGCATTGGGGCCAAAATTACGGTCGCTCAAAGTAGCCAGATAACATCAGAAATCGTCCAGGCATTAAGTGAAATTAAAGAAATGCGTGAAGGTAAACGCGAGCCTTTAAGTTTAAACCATATTTAGCGGCCAATAAGATTATTTATTCTGTAATTTTTGTAAGAAAAGCCAGAACGTGTGAGAAAAAGTATTATTCCCTAGTTGATGACCTACATATTCTGTAAGAATCACTTCTTAACAATCCTATTCAGGGAATTGCTTTAGGTGTTGGTCTTTATAAAGTTAGGCTTGCGATAAAGACAAAAGCGTAGGATTTAGAATTATTACTTATTTAATCTTAAAAGACAACGAGAATACAACCATTAATATGCTTACCATCTACGATAAATCTGAGGAAAGCAGCATCGAAAAAAAAATACTTCAAAAAATGATTCAGCATTATAATCTACAGATTATGCCACCACAAAGCCTAAAGAATTAAATTAAAATTATGAAAGTTTCAAAAGTAGCCAGCACGTTAATTGGCTCAGAGATTATAAAAATTGGTAACGAAGTAAATGAAATGAAGCGCAAAGGCGCAACCATTGCAAACCTAACTATTGGCGATTTCGATTCGAACGTCTATCCAATACCAACCGCATTAAAAGACGGAATTGTAGCTGCTTACAATGCCAATCAAACAAATTATCCGCCTGCTGATGGTGTTTTGGCGCTCCGTAAAACAGTGTCAACTTTATTAAAAGATCGGTTTAATTTAGGTTATGCCTCAAACAGTATTTTGGTTTCTGGTGGCTCTAGGCCGCTGATTTACGCCACTTATTTGGCGGTCGTAGATCCAGGCGACACCGTTATTTTCCCTGCTCCATCTTGGAACAACAACCATTATTGCCACTTAACTTCGGCAAATGCGGTGGCGGTAAAAACTGATGTAGAACATAATTTTATGCCGACCGCTGCTCAGTTAAAACCTCATTTAAAAGGCGCAACTTTGTTAGCGCTATGCTCGCCGCTAAACCCAACTGGCACCATGTTCGATGCAGAGTCTCTCGCAGAAATCTGCGATGCTGTGTTGGAAGAAAATGCATCGCGCAAAGCAGACGAAAAACCACTTTATTTAATGTACGATCAGATTTATTCGCTGCTCACTTTCGGTAAGGAACATGTAAATCCGGTTTCGTTACGCCCCGCCATGCGAGAGTTTACTGTTTTTATAGATGGCAGTTCGAAGTGTTTGGCAGCAACTGGCGTACGTGTAGGTTGGGGTTTTGGCCCAGAAGATATTATAGGGCGGATGAAAGCCTTAGTCGGCCACATGGGGGCTTGGGCACCAAAAGCAGAACAAGTAGCCATGTCTAATTTCTTTAATGATAAGGCCGAGGTTGATGGTTTTTTAACGCAATTTAAAGGCGAAATTAGAGCAAGTTTAACCACACTTTACAATGGCTTCCATGAGTTAAAAACTGAAGGTTTTAACGTAGATGCCATTGAGCCAATGGGTGCCATTTACCTAACAATTAAAATAGATTATATCGGTAAGACCACGCCAGATGGCCAAGTTTTAAAAGACAGCAACGAGGTGAATTTTTATTTAATTAAAGAAGCCGGAGCAGCGTTAGTACCATTCTCTTGCTTCGGTAACGAGCACAGCATGCCTTGGTTTCGGGCATCTGTTGGCGCCTGCACCTTGCAAGACATTAAAGATATGTTGCCAAGAATTAAAAATGCGTTGGGTAAACTAAAATAGTTTTTTTTGAAAACGTAAGGGCAGCAGTTCTTCGGCAATTGCTGTCCTGCTTTGTGGTACAAGCCAAACAGAAAAAGTTTGGGCTTTCCCCGTCAATCAGGTTTATTAAAGTTAGGGAAGTGCCTGTCGGTTTGTTCTACAACCCTAGATTTACCTCAAAATGAATTTGACTCTTTTTAGCACACCAACTTTGTACCTAGCGACCGCTAACCATCATAGTGACATCCTTTCTTCGGCCGAAAAGCCCGAAGAAAGATATAATCCCGCACGTGCGGGATGCCGATTTCTATTCGGGATTAAAGCCCCCAAAACCTTCTTTAAAAAATAAACAGATTTTTAACCCTGGTTGTAATGATGTACATCGCGCTGTGGAAAAGGAATCCCAATCCCGGCATTGTCTAAAGCAGCTTTGCAATCTATAATCAATTGTTCATTCATCGTCCAGAAATCGGCATTATTTGTGGTTACCCTAACGGATAGGTTTACAGAACTATCGCCTAAAGCCGTTACCATAATCTGTGGCGCTGGATCATCTAACGCAAACTCGTTATTTCTTACCACCTCCATTAAAATATCTTTTGTCTTCCTTAAATCAGCATCGTAAGATACGCCAATATCAAACCAAGTTCTGCGTGTGCCAAGCTCAGTATAGTTGGTAATGTTGCTGTTAGAAAGGTTTCCATTCGGCACCACCACCAATTGGTTTTGAGATGTTTTGATTTTGGTGTTAAAAATGTCTATCAGCATTACCGTTCCAGAAATTCCGTTTGTGGTAGAGATAAAATCTCCAATCTTAAACGGCTTTAGGGTAAGTATAAGTACTCCACCAGCAAAGTTGGACAGCGAACCTTGCAGTGCCAAGCCAACGGCCAGGCCAGCCGCACCAATTAGCGCAACAAAGGCCGATGTTTGAATGCCGAGTTGTGTAATGGCAATGATAAAAACTAATATTTTTAAGCTCCACTCTATCAAATGGATTAGAAAACGCCTCAATGAAATATCAATATCTCGCTTTTCGAAAATTGTAGTAACTAATTTTTTAATCAGCTTGATTAACCATAACCCAATAAAAAGTATAAGAATGGCAGAGACAATTGCGGTAGCTATTTGCGGAGCATATTCTATCGTTTTTGAATAAAGCTTATCTACGTTGCTCTCTATATTTGTAGGGTTTAAATTGGAAGTATCTAGCATAATCTAAAAGTTTACGAACGTTTTTAACACACGGATTGAAAGCCCCAAAGGTAAGCGTTAGTTATGGGAATCAAAATTTTAGAAGGCCTTGTCTGCCTAAACGGCATTTGACGTACTATTTCTAAACCGATAACAAATTTATATTCTCTATTCTCTGAACTTTGATTAAGCGACAAAAATATAGATTGAAGATAATTTTAAGTATTTTTGATTAATGAAGATAAGCGACAAAAATATCAATCTTATAAAAAAACTTTGTAAAAAATTCAGAGTTCGTACATTCTCGGCATTTGGCTCTGTTACACGCGAAGATTATAGCGAAGATTCTGACATAGATTTTGTTGTTGATTTTGATGTGAACGACCCTTTTGAATATACTGACCTGTATTTTCAATTTAAAGAACATTTGGAGAATTTATTAAAACGACGAATTGACCTTATTGAAGAAAGAGGGATTAAAAACCATTATTTCAAAAAGGAACTTAATGAAACAAAAGTTCTAATTTATGGACAATAGAATAAATGCTTGGCTACAAGACATAATTAAGTCTATTGACGAAATTTTTGATTTTCTGCCCGAAAAAAGAGATTTTTTTGAATATCAAAACGACCTTAAAACGAAGAAAGCAATCGAAAGAAACATTGAGATTATCGGAGAGGCAATAAACCGTATTTCTAAGCACGGCGACTTTAAAATTGAGATAAAAAATGCGCAAAAGATAATTGGGACAAGAAATAGAATTGCGCACGAGTATGATAATATTTCTGATGAAGTTATTTGGACTATTGTTTTAAGAGAATTGCCCAAGCTTAAAAAAGAAGTGAGGAGCTTGATGAAGTAAATATTGATTGCAGCACCTTCTTTTGATTTCAGATAGGATAGAAATTCTTTTCTTTTGGGACAATAGCCAGTTGTTTATTCAGGTTGAAAAATATTCGAATAGATTAAATCACCCCTTGCTGTAAGCCTAGCATCTTATCTAACTGCTGCTGATAAAGATCTTTCAATATTGTTGGCTCTACAATTTTTACATTCCCCATCCATTGAAAAAGCCAACCTACCAATTCTAGATTTATACCGCATTCCATTTTCATCACAAAGTTACCGTTTTCTAATTGCCCAAACTGTTGCGAGTGGTAACAACGATTAACAACTTATCAAAGCAATAAATTCTTTTGCAACAGTTTTTTTAATTTTTAAATTTCTATTGAGAGGTCAATAATAAATCAAATTTAGAATTATATTTGATTTTAAAAATATAACGCTCAATGTCAAAAAAGAAAATATTCATAACAGTACAGCAGCCACAAGCACCGGAAAAACCCTTAGACAATAAGCAATTCAATCTTGACTTAGTTTCGCTCATAGTTAACGTTATACTTGCTGGTGTAGCTATTTATGTTCTTTTTTTGACTAGAAAACAAACTCAATCCTCAATAAAGTCTGTAGAAATTGCAAAGCAAGTATTTGAGGATACAAAAAGGTATAATGAGCAGACAAGAAGATATAACGAGGACATGTTTAATTTTCAGAAAGCAGCATCCGACAGTTCCGCATTAGATAGTAAGAAACAATTTGAACTTCAAACCCAAGTTATAAATACTCAACTTAAATCGCTTGCCGATGCAGAACGTAGATTTATATTAGAAAATGAACCCTATTTACAAATTGCAAAATTACTGGTTAATAGTGGAAGTTTCGGAAACTACAATTATAGAAGTATTGAAGTTGATTTAACAAATCTTGGAAAGCAGCCAGTTCAGATAACAAAACAACGTTATTTTTTTAAATTTTTACGTATTGATGGATATCTAAAACCATCTGACTATGACTTTATTCTACAAGATTTAAATAAAAAGAAATTTAGTCGGTATCCGCTGATGGTAAGTAGTTCAAATATTTCATCATATACTGACATTCAGTCTAAAAATAAAGAGCCACAAATCCCAACTGGTTTAATGTTTGTTGATGTGTTTCCATATTATGCTGGCGAAATACATTATTACAATGTAATAAGTCAAAAGAAAAAGGTTTATAAATTTCTTGCCGAAATAAAAGCAATTGACAAAGTTGGGTATAATCTGATTTATTCTATGAACGAAAATGAGTAACCTATTTCTTGCCCACAAATAAAGTATCACTAGCTTTTGCGTGAATATTCTGAATAACGTTACTGGTGTCGAAAGCAGGTATCAATTTTTTAGATTGTTATCACTTCTTGAATTTCCACAGAAAAGAATTTTTGATATCAACATAAGATAAGGTCTAATAAAAAAGCTTTCATCCGTTTTCTATGAAATTAAGACAGACAGGATAGAAGTTGTTTTCTTTTGGGATAACCATCGAGAGCCTATGTTTTTCTAAATAGGTCTCTATTGAGAAAAAACCAAATAGCTGAGAAAAAGTTCTCAACTTATTCCTAAATTTCAAACATTATTTTAAAGGAAAAAGCAATCCCTTTAATTTATCAAAATTATATGCTTCCTGCCTCGCAATACTGCCGATCGAATAAAGCCCTTGCTATTAAAAGCCCCTTCAGGGGTTTGGGGTTTAAGCTTTAAACTCGCTCGTTTTATGGAAATCGATATCTGGATAATCTTGTTTGGTTAAATTGATCATGTAATCGCTGTCAGACAAATAAACAGGGTTTCCTTCTTTATCCATCCCAATATGTTGTTGCTTACGCTTTACAAATTCCTCTAACTTTTTTCTATCGGTAGAAGTTACCCAGCTAGAACGCGAATAACTTAACGTACGGAACCTACATTTTGCGCCGTACTCATGCTCCAATCTAAAGTTAATTACCTCAAATTGTAATTCTCCGACAGCGCCGATTACTTTTCTGTTTCCAGGCTGCATTACAAATAATTGTGCTACGCCTTCATCTGTTAATTGTTCAATACCTTTTTCCAACTGTTTGGTCCGCATTGGATCCATGTTTTCCACTTCCTTAAAAATCGACGGAGAAAAACTAGGGATTCCTTTAAATTGTAACTTCTCCCCTTCGGTTAAAGTATCGCCAATTTTAAAGTTACCACTATCGTACAAACCAACTACATCTCCAGGCCAAGCTTCTTCTACAATGCTTTTTTCGTTGGCCATAAAATCCATCGGATTACTAAACTTTAGTTTTTTATCTTGCCTAGTATGATAGTAAAATTTGTTGCGTTCAAACTTTCCAGAACAAATCCTTAGAAACGCAATCCTATCGCGATGCTTTGGGTCTAAATTGGCATGAATTTTAAACACAAAACCGCTAAAGTTTTTTTCATCTACAGTTACGTCTCTTTCCTCTGCTTCGCGATGTTTGGGGCTTGGTGCAATTTCTATAAAAGTATCTAGCAACTCTTTTATTCCGAAATTATTAATTGCACTCCCAAAAAATACGGGCGCTACCAAACCTTCTGTATAAAGTTCATTATCGAGTTTGCCGTAGATTCCATCCACTAGCTCAACGTCGTCTTTCAACTCGTTAATTTCCTTTTCTTTCAAATAATTCAAAAGCGTTGGGTCGTTTAAATCGTTTGCCGCCACTACCGAATCTGTAACTTTTGTTTTATCAGAGTTAAATAAATTTAAGTGTTTATGATAAATACTATAAACACCTTTAAAGGTATGCCCCTGCCCTATTGGCCAAGAAAGTGGGCAAAGACTAATGTTCAGTTTTTGCTCAATTTCATCTAACAAGTCGTATGCATCTTTACCTTCTCTATCCATTTTGTTAATGAAGATAATTACGGGCGTATTCCGCATTCTGCAAACCGACATCAATTTTTCTGTCTGCTCTTCCACCCCTTTTACGCAATCTACCACCAAAATAACGCTATCTACAGCAGATAAAGTTCTGTACGTATCTTCGGCAAAATCTTTGTGGCCAGGCGTATCTAAAATATTAATCCGCTTGCCGCTGTATTCAAACCCCATTACAGAGGTAGCTACAGAAATGCCACGCTGCTTTTCTATCTCCATAAAATCTGAAGTATTGCTCTGGTTTGCCTTGTTGCGCTTAACGGCGCCTGCTGTATTTATCGCCCCACCAAACAATAGAAATTTTTCAGTTAATGTGGTCTTGCCGGCATCTGGGTGACTTATAATGGCAAATGTTTTACGTTTTTCTATCTCGGGGTTAAGCATACTGTCTTTTGGATTGTAAAAAATCTCGAAGCAATAGATCTTTAATCATGCTGCAAAGCTTGCAAAGATACGAAATTGATAATTGGTGCAAAACCCTAATTCCCAAATCAAATCTGCTAATCTTTAAGCAATAGCCCGCATATTCTGTTAGATAGCGAGGAAACAACCTTCTTGCGTTTTGTAAGCGTCTCCTAATTGATTTAACGACGTAATATCCGAAATTAAAAACAAGTTTAGATTTTAATCAAAGGCAATTATAGTTATATTTGTGCCCGTAAGCTAAAAATAATAATGAGAGAAATTCAGTTTAGAGAGGCACTTCGCGAAGCCATGAGCGAGGAAATGCGTAAAGATGATCGTATTTTTTTATTGGGAGAAGAAGTTGCCGAATATAATGGTGCGTACAAAGTAAGTCAGGGTATGTTAGACGAATTTGGCGAAAAACGCATCATCGATACGCCAATTTCAGAAATGGGTTTTGCGGGTATAGCCACTGGTGCAGCAACTGCAGGCTTAATGCCCATTGTAGAATTCATGACTTTTAATTTCTCTTTGGTGGCGATTGACCAGATCATAAATGGTGCTGCCAAAATATTATCAATGAGTGGCGGTCAGTTTTCTTGCCCGATGGTTTTTCGTGGGCCAACAGGTAATGCAGGACAATTAGGCGCTCAGCACTCTCAAAACTTTGAAAACTGGTATGCCAATACGCCAGGCTTAAAAGTTGTAATACCAGCTAACCCGTACGATGCAAAAGGTTTATTGAAACAAGCCATTATAGATCCAAACCCAATTATTTTTATGGAATCGGAGGTGATGTATGGTGATAAAGGCGGTGTGCCGGAGGAAGAATATTACTTAGAAATAGGTAAAGCAAATACTGTAAAAGAAGGAAGCGACGTAACCATTGTTACCTTTGGTAAAATGCTTAGCAGGGTAGTAAATCCAGCTGTAGAAGAATTAACCAAAGAAGGTGTTAACGCAGAAGTTATCGACCTTCGTACTGTTAGGCCAATAGATTATGCGGCAATTATCAACTCGGTTAAGAAAACCAACCGTTTAGTTATTGTAGAAGAAGCTTGGCCGTTGGCATCTATCTCTTCAGAAATAGCTTTTAACGTACAGCGTAACGCTTTTGATTATTTAGACGCACCAGTATTGCGCATTACTTGTGCAGACACGCCTTTGCCTTACGCACCAACGTTAATAGCTGCAAGTTTGCCAAATGTAGAACGCGTGGTTAAAGCGGTTAAAGAAGTAATGTACGTAGCAAAATAGTACTAGACAAAAATAGATACGAACCTCTCAAAGTTTTTCTTTGGGAGGTTTTTTTTTAGGGGGAACCACGAAATAAGTTTCAATGTGGTTTAGTTAAACTAAGTCTTTTTCCTGAGGTTTAAAATCGGATGTCCTTCGACAGGCTACCATTGACGTTTTACATAAGTTATTTACTATCAGTTAATTAAATCATATCTCGTTTTTATTACTCGTTCGTTCAGTCCTGTAAAAAATGGCCTCCAACTCTGCTTTACGATGTCCTATCCGGACGGGAGTTCTACTTTTTTCTTGAAAAAAAAGTAGCAAAACCGAGCATTTCTGCGAGCTCATGAATGCAAATAAAACAATAGGTGCTAATGAATAAATTCAAGGCTGGCACATCTTTGGGTAAAAATTCGCCGAACCATTTTTACAATAATTTGAGGCCGCTTTCCATCGCTTACCCCTCCGCACAGGCTGCAAATTCTTTTTGGACGGTGGGGTTTGGATATTTCTACAAGTCGGTTCTCGCCATTTTTTCCTTCAAACTACTGCTAGGCCGACCCCACCAAGCTGGTTATAGCGAGTTTAGACCAAAACGTCATTTATATTGATTCATGTGGAATATACTAGACCTCTAGATGACACCATTTTGTTTGTTTTTTCTGAACTAAACGAAATTAAAAAAAAAGCTAAAATTTTGTGCTTAATGCCAGCTGCAAAACATGGGTGTCCTTATCGCTATTTGTTCCGATTGAAAAATCATTTAAATAGCCCAAGTCCACATCTAGATTTTTAGAAACCCGATAGCCCAAAGCCAACAGCAACCTATTTTGATCAAGAAAATGATTGTTCAATTTTTCCTTATTCTGAATATTTAAAAGCACCTCGTCCTGCACCAAAGCATAAAATCCACTACTAAATTTTACCTGTTGATTGCTTAGTGGCTGCTGCGCTTTAAACCGATAACGCAAACGCTGAGCAAAAAAATTATGGTCGGTTATTGTTTCGATAAAGCGCTGTTCTAGCCTAAATCTATGTGTAACAGCTGCAGTCCAGAGACTATGTTTTAGGGTATATTGCTCAAAAAGCCTTCTATCGTTTTCTTTTAAATGCACTATCTGGCTTTTTCTAGTGTTTGTTAAAACGCCACCAAAGCCAATTTCTTGGTTAGGTAAAAACCTGTAGTTCAATCCTGTAGTTACCTCCACCTGCTTAAGGAAAGTCCAATTATTTTCTGTTCTTAGCTGCGCATCAGCAAATGCCGTAATCTTATCATTTAATTTGATACTGTTGCTCAAGCTAAACCACCCTGAATTTTCAGATTTGGTTTGTGCAAATAAACCAAAGGGCATCATCACACAACAAACGGCAAGTAAGGTTTTCAATAGGAATTAATTAACACCAAATTTACATCTTTTTAACCTTTAAACAAATCTGTTTGCTCGCTACTTGTTAAATGCATCTAGTATTGCAGCTCATAATCCGTTTTTATCAAACAAAAATTTTCTTAAATTGCAGCCCATATACAAAAACAACAACTATGATTATTGAGCCAAGAATGAGAGGGTTTATCTGTTTAACGGCGCACCCAGAAGGTTGTGCCCAAAACGTGAAAAACCAAATAGACTACGTAGAATCGAAAGGTAAAATAGATGGACCAAAAAAAGTGTTGGTAATAGGTGCGTCGACAGGTTTCGGCTTGTCTTCTAGGGTAACAGCTGCTTTTGGCTCAGGGGCATCAACCATTGGTGTATTTTTTGAAAAACCGCCGCAGCCCGGCAAAACTGCTTCGCCAGGCTGGTACAACAGCGCCGCTTTCGAAAATGAAGCGAATAAAGTAGGCTTATATGCAAAAAGTATAAATGGCGATGCTTTCTCTAAAGAAATTAAAGCAGAAACTCTCGCACTGATAAAAAAAGACTTGGGGCGAGTAGATCAAGTAATTTATAGTTTGGCCTCTCCGGTAAGAAAACACCCAGACACCGAGGTATTGCACCGTTCTACCCTAAAGCCTATTGGTAGAAGTTACAGCAATAAAACGGTAGATTTTCATACCGGAATTGTCTCCACTGTATCGATCGAACCTGCCACCGACGAAGACATTGAAAACACAATAGCTGTAATGGGCGGCGAAGATTGGTCGATGTGGATAGAGGCTCTAAGAGCTGAAGATTTACTTGCAGAAGGCTTTACAACCATTGCTTATTCATACATCGGCCCTGCCGTAACAGAACCTGTTTACAGAAAGGGAACTATTGGCCGCGCGAAAGACAATTTGGAAGCAACTGCATTTAAAATTAGCGAAAACTTAACCGATTTACATGGTAAAGCATACGTTTCTGTAAACAAAGCATTGGTTACACAGGCAAGTTCTGCCATTCCAGTTATTCCGCTTTACATCTCTCTATTATACAAAGTAATGAAGGAAAACGGCACTCATGAAGGCACCATAGAGCAGATTCAACGTTTATATGCTGATCGACTTTATAAGAATGGAACTGTTCTGGTAGATAAAAAAGGCCGCATTAGGATAGACGATTTGGAAATGCAAGACGATGTACAAGAGGAAGTTTCTACCTTATGGGAGAAAGCCAGCACAGAAAACCTAGCTGCAATCGGCGACTTACCGCAGTATAAATCTGACTTTTTAAACCTTTTTGGTTTTGCCGTTGATGGAGTTGATTATGGGAAGGAGAGTGATGAAATGGTAAGAATTCCAAGTATTGAATCCTAGATAAGTAGTTATTTCGATTTATTGCTGAAGAATAATTAATTTACTTGCCTCTATCAAAAACTGATAGAGGCGTTTCTTTCTAACAATCTCCTCATAATACGCAACAATTATCGCCTAACCCAACGTTTTTAACCTTAAAAACCTCTTCCTTAAAATAGGAATGTTTATTTTTGTCAAATGCATACAGAAACCAAAGAGGAAACCTTTACACTCGACGAGATTTTATCGTCTATAAAGACCGTGCGTAGGCTTATTCTTTGGAATGATGATGTAAACTCCTTTGAACATGTGATTTTTTGCATGATGAAATACTTAAAGTACAGCGAAGGCCAAGCAGAAAAAATAGCTTTTAAAGTACATAACGAAGGTAAGTGCACCGTGTTAGAAGGAAGTTTTACGGAAGTAGAGGTGTACAGAAAAATTCTTAAACAAGAGGGACTTACCGTTTCAGTTGACTAGGTAAAAGGAGATTGAGAAAACGTATAAAGTATAAATTATAATCCACAAAAAAAGAGTTTCCAAATCCGAAACTCTTTTTTTATTTAGTATTCCCAAAGTCCTTGCTCGTAATCGAGTAGAGAATTCTGAATTCGATTGGACTCGTATAACCTTTCTCGTGGATCGGCGATGATGTCTTTTAACTTGTTATCACCAGGATTCGATTCCTTTACAATATAGCTGCTAAACAACCTTCGGATGAAAAAATCGTCGAAGCTTAAAGTAGAAGCATCATTTCTGGTATTTACCAAACGTTTTTTAGAAAGCACCTCTCGCGCTTCTGGATAATAAATCCAGAAAACAGGTTGCCACTGGTTGGTAGTTGCGTTGAGTTTAAGCGGTGCGATACCTACTATTCTAGGCTCGAAAACCGATCGTTTGCTGTCAAAAATCCAATCTTCTTTAATTCTATATTTTAAAAAAGATTCTGGGTTAAAATCATTTACAACAGTTGTAACAGTTCCTGATTTATTATCAGAAACTTCTACAGTACCTAGGGCTACGCTTTTTGCAGAATCAGCCTGCATTGGGTTGTTAAAAGCGTCGTCTTCATTTAGCGAACTATCTATTGGCGCATAGGCTGTTAACTCCCCGCTCTTAACTGCATTTAAAATTACATCTATCAACCTAGATTTTGGTGCTTTCAATATAGAATTAACAGTGTCGCGCAAATCTATCTCGCGCCAAATTCTTTTTGCGTAAAATACGTCTTCGTCTCTTACGTCTGCCAACGGTACCATTTCGGTACTATCTATATCTTTACGGGCATAGAAACCATCTCTCGGCGGAACTTTCAGTTTCTTTTTAGCAATTTTATTCGCAGCGATGGTGTCTACAGATTTTACTTGCGCCTTAGCCTGTTTCTTCAACGGAGCCTTTTTAACTTGGGCGTGCAACGAGGCGGCAAACAACACAAAAATAAAAACACTTAAAATCTTTTTCATAACTCTATTATTTAGCCGAGAACGCCACCGAAGGCAAAATTCTCTGACGGCCATCAGGGCCTTGAGAAACTATATCTTCAAAAAACACCCTAGTTCCAGGTGTAATAGCGTTCATTGCCGAGCGAACTGCGCCATTAAAACTACCACCACTGCCAGCAATGGTCACGGCATCTGATCGCGGTTTGATGATGGTCATTTTATACCGTAATATAGTAAACTTCACATCAAACGGAAAATCGTCTAAATCTGCTTCTATCTCTGATTCTCTCTTTAACTGCACAGAAGCGACATCGCCACCTGCCCTACCGCCAACTTTGGCAACCGGAGCCGGAATTGCTTTTATCCTGAATTTCTGAGTGCCTAAACTTATTGTTTTTCCATTATTATCTGCAGAAACACCTATAGATACCTCCGAGCCTACCAAACTACCCGCCACATTTACCATATAGTTTCCGTTGCCGCCAGTCATCGAACCTTTAGATATAGAAGCTTTTACGCTTTGTAGCGGAAAACCAGCTGCAGAAACGGCAAAAGGGTTGGGTATGCCCGCATAAATAACATTTAACTTGGTAGATGATACCGTTGCAGATGGTTTTGCCACCTGATAACTTTGTTCTGCTGTTTTATATTCTTTGATTTGCCCGTCTGTTTGCTTTACCCTAATGGTTCCAACCCATTTAAAAACGCCCACGCTCCCAGTAGAACCTGTGTAGGTTGCTTTCCCTTCTTTTACCGCCAATGGACTTCCATTTACCAAAATATTAGGATTTGATTTGGAATCGCTAGCTGTTAAAAAAACTTGTGCGCTATACGGTTGTCCTTGTATAACGTAAGATGTAGGCGCTACTGCAACTGCAGCAAATTGATCGATGTTTACCAAAGCTTTATCCATGTTTCCAAACAATTTTTTTACAACCTCAGCTTCTGCATTTTTCGTGTCTGTTTGCAATTTGGTTAAAATAGTCATGGCAGCTGTAAGCGGTGTTCCTTCACCAAAATACACATCCTCCCATTTTCCTTTTCTTTTTATCGCCGGATCTTTGGCTTCTAAAGAAAAAGAAACGTTTTTGCCATCGGTAGGCCCTAACAAAGCGATAAGCTTCTCTCTTGTTTCGTTAATCTTTTGCTTAAGCTTCTCCCCTTCTTTTTGGTTGATCATGATGGTTTGGGCAATATCCATATTCTCGCGGCGCTTTAAATCGCCTGTTTCTGGATCGATTCCATTACCAGCAACCGTAAACTTTTGCTTAATACTTTCTATGTAGTTATTCAAACCGTCGGCAACTGCTTTAGCCTGCTTTGCTCTGTCGTAAATTGGTTGAGCGCGAGCAGGTTCATCTTTAAGCTTAGAATTTTCGAAAGCAGAAAAAAGCTGATCTATGCTTACGTTAACGTTGTTTTTTGAAGTTTCTAAACTATCGTTTATATTTTTAAAGGCATTTAATATTGTGTCTGATACGTTTAATGCGAGCATAGCCAACAATACCAAATACATGATATTGATCATCCGCTGCCGCGTTGTTTCTTTTCCTCCAGCCATTTGTTAAGTAGTTCTTTTTAGATTAAAATTAAACCGTTAAACCCTTGGCCCATTCATTGCCGATAACATATTGCCGTAAATGGCATTTAAGGAAGATAAATTTTTTGCAAGCCTACCTACTTCTTCCTTAAACTGTTTAGAATCTTCCATAGATTCATTAAAATTCTGCATGGTTTGCGATAAGTTTGAGTAGAACTTATTCATAGATTTTAAGTGTGCGCTAGAATCTTGCAGTTCTAATTCGTAAACAGCATTTAAGGCCGATAAATTCTTAGCAAGGTTATTAACCTGATCGTGATAAGCCTGAGAATCGACCTTGCTCTCACCCATCGCCTTTAAATTAGAGGTAGCGCTTTCGAATGCTAAACTTAGACCATCAAATCCCGCAGAGGCAGTTTTTACTTTGCCGGTAAATTCGTTGGTTGCGATCGAAGCATCCGCAACGTTAGATATATTGGCAACTTTATCGCCAAAGGTTCTAAGTCCAGTTCCCAAACTTTCTATTAACTCTGGCCCAATTTTAGCATCAGAAAGCATTCTGTCTAAAGCAGCAGTACTACTTGCTGAGGCTGCCGCAACAGGACGTGCCGAAACGGTTGGCAACTCTCCTTTATAATTTTCATTCAACTCTGGGTAAACTCTATCCCAAGCTGGTTCTGGTTCTGGCGGGAAAAACCCTGTTAAGAAAAACAAGCATGCTTCTACACCCAATCCTATACCAATGGCATAGTTTCCCAATATTCCACCTATGTGTAGAATTTTAAATAATGCACCGATGATTACAATACTTGCTCCCCACGATATTGCTAAGTGTAACCAACTTGGTTGTTTTTTTGCAGCCATAAAATTTTATTGTTTTTTTTTTAAATCTTTAACTAGTTAATTTTTCATTGTAGTTCCAGGATATGCAGAAACGCATCTGAAACCAATATAAGATCTCTGTTGATCTTGATACTCGTATGTAGAAACCGAGTTCTGCAGAAAATATCCTGTATCTTTCCAAGAACCACCCTTTACCACTTTACGTTTTAGATATTTGCTATCGTTTTTACCCGCATCGTACGTAAATGTTGGATTTAAATCGTGTAACATAGGACCTGCAGATTTATTATATGCCGTTTTGGTCCATTCTGCCACGTTTCCAGCCATATTGTATAAACCATAATCATTTGGAAAATAAGAATAGACACCAACCGTGTAAATACCGCCATCACTAGAATAATCTCCTCTACCGGGCTTAAAATTTGCCATTAAGCAACCTTTTGCATTTCTGATGTAAGGCCCTCCCCAAGGATATTTCGTCTTAATGTTTCCGCCTCTAGCAGCGTATTCGAAATTAGTTGCAGAAGGCAATTCATAATCTAACCTAGCGTTAATGGGTATCTTCTTAGCAGCTGCTGCGCCCTGATATAGCTGACTTCTCCACTGCGCAAATGCACTCGCTTGTTCCCAACTAACGCCAACCACCGGATAATCATCATACGAAGGATGATTGTAATAACCGCGCACCATTGGGTCATTCTGCGAATACGTAAAATCTGTTTTCCAAACCAACGTATCGGGATAAACTGAAACCGTAAATCTATCTATATAATCCTGACGTCTGCTATTTGGGTCTTTATGTCCTTTCGCCGCCTTATCTAGATTTAAATAACCGTAAGAATAAATTAGTTTCCTCACATCTATTTCCTTTTTGCCAGGCAGGGCATCCAATCCAGAATAATACATCCCATCTAACTGATTGTTTGCCGCTGTATTCTTACCCTTTCCACCTCGCCAAATATTTTCCCCGTTCTTTCCTACCTTCTTCCAATCTATAAATTTCTCTCCCCCTAAGCTTTGACCATTTTTTGCTTGTTTGGTAAACTGAGCTGGCATACCCATCATAACCAAAGCAATGGAATCTCTAACCCAGTTGGTAAACTGCCTATACTCAGCATTGCTAATCTCAGTTTGGTCCATAAAGAATGCGCTTATGGTGGTCATTTTACTAGGTCCGCTTTGGGAAAAAGTAATGTCCTCATCATCACCTCCAAGCGGTGTATGACCCGGCGGAATAAAAACCATACCATAAGGTACCTTATTGTTTTTAAACTTTCTATTGTAAGCCCCCCTTAGTTCCCCATCGTTACTAGAGCCGCAGCTCGCAAACAACACAGTTACACTTACAAACACCAAAAGGTAAATTTTCTTCATTTTTTATTAAATGTGTACAGCACAGCGTTCTTTTTAATTTTCAAACATCATGGAAATTATCAACAATTGCAAATTTTTTACTCGAAAATACAATAAATTATGGCTAATATAGCCTTTAGGGATACTTTTAAAAGGCAATTTACGCGTAACGTACTGACTGCTATGATTATAACAGTTTTATTGAACTTTTATAATTTTGATTGCTTATTGTAGAAAATCTATTTATTAGAAACTTTTACATAATTCTCTATCGCCATAGTCATAGATGGAACACCCGGGGCTGGAGCGACAATGTCTACAATCAATCCCATATCTTCCACTGCTTTTGCGGTGCTGGTACCAAAGGCGGCTATTCTGGTTTTATTCTGTTCGAAGGTTGGAAAATTTTGATAGAGAGATTGTATACTAGAAGGACTAAAAAAAGCAATAACGTCATAAAAAACATCAGCCAAATCAGAGAGATCGGTAACTACCGTTTTAAACAACACTGCTGCGGTAATGTCAAAACCCTTATCATCCATAATATTCACAAGATCTTCTGTAGCCATATCAGAGCAGGGATAAAGAAATTTTTCGTCTGCGTGTTTTTTCAACACCTCGGTAAGATCTGTTATTCCTTTCTTTCCGAAAAAGATTTTACGTTTACGATACTGAATATATTTTTGAAGGTAAAGCGCTATAGTTTCCGACAAGCAGAAGTATTTCAAATCTGTGGGCACCTCATAACGCATTTCTTCGCATATTCTAAAAAAATGATCGGCTGCCGTTCTACTTGTTAATACTAAAGCTGTAAAATCAGAAAGATTAATTTTATCTTTTCTAAAATCTCTTGCAGGAATACTCTCCACATGGATAAAAGATCTAAAATCAACCTTTAAATTAAGTTTTTTTGCCAGATCGTAATAAGGAGATTTGTCTGTTTCTGGCTTGGGCAAAGTAACTAAGATGCTCTTTACTTTGTTAAGTCTTTCGTTAGTCTGTTCTTCCATTTTTTTCGTTTTCTACTATAATCCTATCGCCTTTATTAAAATCAAAATGGGACATATTTCGAGGGCGCAAAAATACAAAAATAAATGCACTTTAGAAAACCTATTAACAGAAAGTATGGTTGTAGCTACTCTAAGTACCTGAAATACAAATACAATAACCAAAAGTAAACACCCTACAGCTATAAATAAGTTTGCGTACGCAAGTGGCGATAAAGCGTAAGCCACTACCAAGGGCGCAAATAAGATTGAAACATTAAAATAACTTAAATATAGAATAGAAATATATTCGCTTACAGGTTTTTGAAGATTAAATAAGAAGCCCAAAAACCGCAAAAACAACAACTTTAAGGCTAGCAGTAATACAATAAAACCCGATACTCCAAACAAAAACTTAAAACCATTGCGCGCTTGCGGGAGCTGATAATGTTGTGCCACGAGAAATAGATACATTCCAAAAATTAGGCCGAACAGCAAAAAAAGCAGTAAAAACGGCCAAGAATTGAGTAAACTTTCTTCCTTATTGATGTTTACAAGTGCCCTTTTGCTAAAAAACGAATTTACAATAGCAGCAAATTGATTTGGAAAGGAGAACTTAAGGACACCAAAAATAATCAACATCACAAAAATGAGCCCTAAAAATAACGGATTTCCTTTAGGCACCGGCTTTCCTAGTTTATAGGGGTTGTTGGGCTTTTTATACGCTTTATACTTCTGTTGCCAAGCCCATAAATTTAATGTTGGGAAAACATAGTCTTTCTCTACGCTATCAAGCAGCGCACTTCTATTTATCAAGCTGTCTGGCAATACCCAAGTATGGCTAATAATGGAGTCTGTTATGATTTTTTGTTTAGCAATAAACCCAGGATCTATTTTCTTTTTGTAGGTGATGTTAGGTGAAGACTGTATGGAGTCTTGTTGCTGAGGAGCCAGAATAAACGCAAAGCAAACATTAAAAAATGCGCCAAACATCAACACGAGAAAATAACGCTTAGCCATTAACCACCAATTATTTTTTTTGCAAAACTACTTTATATCTTAGGTTTTACCTAAAAAAATTAAGCTTGAAAATTTAACATCGCGTCAAGGCAAATTGCGTATAATGGATTTTCTAGTTTTTTTGATGATGTAAAAGGAAAAGACAAACAATAAATTGTTGAGGTTGTTAACACCAATAAAAAGGAAGGTTTTATGAAAAAATTAGTGGTATTTGATTTAGATGGAACATTGGCTAAAAGTAAATCTATCATTACCAAAGCTATGGTGGCCATGCTAAGTTCCTTATTAGACAATGCAAGAGTGGCCATTATTTCTGGCGCAGATTGGCCACAATTTAAAAAACAGGTGTTGGCAAAAATGGGCGAACCCAAACAGCTAAAAAACCTTTCTATTTTACCTACTTGTGGCACAAAATTCTACAGCTACAAAAAATCTTGGACAAAAATTTACGCTGAGAACTTTACCAAAAAGCAGAGCGAAAAAATAAAAACAGAATTAAAAAAAGCCATAGACCAATCTAACATCGAGTTTGGTAAAACTTGGGGTGAGCAGATAGAAGATAGGGGCAGTCAAATCACTTTTTCTGCGCTAGGACAAAAGGCACCTTTAAGCGCAAAAAAAGATTGGGATCCCGATTTTAAAAAAAGGAAAAAAATAAAAGCCAAGCTAGATAAAAAACTAAAAGATTTCGACGTAAACCTAGGTGGCTCCACTTCTATAGACATTACCAAAAAGGGAGCAGATAAAGCTTATGGCATTGAGAAACTGAAGGAGACATTTAAGTTAAAAACATCAGAGATAATGTTTATCGGAGATGCGCTTTTTCCAGGGGGAAATGACCATCCTGCGAAGAAAACCGGGGTGGATTGCATCCAAGTGCGGAATCCAGACGAAACGAAAACCATTATCGAAGCAATTGTTGCCTGTTTATCTTCTAAATAAAAATTCATGAATAAATTTAAGCTGGAACGCATTTGTACCATTATGGAACCCGAAGCGGGAAATGCTAACGAAGCAGAAGGCGTTTTAAATCCGGCAGCAATTAGAGGCCAAGATGGCGAACTTTACCTTTTTCCGAGGTTGGTTGCAAAAAACAACTATTCCAGAATTGGTATTGCAAAAGTGCTATTCGATAAGGATGGCGAGCCAACAGGCGTGGAGCGTTTAGGCATTGCCCTAGCACCCGAGGCACCCTACGAGAAAAGAAGCAACGGCGGTGGCGGATGCGAAGACGCCAGAGTTAGCTTTGTAGAAATTCTTGGCCGTTATGTAATGACTTATACCGCCTTTGGCCCAGATGGCCCAAGAATAGCAGCTGCTTACTCTCACGACTTGCTGAAGTGGACAAGAATTGGCTTGGTTGAATATTTGCCTTTTAAAAATATAGATTTTAACGATGTAGATGACAAGGATGCCTGCACATTTCCAATACTGATCCCGAGCCCACATAACCATGGGTCTTTGGCCATGTTACACCGTCCACTTTTTCCTGGTACTAGTCCCGATGAAATGGTAAAGCATCCAAAACGAAAACCGAGCGATGAAACACAATCTATTTGGATTTCTTATTGCAACTTAAAACCTGGGGAAACTGTAAAAACCGCCGAATTTACTTCGCACCATTTACTTGCTATGCCCGAAGCAGATTGGGAAAAAGTAAAAATCGGAGCTGGCGCCCCTCCTATTTTAACAAAACACGGTTGGCTGCTCGTTTATCACGGCGTGCGCGAATTTGGAGATTCTTGCCAAGAAACACCTAAGTTTTGTTATTCTGCTGGTGCAATGGTACTCTCGGTAAAGAATCCGCAGAAGATATTATATAGATCAAAGGAACCTATATTAGAACCAGAGCTCGAAGACGAAAAAATAGGGACAATTGGAAACGTGGTCTTTCCAACCGGTACCGATAGAAGAGATGATTTAGGACAACCAGAGCGAATAGATGTGTATTATGGCATGGCCGATAACCGCATTGGCGTGGCAAAGATGATTGTACCAGATGAGTTGTAATTCAGCTATTTGAAATAACTACAAATCTCCAAGCTGAGTAATAATGTGGGTTTCTTACCGATGCGCTATAAATAAATCTGAAAAATTCGATTTGCTTTCGAGAAAAATTTGGGGTTAGCAATATGAGATTATAAATTTATTGGGAGTTTAAATCACGTCATCATGCGAAAGCAAGCATTTTTATTTTTGTCTATTTTCTTTTTGGGATGTAATTTAGCATTCTCCCAAACCTACCAAATAACATCTTTTGAAGGCCAAGATGTAAAAGTTAATTTGAGCCAAAAGTTGTTTAGTAAAACATTAACTGTGGCGTGTTTGGGCGATACAGTACGCTTTTCTGATTGTACAGGACTTATAAAGGTTACGCCCTTAAATGAAAAATTTTTACAGGTTATATACGGTTTGAGGGGCGGCGCAAGCTTCGATTTAGACCGAAGAAATACCTTGATTTTGTCTATCAGCAATAATAAAATTAAGGTTTCAATGCTCGTGCAATCTTATATAGGAATGTTGATTGGAAGCGAAGACCACTATGTTAACTGTATTTACCAATACCAATTAAAATTGATGGGGAATAATGTAAACAATTACAAAATGAGTGTCAACATTCATGGCGATCGAAAACTTGCTTCTGGAGATATAGAAAAAAATATAAACAAACAATATTCTTTAAAATTTGATCAAAACCGTAAATTTTTCTACAGCAGTTATGAACACATAGCAAAAGACCAATCGGTCTATGACTTTAGAAGTCAACAATCACGTAAAATACATATTGGGACTAATTTGCCAACAATTATTTTATACAAAGACAACTATTATTTTGCAAATGATAAATGGTATCGATATAACGAAGATGGCAGCTGGCTACAATACTCCTATTGAGGGCAGAAAAACAGGGAGCTAAAGAACTTCATTCCTTCTGAAAAAAGTCATCACTACGAGATCGTAAGCAATCTATCCCATTGGCAGGATGAGATTACTTCAGTAAAAAACCTCGTAACGATGCAAATTTTTTTTGGGGCTAAATGTTTTCTTCCATCTATTTTCTGCCAACTACCGGAAATTCTGAAATTCTTAATTTGGTAGTGCCATAAGGCACTAAAGTTACCTCTTCTTCTTCGCCCGGAGCAATATCGTTGATGTTGCTAAATGGAACAGGGCCCGTCATTCCATTATACAACTGCCATGTTGGGATCCGTTTTGCTTTGGTTGTAATCTGCAACGGCGCGTTGGCAAGGTTCCATGGAAAATTTGAAACCTTTCCTAACTTCTCTACCTTAAAGTCCTCGTTCAGTTTCTTCTCAGACATATCAAACAAGCCATAATTCCAAGGACTGCCTGGTTTAACCTCATAATAATAGCCTCCATAGTGTTTGGGGTCTAAGGTGTTTTTCACTTTTTGTGTATCCTCCTTAATTTTCAAGGCATAGGTAATCGGTCCTCTTTCAATCGACATCGTATTTTCATACCAAGTATTTTTAAAGATATGCATTGGCAATGCCAGTTCAACCACATCGCCCGATTTCCATACCCGTTCTATCTTTGTGATCTGGTTCCCATCCACCTCTCGAAAATCTAGCCCATTTATTTTAATTGTAGCTTTTTTACACCAGCCCGGAATGCGTAAATGAAATGGGAATTGCGCAGATTTCCCCTTCCCCATTTCCATCGAAAATTTAATGGTTTCGCTAAATGGGTAATTTGTCTCCTCATTAATGTTTACTTCCGTTCCGTTAGCAACTTTGGCTCGAACTCGGCTAGGCGAATAAACCAATGCCGCTATTCCTCTATCGGCAGTTGCATACCATAAATTCTGCGTAAATTTAGGCCAGCCCTGGTGCATGTTAGAGGTGCAGCAAGGATAGCCTGTAAGTAAGCCGTAGGTTACATCAGTGCCGCCGTGGTTCTGATCAAAATTTCTGAGTTGCCGGGTTGCCATTACCTGGTTTGCCTGCTGAAAATATTGGTGATTAAGATAATCATCACTTGTTTGAGCGGGCAGCGCATTAAAGGCTATCTTCTCCAACCTGTCTGCGTATGGTACTTCGCCCGTAATTTCTAACGTATTTTCTAAGCTGAACATCATTTCTACAGCACTGCATAACTCGGAACCTTGGGTTGGGTTGTTGCCATGTAGCGCTTCATCGCCACCAAAAAGACCATGAGCCATACCATCGTATTTCCGCAAATCATCATAACCTTTATCTAGCGAGTTTAGGTATTTTTTTTCTGCGTGGCGTTGATAGTAAATTGCTGGGGTCTTAATTCCCTGGGCAAGATTTACGCAATGAATGCTGCCAACTGTAGACAAAAGGTCTGTGTACAAAAAGGCATCTGTATAATCAAACGTTTGCTTATAAAGCAAATCACCAAGATCCAACAAAAATTTATCTCCCGTAATGTTGTAAAGCCAATAGACAACCATCAAATTATCACCGCCACGGTATTTAGCCCAAAAAGTCCAGTGATCTAATGGTTTACTTGGAAGTTCTTTGAGTTGATACTTAAAATAATTGGTCATTAACTTAATCACCCTCTTATCTCCGGTTGCCGAATAATATTGTTTCAATACTTTTAGCATAACCATTTTGGGCCACCAATCTCGGCTATTATCTCTTTGTACGCCGGCCTCATTCGGGTAATCCTTTGATGGACCAAAATAACCATCTGCGGTTTGGCTCTTTATGCTCCATTCTACCCAAGGTTTAACTTTTGCGATAAGTGCTTTATCGTTTAGAATATACGCAAGCGGCAAAAGACCATCAATCCAATATGGCCCACGCTCCCATTGGTCGCCGTCGCCTCCCAACCAACCATTTCTATTGTTCATCACCGCTGAATACAGCGTATCTAAGTTACCTGTTGCCCCGTTCTTTTGGCGAATAAGCATTTCTTTCAACCAACCTTCGGGCTTAATTGCACCCAGAGGCAACTCTATGTATGGATTTGTTCTTAAAGGCGCGCGATTTGCAACGTAGAGATTTTCTCCACCTGTTTTGCTTTGCGCAAAAATAGAAGGCGCTAAAATAAGTTGTAAAAAGATAAAAGTTAGCTTAATTTTCATGTTGATTGCTGTTGATGATCTATTTGGCGCAAAGACATCCGATGATAGTTGTAAGATTCGAAGTTAACAAAATATGTGCTGCCTTCTTTAATCTGGCTTCTTTTTTCGTTCAAGCGGGATGAAAATAAAGCATGCAAAATCATACCTGATAAAAGAAATTAAAAGAGATATTTGAGAATAAAATTTGCATTTTTGTTAATACAGTATTCGGCTATGGTGGTTACGTTAAACTTATATGCCGCACAAACCCCTCTGTAAATCAACCTACTGAGGTTATTTAACAAATAATGTCTTAAAATATTAAACCCACAGATGCAAACAAATTACCGGGATTTTTTGGGAGCATGAAAATCACCTTTAAACGCTCCTTCTATGACCAGACCAATGAACATCAATACCGCTTTGAAAAGTACGATTGTGGTTTTCCTCATGTTGACAGGCCTCGTTTCCAAGGGGCGGGCACAAGAGGAGAACAAGATATCCTTTATCAACACCTTTATGGACACCTTGGCCAAAAAGTTGCCTGCGGAGAAACTGTTCCTCCAGACCGACAGGGGATTTTACAGCCAAGGCGATACACTTTGGTTCAAGGGCTATCTGTTCGGTGCGAAATATCTCACCGCATCCAAAAAAAGCGGGGTAGTTTACGTCGAGCTTATCGGCAAGGACAACAAAGTGGCAAAACGAATGGTACTGGAGACCAGCAACGGGCTTTTTAACGGGTCGATGGCCTTAGATGGCGATGGGCTAAAAACGGGATACTTTATCCTAAGGTGCTATACCAACTGGATGCGCAACTGGGGAACCTCCTCTTTTTTTAGCAAAAGCCTTTTCTTCGACCGTTTGGTCGGAACATCGAAAATTGGTAATTCCGTGGGTTCAACCAGGAACCAGACAATTGCCTCCGAAAAGGCGAAAAGAGACCAACAAAATACAAATAACGACATAGACCTGCAATTTATGCCAGAAGGTGGGCACTTGGTCGATGGGCTGGCGGCCAACATCGGCTTCAAGGCAATGGCCGCAGATGGCAACGCTATGCCTATATCGGGCATTGTCTACAACAGCAAAAAACAAGAGGTGGCAAAGTTTAACTCCGCCCATGCCGGCATGGGGTTTTTTGACCTGAACCCCGTGGCGGGCGAAGATTATTATGCTGTCATCACTTCGCTAGCCACCTCCAAAAAATATAATCTTCCCCATGCGCTTCCATCGGGCGTAACGCTACGCGTGATCAACGACCTCGAAAGTGGCGAGATAAAGGTAAAGATCAACGCATCTCCTCACGTCAACAACAAATCGCCGTATTACCTGGTCGCACAATCGAGGGGGGCGCTCTGTTATGGCGCAATCTTGACCTTCAAAGATCGGGAGGTCATCGCAGATATGCCCAAAAGCAAGTTCCCCAGCGGGCTGGTGCGGATAACCCTGTTCGACGAAAACCTGAAACCGATAAATGAGCGCGTTACGTTCGTGGACCATCACGATGGCCTAAAAATAGACCTGACCACTTCTACAGGTGACCTCCACACCCGCGACAGCGTATCCCTGCGCTTGAAGGTGACCGATAAGGCGGGAAATCCCGTGGAGGGCAGTTTTTCTGTCGCCGTAACCGATAACGGACTTGCGCCCGCAGATACCAGCAACAACATCCTGACCTCCTTATTGCTCAGCGGCGACCTTCGGGGACAGATCGAAGACCCCGCCTATTACCTTGTTCCCAAACCAGAGAACCATGCAGCGCTGAATTGCCTGCTGTTGACACAGGGATGGGCGGATTACAAGTGGAACGATTTCAAATTGCCGCCGATCCAGTACCCGGCCCAGCGGGAGTTTACCCTGGGCGGCAAAATCACCAATTTTTTGAACAAGGGATTGCCCGGCACAAGGGTCAGGCTGTTCTCCAAGCAGCCATTTTTTGTTCTGGACACCGTGACCGACCAGCAGGGCGACTTCGTTTTCAGGGACCTGCCCCGCCTGGATACCGCCAACTTTATCCTTCAGGCGCTAAAAAAGAATGGCGATACCAAGACCGTAAACTTTATAATGCCAGACGATGAACCAGTGCCGGTGTCGGTTCTAAGGGCAGCCACTCTACCAATGAAAAATAAAACACTCGACAGCTCGTTGGTTCGGGCACTAAAAAACAATGTGGAGATAAAAAACAAAGAAGAGGAAGTGATGGGCGGCAAGAATACCCTGAAAGATGTGCTCATCACAGCTAAAAGAAGCATAAAGGGATCCAAGAACCTCAACGGGCCTGGCAACGCCGACCAGGTCATCGATGAAAAAGAACTCCTCAAGGCTAAAAAAACTCCGCTTATGGAACTGTTGAGAGAAAGGATAATAGGATTTCATGAGGGTATGTTTCCGTTAAGGGCAGGCCTATTTGAAAGGCAAAGCAGCTACATGATTAAAAGCCATCGTGTAAGATTCGTTTTCGATGGCATCGATGCGGAAGACTATTTCAGGCCTAGCCTTTCTGGGGGGTCTTTTCAACGGCTCATATTTCTGAAGGGAATTATTGAACAGTTCAGCGCGGAGGACATCAAAGGCATGGAGGTGATGTACAGCAGCAGGTACAACAATATCTATAATGCGAAAATACTCTCCTCTCACGAACAACTGACATTTCTAAGTCCTGTAGACGATCGGGATTTTGCCTATATTGAGATTACCACAATATCTGGTAAAGGGCCATTGGTCAATCTTAAAGATGGCTTCTATACCTATCGGCCTATAGTGCCACCCTCGAGCAAAGAATTTTATAAACCAAAGTACAAAAGCAAAGACACGGGCATAAAAAACGATTTCCGTTCTACGCTTTACTGGACGCCAAATGTGGTGACCAATGCCAGTGGCGAAGCTACCGTCTTTTTTTTCACATCAGACAGGAATGGCACTTTTACCATCGCCGCACAGGGCAGCAACATGAATGGTCTGATTGGCGCGGGGTATGGAGCATTTGAAGTAAGGTAAGATGATGAGTAATACGGATAAAATTATTTAAATAAACCACATACAGACAATTGCTCAAAATATATCAGATCTTACATCTAAAATATTTTCTTTCTGATTGAGATAAAACCTGCGATAAATTTAAACGCTCCTTCTATGACCAGACCAATTAACATCAATACCGCTTTGAAAAGTACGATTGTGGTTTTCCTCATGTTGACAGGCCTCGTTTCCAAGGGGCGTGCACAAGAGGAGAACAAGATATCGTTTATCAATACCTTTATGGACACCTTGGCCAAAAAGTTGCCTGCGGAGAAACTCTTCCTCCAGACCGACAGGGAATTTTACAGCCAAGGCGATACTCTTTGGTTCAAGGGCTATCTGTTCGGTGCGAAATATCTCAGCGCATCCAAAAAAAGCGGGGTAGTTTACGTCGAGCTTATCGGCAAGGACAACAAGGTGGCAAAACGAATGGTGCTGGAGACCAGCGACGGGCTTTTTAACGGGTCGATGGCCTTAGATGGCGATGGGCTAAAAACGGGATACCTTACCCTGAGGTCCTACACCAACTGGATGCGCAACTGGGGAACCTCCTCTTTTTTTAGCAAAAGCCTTTTCTTCGACCGTTTGGCCGGGACATCGAAAGTTGGTAATTCCGTGGGTTCAACCAGGAACCAGACAATTGCCTCCGAAAAGGCGAAAAGAGACCAACAAAATACAGATAACGACATAGACCTGCAATTTATGCCAGAAGGCGGGCACTTGGTCGATGGGCTGGCGGCCACCATCGGCTTCAAGGCAATGGCCGCAGATGGCAACGCTATGCCTATATCGGGCATTGTCTACAACAGCAAAAAACAAGAGGTGGCAAAGTTTGACTCCTTCCACGCCGGCATGGGGGTTTTTGACCTGACCCCCGTGCCGGGCGAAGATTATTATGCTGTCATCACTTCGCTGCCCACCTCCAAAAAATATAACCTTCCCCATGCGCTTCCATCGGGCGTAACGCTACGCGTGATCAACGACCTCGAAAGTGGCGAGATAAAGGTAAAGATCAACGCAGCTCCTCACGTTAACAACAAATCGCCGTATTACCTGGTCGCACAATCGAGGGGGGCGCTCTGTTATGGCGCAATCTTGACCTTCAAAGATCGGGAGGTCATCGCAGATATGCCCAAAAGCAAGTTCCCCAGCGGGCTGGTGCGTATAACACTTTTCGACGAAAACCTGAAACCGATAAATGAGCGCGTTACGTTCGTGGACCACCACGATGGACTAAAAATAGACCTGACCACTTCTACAGGTGACCTCCACACCCGCGACAGCGTATCCCTACGCTTGAAGGTGACCGACAAGGCGGGAAATCCCGTGGAGGGCAGTTTTTCTGTCGCCGTAACCGATAACGGACTTGCGCCCGCAGATTCCAGCAACAATATCCTGACCTCCTTATTGCTCAGCGGCGACCTTCGGGGACAGATAGAGGACCCCGCCTATTACCTTGTTCCCAAACCAGAGAACCATGCTGCGCTGAATTGCCTGCTGTTGACACAGGGATGGGCGGATTACAAGTGGAACGATTTCAAATTGCCGCCGATCCAGTACCCGGCCCAGCGGGAGTTTACCCTGGGCGGCAAGATCACCAATTTTTTGAACAAGGGATTGCCCGACACAAGGGTCAGGCTGTTCTCCAAGCAGCCATTTTTTGTTCTGGACACCGTGACCGGCCAGCAGGGCGACTTCGTTTTCAGGGACCTGCCCCGCCTGGATACCGCCAACTTTATCCTTCAGGCGCTAAAAAAGAATGGCGATACCAAGACCGTAAACTTTATAATGCCAGACGATGAACCAGTGCCGGTGTCGGTTCTAAGGGCAGCCACTCTACCAATGAAAAATAAAACACTCGACAGCTCGTTGGTTCGGGCACTAAAAAACAATGTGGAGATAAAAAACAAAGAAGAGGAAGTGATGGGCGGCAAGAATACCCTGAAAGATGTGCTCATCGTGGCAAAGAGAAGTATAAAAGGTTCGAAAAACCTCAACGGGCCTGGCAATGCCGATCAGGTTATCGATGAAAAAGAACTCCTCAAGGCTAAAAAAACATCACTTATGGAACTTTTGAGAGAAAGAATCACCGGTTTTCATGAGGGTATGTTTCCTTTGAGAGCAAGTCGATCCGGCATCACAAATGGAATGCCTCCCACCCTGACTGATAAAAACCTCAACGTGCAGAAAAGCAGCTACATGATAAAAGTCCACCGGGTAAAACTTGTTTTCGATGGCATAGATGCCGAAGACTATTTTCAGCCAAGCGACCTCGTAGAGAGGCCGTTCGAACGACTCATGTTTTTGAAGGGAATTATTGAACAGTTCAGTGCGGAGGACATCAAAGGCATGGAAGTGATGTACAGCAATAGGTACAACAATATTTATAATGCGAAAATATCCTCGTCTTTTGAACAGTTGACATTTATCAGCCCGGTAGACGATATTGACTATGCGTACATAGAAATTACAACAATTTCTGGTAGAGGCCCATTGATTAACCTTAAAGATGGCTTCTATACCTACAGACCCACAATACCTTCGTGGAGCAGAGAATTTTATAAGCCGCGATACAAGAGTGCAGCCACCGGCACAAAAAACGATTTCCGTTCTACGCTCTACTGGGCACCAAATGTGGTGACCAATGCCATCGGCGAGGCTACCCTCTTTTTTTTCACATCAGACAGGACGGGAGTTTTTACCATCACCGCACAAGGCAGTAACATGAATGGCTTAATTGGCGCAGGGTATGGAGCATTTGAAGTAAGGTAAGGTCACCAATAATAAAACATCCGATATGGAAAATCGAATCATCCCCACTTTTATCGTTAACCTATGGAAAAGGGAAGACGGGCTCCAGTCAATTTCAATCAAATTTGAAGGCTCTAAAAGGCAAGCTAAAAAAGACATGGTTAAATAAAATTAAATTTTTTGTATTTTTGCGTAAATAGCGTTTAGTTATGGCACATACCCTAAATCAGCATACCGAATTAAATCCTCTGCAAATTAGTTTATTGAGGTTATTTGATAGACCTATGCCCGAAACTGAAGTTTTAGCACTCAAAAGGCTATTGATTAATCATTTTTCAGGATCTTTAGAGAAGGAAATTACAAAGGTTATCGAGGATAAAGGTTACACTAAAGAACATCTGGATAATTTACTGAATGCCAGTAGCTAGTGCGAGTTGTAATTGATACAAATTGCTTGCTAGCTTCTATTGCGCCAAAAAGCAGCTATTATTGGCTATACCTCGCTTTTAAAGACGAACGATTTGAATGGTTGATTAGTAACGAAATTCTAACTAAGTATATTGAAAAACTTACAGACATTTATTCTGAAAACACAGCAATATTAGTGTATTCTATATTAAGTGTTGCGCCAAATGTAAATTTTACAGAGCCGTTTTTTAAGTGGCAATTGGTTGAACAAGATCCCGACGATAATAATTTTGTAGATTTGACTATTGCTGGAAGTGCGGACTACCTGGTTACCAACGACAACCATTTCAATCCTTTAAAATCAATAGATTTTCCGAAGCTAAATATTGTCTCCTTGGACGAGTTTGAGAAGATAATTTTTGAACAACCTTAATAAATTTTTATCGAGTGTCAGGCATCTACATCCACATTCCCTTCTGTAAAAAAGCTTGCCATTATTGCGATTTTTATTTTACAACGTCTTTGCAGCAAGAAAGTATAATGGTTGAGGCCATTTGCACTGAGCTTGTTTTAAAAAAAGAAAGAATTAAGGGAAATGTGGCGAGCATTTATTTTGGTGGTGGAACACCATCTATCTTAAGCGAAGAAAGCCTCGGCAAAATTTTTGATACGATTTTTAAAAATTATACCGTTGACCGACAAGCCGAGGTTACTTTTGAAGCAAACCCAGACGACTTAACTCAGGAGAAAATTAAGCTATTTAAGCGTTTCCCAATAAATAGGTTCAGCATTGGCATTCAGTCTTTTTTTAATGAGGATTTGGTTTGGATGAACCGAGCACACAACGCCAATGAGGCAGAAACCTGCGTACAACTGGCACAGGATAATGGATTTGAAAATTTAACAATAGATCTTATTTATGGTTTCCCGCTCTTAACAGACTTAAAATTGGAGAGTAATTTAGATAAAGCGCTTGATTTACAAATTCCGCACATTTCTGCTTATGCGCTAACCGTAGAGCCGAGAACGGCTTTGGCTTATGCCATTAAAACAAAAAAGCAACCCCCCATCAGCGATAAACAAAGTGCCGATCAGTTTATTACCCTCATGGAGAAACTCTCGGCAAACGGTTTCGAGCAGTACGAGATTTCTAATTTTGCAAAACCAGGCAATTACGCTGTGCACAATACAAATTATTGGCGTGGTGTTCCGTTTATTGGCATCGGACCATCTGCACATGGCTTTGATGGAGCGAACCGCACCATGAACCCTGCAAACAACGCCGTTTATTTACAAAAGTTAGAAAAGGACATTTTACCAGAGCAAGTTGAAATACTGAGTATAAAAAATCGCTTTAATGAATACGTTATGACATCGCTCCGTACTATGTGGGGGTTAAGTCTTGATAAGGTAAAACAAGATTTTGGAGAAACCTTTTTATTAGCAACCAAAAAGCAATTGCCAAAATTTTTGGCAAACGGTTGGCTACTGCAAAAAGGAGAAACCATCTATTTAACGCAAAGCGGAAAATTGTTTGCAGATCACATTGCATCAGAAATGTTTGTGGTTGAAGAAGATTAATTGATAAATCAAATGTAATCTTAAGTTAGATTGTTAAATGTAACTTAAGTACTAAACACAAGGAGATTGCTTTCCCGAGAAGTCGGGGGCAGGCTTTCGTTCTTCCTTACAACGACAAACTTATCTTAAATAATTGATAATTAATTGTATATCAGCCATTTTCCTCACATTCTCCGAGTCGGAGGGCAATATCATAAAATTAAGCTAAATTACTGTAAGTCTGAGCTTGTCGAAGACCTCTCAATAATCAAGAACCTACAAAATAGTTATCCTTCGACTACTTTTCCCGACCATTCGGGAAGCTACTACTGACGTTTTTATTTAAGTCGTTAATTAATAGATGATTGAGTTCTTAAAATTTTAACACTTCCATCTTAGCAAAATCGAACCCCCGCTCTGTCTAACGCTGTCCTCGCCAGACGGGCTTTGTTCTTTTTCTTGAAAAAAAGAACCAAAATTCAAGGCTGGCAACTCTTTGGGTAAAAACTCGCCAAACCGATTTTGACAATAATTTGAGGCCTTCCCAATCGCTCATTCCCCTACCACAGGCTGCAAATTCTTTTTGGACAGTGCGGTTTGAAAATTTCTGCACGCCGGTTTCTGGCGTTTTTTCCTCCAAACTGTTGCTAGGCCGACCCCACCGGGTTGGCTATAGCGAGTGCCGAAAAATATAGCTTAGCGAATACCTTTAATCTAATGTCTAATACCTGTCTGGGAGTTCGTTGTGAGCAACGAAGCAATCTCTAGGCTACGCGCAACTAAGTGCCATAATCTGGCCTAGTCCAAAAAAGTCAATCAACAAAAAAAGCCTCCCCGATTGCTCGGAAAGGCCATATATGTTTATCCGCGGAAGCGAAAAGAGCTAAGGATTAAGCAAACTGCTTGCCTTTAACTTTACGCTCTTGCTCGGTTAAATAGATTTTACGCAAACGCATACTTGCAGGCGTAACCTCTATATACTCATCACCTTGAATGTATTCCATTGCTTCCTCTAAAGAAAATTTAATGGCTGGTGCAATACGGGTGTTATCGTCAGTTCCAGAAGCACGCATATTGGTCAATGGTTTTCCTTTTATTACATTAACCACCAAATCGTTATCGCGAATGTGCTCGCCCATGATCTGGCCTTCGTACACATCTGCACCTGGATCTACAAAGAAACGACCTCTATCTTGCAGCTTATCTAATGAATAAGCGGTGGTCATTCCTTTTTCCATAGAAACCAATACACCATTTAAACGACCAGGAATAGTTCCCTTCCACGGTTCGTAACTCTTAAAACGGTGTGCCATAATTGCCTCACCAGCGGTAGCGGTTAACACGTTGTTACGTAAACCGATAATTCCGCGAGCGGGAATCTCAAATTCCAAATGTTGCAAATCGCCTTTTGGTTCCATAATTAGCAGCTCGCCTTTACGCTGCGTTACCAATTCTATCACCTTGCCAGAAACTTCTCCGGGTACATCTACAATCAAAGTCTCAACTGGCTCGTGTTTTTTACCGTCAATTGTTTTAATAATAACCTGTGGCTGTCCAACCTGCATTTCATATCCCTCGCGACGCATGGTCTCGATCAACACAGATAAATGCAGAATACCACGACCGTAAACCAACCAAGCATCTGGAGATTCTGTTTCAACCACTTTTAAGGCCAAGTTTTTCTCCATTTCCTTCATTAAACGATCTCTAATACGCTGAGAAGTTACCAACTTACCCTCTTTACCAAAAAATGGCGAGTTGTTAATGGTAAACAACATATTCATGGTAGGCTCATCTATGCTAATAACCGGCAATTGTTCTGGTGCATCAAAATCAGAAATGGTATCGCCGATGTCAAATCCATCAATTCCAACTACCGCACAAATATCGCCAGATTTCACTTCTTTGGCGCGGATTTTTCCAAGCCCTTCAAACGTGTAAAGTTCCTTAACACGAGATTTTACCATTTTACCATCACGCTTAATTAACGTTATAGCCTGGTTTTCTTTAATGCTACCGCGATGAACACGGCCAATAGCAATACGACCCACAAAAGAAGAATAATCTAAAGAGGTAATTTGCATTTGTAAAGTACCCTCGTTTATCGGCGCAGGCGGAATAAATTCTACTATGGCATCTAATAAAGGGAAAATATTATCGGTTGGTTTGTTGTAATCTGTGCTCATCCAACCATTTTTAGAAGAACCATAAATTACAGGAAAATCCAATTGGTCTTCTGTAGCTTCTAAATTGAAGAAAAGCTCGAAAATCTGCTCGTAAACCTCTTCTGGGCGACAGTTTTCCTTATCAACCTTGTTTACCACTACAATTGGCTTTAAGCCTAAGGCCAAAGCTTTCTGAGTAACGAAACGAGTTTGTGGCATTGCACCTTCAAACGCATCACAAAGCAATAATACGCCATCGGCCATTTTCAACACACGCTCTACCTCGCCGCCAAAATCTGCGTGACCAGGAGTATCTATAATGTTGATTTTAATATCTTTATACATTACCGACACGTTCTTAGAAACAATTGTAATGCCTCGCTCACGTTCTAAATCGTTACTGTCTAATATTAAATCGCCACTCACTTCGTTATCACGAAAAATAGAGCATGCGTGTAGAATTTTATCAACGGTGGTTGTTTTACCATGATCTACGTGTGCTATGATAGCAATATTTCTAATTTTTTGCATAAATGCCTTCTAAATTTTTCGCAAAGCTACGTTTTTTTGTTCGATTTATTTTAGACAACCAAAATATTTTTACAAGAAAATATTTGTTAGATTTTGATTGTCAATAGATTGTACCTCACACATGTATATAAAAAGCTTTTCTCTCTTCTTTTTGAAAACCAATGGCAGTAGCATTTCTGCTGGTTTCAGCCCCGCTTTTTATTCAAAGTCCGCGCTTCCCGAATCAAAATCGGGACAGGCCGTTCCTCACTGTGGGCTTTCCATTTCAATCGGGTTTAGGCACTAGGAGCAAAAGTTCCAAAACAAAATAAGCACTCGACCACAAAAACCTTGTTCCACATTTTTTTGTTCTCAACGCAATAAGCTCAGAAATCGAATGAAATTGTCAAAACACTTCAAAACTCCAATATTCTTTTGGCTGATATTGTGTCCGCTGTTTGGCTTTGCACAAAAAGCCTTCGAAATGATCCATTACAAAGGGGTAGTTAATGGAATAAGCGTTAAATGCGACTTAGCGAATGGATACATCGGAGCTACCGAAATAACCATGCTGCCGCGACATAAAAAGCCTTTAATATTTATCGCGGCATCCTTATCGCCAGATAACCACAGAGCAATCAAATTTCTTCATTATCAAAATCCGTTAAAGGCAGACGAAAGCTATTTTATTTTACAAGGTATGAAAGAGCTTTACCAAGAAGACCCGTCTAAGCTATTTGGCGTTTATAAAGAAAAAAACAAAAAATATAAAGTTGAGCTAACATTGGTAAAAGCTGCACAATAGCCACAAGGTGCGTCAGCAATTTTAAACCGGCTAAAATCATTTAAAATTTGCGGGAGTTCCGAGATACACTTTTCAAACAAAATCGGCCTATCGCTGTTTTTCTTTCTCATAGTTTTAAACACAAAAAACAATAAAATGAGCAATAAAAGAATTTCTGATAAAATGGAGGCGCTCCTAAACACCCAAATGACTCGCGAAGCTTACCAAGCACAAGTGTACCTATCTTACGGCAGCTGGGCAGAAGTACATAATTTTGATGGCATAGCTACTTTTTTATATGGCCACATGCAAGAGGAGCGCGAGCACATGTTTAAAATTTTAAAATACATAAATGATCGTGGTGGAAGCGCAAAAATAGAGGCAATAGAAGCTGCTCCAGTACACCCAAAAAGCGTGGGTGAATGTCTGCAGAATATTCTGCAACATGAGATTGAAAACTCGGCAGAGATAGATAAAATTGTAAACTTGGCTTTAGAAGAAAAAGATTGGGCAACATTTAGTTTTGGCCAGTGGTTTGTGAAGGAACAAATAGAAGAAGAAACTTTAATTGGCGATGTAATTGCAAAATATAGCCTTGCCGCTAGTCAAAATGCGGAGCATAAAAACCTTTACGAAGTTGATAAAGATTTAAAAACTAACCCGCAAAGCGCTACCATTCCTAGAGAAGAAAAAGTTTAGAAGTTAACAAAAAAAATTCAGAAAGATGAACATTACCCTGGCGCAAGCCGAAAAAATGATTGAAAAATCGAAGAGAAAAGCAGAAGAAATGAGCTTGAAGATGAACATTGCTGTTGTAGATGCAGGCGCAAACCTAGTGGCGTTCGGCAGAATGGACGGCGCTTGGTTGGGTTCCTTAGACATTTCCATAAAAAAGGCAAAAACCGCACGTTTCTTTGATATGAATACTGGCGAAGTAGGAAAACTTTCGCAGCCTGGACAACCTTTATACAACATAGAGCATTCTAACCATGGTTTGATAACGTTTCCGGGTGGCATACCTATTAAAAATAGCGAAGGCGAAATTATTGGAGCGATTGGCGTAAGTGGTAGCTCGGTAGAAAATGATCACGCTGTTGCATCTGCAGGTATCGAATCTTAAATCCTACACTTTGTAAAATTATTAAAGGATGTTCTAAAAAAACATCCTTTTTTGTTTTCAGAAAACGAGAGTTTAATTTAAAATCCGTTAATTAGAAGAATTCGATCAAAACTAACTCATGGGCAGAACTGCAATTATATTTGGCGCAACAGGTTTAATCGGCGACATTTTGCTGCAAAAACTTATTAAAGACGATGCTTACGAAAAAATCACTGTGGTTGCCCGAAGACCAATAGCCCCCCAACACCAAAAAATTGAATTTATTGAAACAGATTTCGACAACTTGGAAAAGGTTGCCACGAAAATTGTGGGAGACGACATCTTTTGTTGCATCGGCACCATCCAGAAAAAAACACCCGATTTGGAAATCTACAAAAAAATAGATTATCAATATCCCTTAACTTTTGCCAAAATTGGTTTAAAAAATGGATCTAGCTCCTTTAACCTAATTTCTTCTATGGGCGCCAATCCCGACTCACGGTTTTTTTATCCAAGATTAAAAGGCGAGCTGGAAAGAGATTTATCGGCAATGCCATTTAAAACCATAAACATTTACAGGCCTTCGCTTTTAGACGGAGAAAGAACAGGCACTAGAACAGCAGAAAATTTTTTCATAAAAACCATGCGCGTCCTCAATCCACTGCTTATTGGCTCATTAAAAAAATACCGCAGCATTAAGGCAACTTGCGTAGCAGAAGCCATGTTAGAGCAAGCAAAAAACACAATTTTAGGCACACATATCTTTCAATCTGATGAGATAGTGGAGTTGGTCGGAAAAAAGCAGTAAGAGCTATATAATTTGTTTCTTAAAAACGTTCGGTTACATAAATCTGAAACATAGTTTAATGAGACGTATTTTTGAGACACGAAAGAGAGCAATTTTTTAACTTATTTGACTAGAGTTCAGAATCTCGATAAACCGGGGTTTTTTGATATACATCAGACGCCATAAGAATTTTGATTTTTACATTGAGGCTAAAATTCTACCGATTGTTTTAATTTTGACAATTTGTCGAAAATTTGATATTTTTCAAAAATGCCAAAACTTTGTGTTAAAAGCGGATCTTACTATGCTTCGTATCAATTTTTGTAACCAGTTATATAAATTTTATTTCAAAAAAACAAATATTCGCATTGTGATAATGTGCTGTTAATTCATGTTTATCTCTATTTTTAATAATTACATACTACATTATTTATAGAAAGAATAGTTACCTGTTCGTTAATTTAACAACATCATTGACCGCTAGACTATTAAAAATTTTAGTGGATAATTTTGGCTATAGCGTACGCATTCCAAATCAAGCGTGAAGCGATACAATTTAGAGCAGTGAGTTATAAAATCACCAATTAAACATCAACATTATCTAGTGCTCTGAGTTCATCTTTCCAATCCATCGTCCATCTTAACAATGCCATGACCGGATCTGCAGTGCTCTTACCAAAATCGGTCAGCCAATATTCTACCCGTGGAGGAACTTCGGGATAAACCTTTCGCTTTACCATTTTATACAAAATTAATTTTTTGAGGGTTTGCGATAGCATTTTGGGTGATATGCCATCGATTTCCCTTTGTAGCTCGCTATTCCGTTTTTTCCCATGAATAAGGGATCCCAAAATCATTAAAGTCCACCTATTGCCCATAATGGTATAGGTTTGATGAAGGGCGCAAAAGTATTCTGAATTGTTGCTATCCAATAATGCTTTTTGTAAATCTTCTATGTTTTTTAAGTTTTTATTAGTCTTGATCATATTTGAATCCATTTATTACTTTAGGGTACCTATACTACTTTCGGGTGCCTTCTTGCAAATATATAGTAAAAGCTATAATTTTGATGACATATCTTAGAACTGAAAAAGTTTGATGCTAATGCATCAATACAATTTATAAAAATATGAAAATTCTAATGTTTGGACGCGGTGTTATAGCCGTACAATACGGTTGGGCTCTGCAGAAAGCGGGTCACCAAGTCGAATTTTATGTACGCCCGGGAAAGGCCGCCCAATATGGGTCAGAACTAGCTTATAAATTGCTGGATGCCAGAAAAAAAACTAAGGGAGTATTGATTGAAGAAGTTCGGAAATTAACCTTGCAGGAGGATATATCGAAAGAAAATAATTATGACCTAATCATCTTAAGTGTGCAGCACTACCAGTTTGCCGAAGCTGCTACTTTTCTTGCGCCAAAAATTGGGAAGGCCACGGTACTGATATTTAATAACTTTTGGGAAGACCCGATAAGACTGTCCGATAAGTTTCCAACACAGCAATTGGCGTGGGGTTTTCCACAATCTGGAGGTGGGTTTGATAGTAATGGAATAATGAAGGGAGCACTATTTGCAGATGTCCACTTTGGCACTTTTGATGCAGCACCTAACGAGCGGGAAATAGCTGTTCGTAATTTATTTAGAAATGCAGGTTTTAAACCAATTGAACACATTGATTTGAAGGGTTGGCTGTGGATCCATTTTGCTATTGAGGCAGGTTTATTTAGCGAAGTTTTAAAGGTAGGCTCCGTAAGTGAAGTCATAAAATCGCGTCGACATATTAAAAATGCAATTTTAAATGTTCGTGAATTGTTGCCCGTCGTCACAGCGCGCCGCATATATCTAAAAAATCACAAAGAAGATTTGTCGTTCTATATGCAGCCCGCGTGGCTGGCATGTTTTCTGTTTCAGATGCTTACAAAAATAAGCCCGCCGTTTAAATTTTTCATTCTAAGCCATAACAACCCCGAAGAGATAAAATCATATTGTCGGGATGTCTTAAAGGAAGCTCGGGCTTTAAATATAAAAGTTCCAAGACTAGAGTCCATCGCCTATAAAGTTGTGGATTGACTAGCACCAAAATTACTGGAATACTTAGATTGACCAGTGTTTTTATATTGATAAATAAATAGAAATGGGCATTTTTTTAGATAGAATTGCTTCTCAATTACTGCGAAAGTTTTCTTAATGAAAAGGTATTCATGCGCTTCCGTATGAAATTTGATTGCCTATTTGATTATCTTTATTTTTATGGGAGAATTTTCACCAATTGTTGATCATGTTTCAAAATTTATAAAGCTAACCGAAGAAGAAGAACATTTTTTTGTATCTCTTTTACGAATCAGAAAACTAAGGAAAAAACAATTTATAGGGCAACCTGACTTTATCACAAGATATCGTAGTTTTATAGTTTCAGGCGCTGTAAGGGCATATGTTATCGACATTAAGGGGCACGAGCATACTATTGGCATCGCAATTGAAGATTGGTGGATTGGAGATTTTGCAAGCTATATTTTTCAAACACCGGCTACCTATTTTATAGAAGCCTTAGAAGATTCTATAGTAATAGAACTTGAATATCAGGCAGAGCAAAAGCTGCTTGAAGCGAATCCGAAATTCGAAAAATTCTTCAAAAAAGCGCTGGAACAGATCGTCGCAACGCTTCAGCAAAGGTTGCTTTCTAGTTATAGTACAGCGCTATGATGAATTTGCCGAAAAATACCCTGAATTTTTAAATCGCGTTCCTCAATACGTTTTGGCATCCTACCTCGGTTTTACCACCGAATTTCTCAGCAAAATCAGAAACAAGAAAGTAAAAAAGTTAAACTAGTTCAACCTTATTTCTTAATCTATTTCATTTTTAATTTTATCTGCTTTCAAGAACTTTGTGGTCTCGATGTCGAGAAATAAAGGAGATTATTATGGCAGTTAAAATATGGGCAATAGACCCTATGCACTCGGAAGTGCAATTTAAAATCAAACATTTGGTTGTTTCAACCATAACTGGTTCCTTCAAAAAATTTCAGGGGACTGTAACCACCAATAAAGAAGATTTTACAGATGCCGAAATAAACTTAAACCTGGATGTAAAGAGTATTGATACAAATCAATCAGACCGTGATGAACACTTGCAAAAAGCTGATTTTTTCGATTCGGAAACTTATCCCGAAATAAAGTTTCAGTCCACATCATTTACCAAAAAACTAGTAACGATTATGGCATGACTGGTAACTTAACCATAAAAGGGGTTACTAAAGTTGTTACCTTGGATGTAGAATATGGTGGCTCTGAAAAAGATACGTATGGAAATTTAAAACATGGATTTGAGGTAACGGCAAAAATTAACCGCAAAGACTTTGGAATGACCTTTAATGCAACTACAGAAAAAGGTGGATTGGTATTGGGAGAGGAAATCAAGTTGATGGCAAACATCCAAATCATGCAAATGGCTGAAAAACCAATGGATGTTTAAGCATAAATAAACTGATTGTTATCGATTTTTTTAAAAAAAATATAGAAATGGAAGAAAAAAACAGTGTTGAGCAAAACAAAGAAGTAGTAATAAAATTCAATTTTGAATTTTTTGAAAAAGGAAATATTGAAATTACAAAAGAATTATTGGCAGACACCTTTACCAACCATACCGCGCCACCAAATGCGCCTAAAGATGCGAGTATAATGATACAATTCATTTCGGGCTTTCGTAAAGGCTTCTCAGATATTTCCATTCAAATTCATGAGGTTTTAGCCGAAAATGATAAGGTTTCGCTGAGGAAGACCATAACCGCAACCCATGTTGGTGAATTTATGGGAAAACAACCTCAAGGCAAAAAAGTAACATTGAGCGTAATTGAGATAGATATTTTAAAGAACGGAAAAATAACCGACCACTGGAGTAGAAATGATTTTATGCAGGTATTTCAAGATTTATAGTGTTACCAAAATAAGACCAAATTAAAAGAGGCATTTACGCTGTCTATAACTTGTTAAAATATATTGTTCATGAAAGTAAAATTTGCTTGAATCGAGAAATATCAAAACAGAGTTAATTTGTAATCGTTAAACCGATTGTGTTTAATAGGAATACGAAGAATAAATTACTATCAATTCTAAAATTAAGAAACCATGTCAACAATAGAAGAAGTACAATCGTACAAACAACAAAAAGATGAATTAAATAAGCAGGTGGCTACCTCACTTCCGCCCGAAATTAAAGCGGTGTTTGATCATGATGCAGAAAATCTAGGAAGAACATATCCTAATCCTTTAAAGGTCGATGCGGGAGATAAAGCTCCATTGTTCACGTTGCCAAACGCTTTAGGCAATGAAATAAGTCTTGAAAATCTTTTAAAGACGGGAAAGGTTGTAATGGTTTTCTACCATGGCGAATGGTGTCCGTTTTGTAACCTTGTTTTAAAAACTTATCAGAACATACTGCCTCAGATAAAAGCAAAACGCGCCAACCTAATTGCTATTTCCGGTCAATTGCCAAATAACTCTTTAAATACTAAAGAAAAAAACAACCTGGAATTTGAAGTCTTATCTGATGCTCACCAGATGGTAGCAAAGCAGTACACTACCGTATTTAAAAATGGCGAAAAAGAACTGGCAACTATGAAAGAATTAGGAATGGATTTTAATTCTTTTTATAGCGATCAATCAGGCGAGATACCAGTACCTGCTGTGTTTATAATTGATGAAAATGGTATGATTAGTTATGCCGGTTCGGGGGGAGGAGACTATCGCGAAAGGATTGAACCCGAAGAAATATTAAAAGCATTGGATTAAAAACAGTTGATAATTGAAGTAAATGATTTTATGTAGGTATTTCAGAGCTGGTAGTTTCATTAATGTTTGATAAAAAATTACAAAACCATGTGGATCGATAAAAATTAAACAGAATCGCACACAAAAGTGTTTTAGTTTATAAACTTTGTACAATGAGTTAGTTAATATGGAACAAGAAATAAAAGCGTTTGCAATAATCATACGACCCAACCAAATTGACATCTAAACACAATAAAACTAGATTTGGATAATTATAAGTTTATGACTTATCCTAACTTATGGACCAAAAATTTGAAATGAAAGAAAAAGTGAAAGTAGTCTTAATAATAGGTGCATCAGGAGGAATTGGCGAAGCCCTTGCAAATAAATTGGCAGAAAGAAAATACAATCTTTTGCTTGAAACATCACTAGAAAAGAAGCAGCACCAAGAATCTATAGTACGATCGTTCTATTCTTTTCTGTCATTTCTTCGCTGAACAGGCGGACATTTACCCTCATATAGTAAATAGGTTAAAAATTTAATGATTAATTTTATAAAATAGGCGAGTAGCATTCAATGTGAACTCATCACATAACATTACAAAGGCCTATTTTAGTGAAGCTGGCATAAGTGGATATAAGTTCACAAAATACCGAATCACACAGTCTCTTCATGATAATGGCGGCGAACATTTAAGAGAGAGGCAATTATTCTATTATTTATTTCAATAAATGTATTTCCAGCATTTCTCAATACTTAACTTAGAAGTGCTGTAATCATTTGATCAAGTGCTATTAAGCGGGCGGATTCTTCACTGAGTGAAAATCGTTGCTGTATAAAATTAGCCTCATTATAGGTTACCCAAGTTTTATGCACGGAATCTTCCCAAGCCAATACTTTTAAGGGTAAATCAATTGCTGCTTCCGGCTTTTCGGCCATTACTTGTCCGCCTTTTTGTGGATTGCCAAATAGCAAGAATTCTATCGCGTCTAACTTTATCCCAGCTTTTACAGCTTCCGCCTGCTGATTTATGCGCAAATAGATTGTAATATTTTTTTGCTTAAGAATCGCTTCAAGCTTGTCAATGGTTTCCTTAACTGTAAGCTTGCTCAAGCGGGTAATGATGCCATTATTTTCCATTATTTTATTATTTTAGAACATAATGGATGGCTTTAATCCGATTATGTATTTTGCTCTTATACTTTGCCCTGATGTATCAGAATCTATCTTTAAGTCTGCACCAGTAAAACGGGTATATAAAGCTGTTCCATTCTCTTGATCCTTTGCAGTTTTTAGCATTTCAACAGATAATAGATTCCCTGGTATGTTTGCACCAATCCAACGCTCATCTGGTTGTTGTTTCCAGTTTACCAATGCGAATACTGAACCCGCCAAGCATTTACCATCAGCATGTTGAGCCGTTATCTTGGCAGCATCATTACCATAGAGTGTTGACATGGTAAATAGCTTTTTGTTAATGGTAGAGGCAATTACTTTCAATCCCATTTGGCTGAAATTAAAATTCGCCGGCAAAGAAGCTTCCTTATTTAGCTGCCCAACATTGGGAGTAGCATTGTGCTCATTGCAAGAGACTGTTATTAAACTAAGAAAAAGTATAATATATAGTATAAGTTTCATAAGATTAATGTTGAAGTGGTTGCGTAAATACATAATCGTTATCGCTTACCGGAGTATGGCAATTAACACATTCGGTGGTAAACATTAACGTTTTCCCGTAAGGCACTAGTTTAGGTGTTTTGAATCGGGCAAAACCCCATCCATGGGTAGAAGCAAATTTCACATTATCCTTAATCATATACTCAATTTGTTTAAACGCACCTGTTGTAATATTTCCTTGGTTATCAGCTAGCTCATCCCAAGCCTCTTTTGCGAAAATGGTGCCATTGGGCCAAGGATTAATCTGATGATTTTTTATAGCTGCAATGGCGATATTGTTACCGAAAATTACCCGCATGGTTCCATTATCAAAACGATCCGTAGTGCTAATAGGCTGCCAATTTTTATAATCGGGAATAAACTCAATACCATTCAGCGTTTTTGGTAAGGGCGCTTGTTTCGTCGTGGCGCTTTCATTTAGTAAATTGTATTGTTTGTTGCGATCTGCCACTTTTGCGCTATCCAATGGTTTATTATTTACCTTACCAATTAAATATGCTTTCAAAACAGCCAGATCACTTTCAGATACTTTTGCTGAGGGATGCACTATCTCATACTTTTTGATAGGCATTGCACCAGCTTTGATTTGATTAAGGCATTCCCATAATTTGCCGCTTCGGTCGGCCGGAGATAGCTTATCCCATTCTGAAAAGTTCAACAGTTTGCGTCCATCTTTTACGTCTGTGGCAACCGTCCATGAAATTGGAGCAATTTTATCATACCAGCGCAAGTTAGTTTCGTTGGAGTGGCAATCATAACAAGCACGACGGACAATGGCTTTTACATTTGCAGGTGCTTGCAAATCGCCTGTTGTCGGAGGATTAACAATATGCGTTTGCTTAATTTGCAATAACGCAAAAATGATAGTGAAAACGCCGATGGTAATTAGTACGAGTCGAGATTTGTTTTTTTTAGTTCTCATAATTTTTTTATAGTGATAAAGTGTTTCGATAAGATTTCCTATTCGATATTTATTTAGCTAAACTAGGCAAAAACTGTAGAATATCTTGTCCGATATCATCACAGTTTGTTTCGAGGGCAAAGTGTCCAGTATCGTAAAGTTTTACAATTGTATTTGAATCATCTAACTTGAATGCTTCGGCGCCAGCAGGTGAAAAATACGGGTCTTTACTTCCCCATACTGCCAATATTTTCGGTTTATATTTTCGGAAATATGCTTGGAATGCAGGATACAATTCTACGTTTGTGCGGTAATCTAATAGTAAATCTAATTGTATCTCCACATTTCCCGGTCTTTCCATTTGGTGATGGTCGATATAGATACCTTCGGGTGAAATCAACGATTGATCGCTTACCCCATGCCTATATTGATAATTTATACCCTCAAGCGTGAAATACTTGCGTAAGGCATCGCGGTTTTGTTGCTTATCATGATCCCAATAAGCTTTTACAAGACCATTACTCCAGTCCAGCAAACCTTGTGTATAAGCATTTCCGTTTTGTGATATAATCCCTGTTATCTTTTCTGGATTTGCTAATGACAACCTTAATCCAACCGGTGCGCCATAATCAAATATGTAGATGGCAAAACGCTTTAAGTCCATGTTATCAATAAAGGATTGCATGGTTTTAGTCAGGTTCGCAAATGTGTAATGGTATTTGCTTCGGTCAGGTGCATCTGAAAAACCAAAGCCTGGAAGATCAGGCGCAATGACATGATATTTTTTACTAAGAATAGGAATTAGATTCCTAAACATAACGGATGAAGTAGGATAGCCGTGCATCAACAAAATGATGGGTGCATTCTTTGGCCCAGCTTCGCGATAAAAAATATTTAAACCACCCGCGTCAATTCTGTTATAATGAACAGGATAATTTTTGATAGTGTCTGTTTTTATTTGATTACAATTATTCGCCTTTGCTGTAAAGGGGTATCCTGCCATTGATATTGAGCACATAAATATACTCGCAAAAAAAGTTTTCATATCTTTAAATATTTGGTAATAGAAACACAAAAAATGAAAAATGGCAATTGGGCGTAAAGGAATCTGATTCTTCTAATCCTTTTCTATGTATGAATATGCCCGTTTATTTTTCACTAACACTCGCCTCGCCGCCTCACTCGCAACTATTAATCCGGCTGCCATCATAATAATATCTTTGATTATCAACCGACCACCTCCAGAGAGATAAGGAAAACTATGTTGTAATCCTCCTAAATCGGGAACATAAGCCTCCGGTGTTGTTATCAAAAAAGAAAGTGTGACTAGCGACATGCCGAAGGTGAGTAAGCCGCCCCAAACTCCAATTGTTGGAAACCAAATTCCCAAAAGAGTTAAGATACCAATGGCAACAATTACAACTCCTAATGCGTCTGCAAATACATAAGTTCCATTGCTTTTATTCCATTTTATATTAACAGGAACTACTTGACCTTCTTTGTTCTCGTGCGCTTTATATTGTTCCGGATGATGATAAAAAAAGCTCATTACCGGGCTGTTAGCGACCAATGGTACAATACCATCGGCTTCGTATTGAACTGCCTTTAATCCGCCAATCCAAGCCATTACAACAAATATGGCTATTCGAATAAAGTGAATGAAACGTTCTTGGCTAATTGCCAACCATCTATATAAATTTTTCATCGTTATTATTTTTGAAGTGCTTATTGTTTCTCTTTTTCAATTATACACTAGAATGAATTGGGCAATTAAGAAAGTGCTGGAGCTAAAGGAAAATCTATTGCCACTTTGGTATTTGCAAAAACAAAATTTGTAAAGGTTCTTATGGAGATTAATGAAATCAATTCTATCAAGGCTTTTTCGTCGTAACCTGATTCAAAGAATTCATCTAAGAAATGTTGATCCGCTTTTCCTTTGTTAGACGCAATCGATTTTGCCAAACTGATAACTGCTTTTAATTTAGGGTTAGACGCTTCTCCTTTTCTAATTGCCAAAATTTCATCGTTACTAAAACCATGCTTTGCTGCAACTAATGAATGTGCTGCAAGACAATATTCACAATGATTTACCTCAGATACAATTAACGAAATGGCTTCTCTTTCTTTGCCGTTAAAAACGCCTTTTGTAAGTGTACTCTCAAAGTCTAAAAATGCTTTGAGTGCAATGGGTGAGTGTCCCATTACGGCATAAAGATTAGGGACTTTGCCAAGGTGTTTAATCATTTGTTCAAATAGTACTTTAGATTCTGGAACTGCGGTTTCTAAAGTGGGGATGGTAATGGTTTTCATTTTTTTCATTTTTTTTAATGATGGCACAAAGGTATTATTGCTTTAGTGTTTAAGAAATGGACGAACGTGGATAAGGCTTGGACAAATATGACCGATTGAAATATTCGGAGTATTTTAAAGCTCTATCTCTCGATGAAATTATTATTGGGTTCAGTAGTAGCACATAAACTCCAAATTATTCTGCATTTGTTTTAATAAAATAACTTTAAACAGCTTCGTTATATTAGCTTTACTATTTATTTTGCCTTTTGGATATTTAATTGCATTGCTAGAATAATTAAACCAAAGATTTTATACTACCGTGAAAGAATTATTTTCCTCTTCCAATGATTTACTATGTGGAATCAAAAGGGCACAAGATTGTGATATAACGACATTACAAAGTTTTTCAAATTATAGTGTTATTTTAATTTCACAAGGCAAAGGTGTGTATCATGCAGATTTTGGTGCTTTTCCTTTTGAAGGACCGGTTCTAATGTTTTCAACTCCGCTTCAGCATATTTACATTCAATCCGAAACGGCAATTGATTTTACCATGCTTCAATTTCATGGCGATTTTTATTGCATAGAATATCATAAAGAACAAGTAGCTTGCAATGGTTTGTTGTTTAATAATATTTATATTGAGCCGTCTGTAATGCTTACGGATATTGAATTAAACGATTTTAATCGCTTTCTGGAAGAGATAGAATCAGAGCTAATACAGCCGCTGCCAGACAAAATGGTGGTAATATCTTACCTGCAATTACTTTTGGCTAAATCGAGTAACATAAAAATGAAATCGATGAAGTTGCAAAAGCAACTGAATGAAAAAGATGAGCAAATGGAACTATTTAGAAAGTTGCTTGAAGAGAACTATCTAACACTTCATAAGCCTAATGATTATGCAAGCTTATTAGCGATGTCTCCCAATAATTTGAGTAAACGCAGTTTGAGACATTTTAAAAAATCGCCTTCGTCTCTTATTCATGAACGTCTAATTCTTGAGGCTAAAAAGAAACTTCATTTGACTCGATTAAGTATTAAGGAAATTGCCGCGTCGCTCAATTTTGAGGATGAATATTATTTTAGTCGATTTTTCAAGAAGCACTCGAAAGTTTCACCACAAATCTTCCGCAATAAAACGGGTATTTCTGTAATGGCAGATAAGTAAAAGTGGCTCACGTTCTCCATAAATGAAAATTAATAATAACAATAATTATTCTCCTTTTATTGATGTGTATAAAGAGAAAATCTTACAGGTTTTACAACCTATAAGATTTATCAAAAAGCCTTCCGCTATTTTTAAACGATATCGATTACCACTTTTCCTTGTGCTGTAGCGTTTTCCATAGACTTATGTGCCTCTTCAATATTCTCCATTGTGTAATTAGATGGATCTATTTGTGTTATAATTTTACCATCCTCTATGAGTTTGGTTGCTTCTGTTAATATTTCACCATGGTGTTTTCTATTCTTCCCTGAAATAAGTGGATACAAAGTAAATACGCCGGAATAAGTTGCGCCACGAAACGAAAGTGGAGCAAGGCTATGTGTTCCCCATCCTAAAATACTGAGAACATGACCTGTGTATTGTTTTGCGGCTTTAAAAGAATTGTCTAAAGTTGCGCCACCAACGGTATCATAAATTATGTCGAAACCTTCACCATTCGTGTATTCTTTGACATAATCTTCTGTAGATAATTTATTGTAATCAATTGCGGTTGCGCCATATTTCGCCATAACACTGATATTTTTCGGGCTAACAGTCGCAAATACAGTTGCACCTTTAGCAATTGCTAGTTGCATTGCAATATGTCCTACGCCGCCAGCGCCTCCATGTATCAATACATTAAGATTTGGTCTCACATTGGCTCTGTCTACAAGGCCTTCCCAAGCAGTTATAAAAATGAGTGGCAATGCTGCGGCTTCTTTCATACTGAGGTTTTTGGGTTTCAATGCTATCAAATCTGCATCCACAGCCGCGTATTCTGCTAAACTTCCTTGGACTTCGCCAATTCCGCCAGTCATTCCATAAACTTCATCTCCTATTTTAAAATTTTGAACACCTTCTCCAATCGATTCTATTATGCCTGCCATATCAATTCCAGGTATAGCGGGAGTAGTAACACGTGCATGAGCTGCTTGCCCTAATTTGATTTTAAGGTCTAAAGGATTGACACCGCTGGCTTCAATTTTTACCAAAACCTGTCCTTCTTTCGCTACAGGTTTTTCAATGTCTTTTAGTACATATGGGCTTCCGAAATTTTCTAAAACTAATGCTTTCATTTCTTTTATTTTTCTTTTAATAATAGGCTAAAGGTCATATTAAAACACGATAAGGGTGTTGTATAAATTGATGTTTTAAGTGTAATTTTAGTGCATGATAAAAGATCATTTATGGGTGCCATTTGAATTGGTTCTAAAAGAAATGCTGGATGTATGTCCGAGAGGTTTGCATACACATATGTTTTTCGAATTGGTTTACATCGTTGCAGGCACAGGGCGACAATCTATTAACGATTTAAAGTTCTCTTATAAGGCTGGGGATCTTTTCTTAGTTGCCCCAGAAGACAAGCATATTTTTTATATAGAGAAGACTACACAATTCTTTTTTATCCGGTTCAACAACATTTTTGTACAATCAAACGAAAAAGAAAAAGCATTTTTTCAACGTTTGGAAATGATCCTAGAAAATGCAAGTCATGAACCAGGCCGTATTATAAAAGATGAGGAGGATGCAAATTTAATTTGCAAGTTAATGGAAATGCTTATTCAAGAACATTTGAGAGATAATCTTTACGGAAGGGAATTAATCATTCAACTGGTCAATAGTGCGCTTGTTATTATTGCCAGAAATATAAATCAATCGTTCCCAAAACAAATTGATGAAAATACTGACAATAAAGCCATTGAAATTTTGCAGTATATTCAATCGAATATTTACTTTCCAGAGAAGTTAAGAGCAAATAAAATAAGTAAACAATTTGGCATTTCTCAATCATATCTTGGAAGCTATTTTAAAAAGCACGCCAATGTTTCTATGCAGCAATATATATTAAGTTATAAGCTTAAACTTGTAGAAGAAAGATTGTTGCACAGCGATAAAAGAATTTCTGAAATAGCGGATGAGCTTGGCTTTGCAGATAAAAGTCATTTGAACCATCTTTTTAAAAAATATAAAGGGATTACGCCAACAGCATTTAAGAAAATTCAATTTTGATACTCATAGGAATTATTATCCTAGAATTTTCTCATAAAACGGTCGTTTTTTGATAATTCAAATTAGACTTTTCCAGACAAATAAGGGTTAGCATAATCAGAATAAAACTCCAACACTAATCTCCAAACGCCCATGCTAAAAATGCGGGCATAACCGCTGCCCAAGTTTCTGGATTGTGCTTTCCGCCAACTTTTTCATAATAGCGAATATCATTTGGGCGTTTATAATCTTTCCTAAGCAGAGACTTTATCACATCCACCGTATCATCAATAGAATCTATAATGTTGTTGCCATTACGGTCAGAGGTTTCGTCTTCTGTGCCGGTCATCAACCAAAATTTTAAATCGGGTTTTGTGCTGGATTCGTCAATCATGGCATGCAAAATCCTATCTGCATCTGTGTAGCCAGCCTTTAAATCTTTTTTTCTCCACCAAAAAGAACCAGAGAAAACACCAACTACATCAAAAATATCGCCGTTGTTCCAAGCAATATCAAAAGCAGATAAACCACCCAAAGAAAACCCCGCGAATCCAATTCTACCTTGTATGGGCTGTGCAAGTTTTTTTAAAATAAACGGAAATAATTCCTCTAAAATAAACTTGCTGTAGAGCCCGGCCTTTTTTCCACGTTGCTTAAAATCTGGCCGACCCACAACACCATATTCGGCAACTCTTTCTAACGAAGCTTCGATGGCGACAACAACAAGTTTTGCCCTGGTTTGCTTTTGTTGCGCGTCTGATAAAATTTGGACAAAATTCATTTTGGCTACATCTTGTCCGTCGTTTAATAGCAATAAATCTATCAAATCATTGCCATATATAACTGTTGGGACATAGAACGTAACCGCTACTTCTCTTTTCAGAAAACCAGAAATGATTTTTTCTTCAATTATTTTATAATTTTCGGCCAATTCTAAATGGGATCTAATTTTAATTGATGCTACAAAGTTAAAAATCTTAAATACTTTATAAGGGTTGGCTTAAGGTTTTTCTACCTAAGTGATTTTTTCAATTCTGTTGCATACCCTCTATCGGCCATCAACGCATCGCCAACAAATGGCAAATACAAATTTTATACTGGTTTTTGTTGGTTTAATTATCAAATTTTAATAACTATGTATATTGGTTAAAACGAGACAATTGGCTTTTCCCAATCAACTTATTTTTTATTCAAGATGGCCGAAGAAACACATAAAAAATGGTACAGTCCAAACTTAAGTATGGATTTAGATCTCTTAATTTTTGGTCATGCAGGTATTCCAGTAATTCTATTCCCCACAAGCATGGGCCGATATTATGAAAACAAAGATTTTAAACTGATAGATTCGGTAGAAGGCTTTTTAAACGAGGGAAAGATAAAAATCTATTGTCCGGACGGTATAGATAAACTTAGTTGGCATAACAAAAGTATTGTCCCGGCAGATAGGGTTAAAAATCACATTTGGTATGATAAATATTTGTTGGAAGAACTAGTTCCTTTAATGCAGCATGAAACCGGACATCAAAAAATAATAACGGCGGGCTGTAGTTTTGGTGGATATCATGCCGCAAACTTTGCCTTTAGACATCCTTGGCTGGTAAGCCATTTATTTAGCATGAGCGGAGCATTTGATATTTTGGGACAACTAGATGGATTTTACAACGACGATGTTTACTTTAACAACCCTGTAGATTATGTGCCCAATAACAGCAATCCAGAAATACACAATCTAAAGATTGTACTCGGCACTACAGATAGAGACATTTGCCGGGCAGATAACGAGCGATTCTCTAACATTCTTAACAAAAAAGGAATAGACCATTGGTTAGACATTAGGCAAAATGCAGATCATGATTGGCCGATATGGCGAGAAATGTTTCCCAGTTATATTGCCCAACTTTAAAACAAACTCCATTAACAATTGCTTTAATAACAAAGCTTAACGCTTACATCTTTATAAATTCGAACTAAGAATGAAAAAAATAGGAATATTATTTGGACAAGAAAGGTCTTTCCCAGAAGCGGTTATAGAAAGAATAAATAGCAAGGCAGAAAAAGGAATTATTGCCGAGGCTGTGAAGATTGAGAAGATGCTACAAAATAAACCGTTAGATTATTCCGTAATTATCGACCGCATTTCGCAAGATGTTCCATTTTATCGCTCAAGTTTAAAAAACGCAGCCATAACCGGTACCGCCGTTATAAACAATCCATTTTGGTGGAGTGCAGATGAAAAGTTCTTTAACAATGCGCTTGCCGAACAAATAGGTGTTCCTGTACCAAAAACAGCACTAATCCCATCCAGAGAACATCCTCATTCTACAACTTCAGAATCTTTTTCTAACCTTGCAACACCCTTAGATTGGGATGCTATTTTTGAATACACAGGCTTCCCAGCATACATGAAACCTTTTGACGGCGGTGGCTGGCGAGATGTTTACAAGCTGCACGACAAAGAGGATTTTTTCCATAAACACGCAGGCACCCATCAGTTAGTGATGTTGTTGCAAGAAGAAATTATTTTCGATGAGTATTTTAGATGTTACTGTATTGGAGGAAAACATGTGCGCATTATGCAATACGAACCAAGAAACCCATACCATTTGCGCTATGTGGTAGATACGCCCCCCTCTAGCAAACAGGTGTTAAAAACCATAAAAGAATATACCATAAAATTGTGCAAATACTTAGGTTACGATTTTAATACCGTTGAATTTGCCGTAAGAGATGGTGTGCCCATCGCCATAGATTTTTGTAACCCAGCGCCAGATGCAGAACGAAAAAACGTTGGCGAAGAAAACTTTGAATGGGTGGTAGAAACCTCTGCAAATTATGCAATAGAACGTGCAAAGGCCCAAAAAACCGGACAAGATAATTTAACCTGGGGAGAATACGTAAAACTTTCTGTAGCAGGGAAGCCGATCGCATCTACGCCAATAAAAAGAGCCACATCGGTTAACAAACCCGATAAAAAAAATACAGCTAAAGCTTCTGTTGTAAAAAAAGTTGTGGTAAAACCAGTAACTGAGACAAAAACAGCGGCAAAGACAACTACGGCAAGCAAAACAAAAAAGTCAACAGCAAAAAAATCTTAAGTTTTTAACGCTAACCAGAAACCAAATGAACGAATTTACACTTGGCATTGAAGAAGAATATATGATTGTGGATCCCGTAACTAGGGAACTTACTTCTCACGACCAAAAAATTGTAGAGGCTGCCCAAAAAATACACAAAGATCAGGTAAAGGCAGAGATGCACCAAGCTGTGGTGGAGGTTGGCACAGGAATTTGTAAAAATACCGAAGAGGCGAGAAAAGAGATTACACAATTGAGGTGTACCGTGTCAAATTTGGCTGGAGAACAAGGGCTAAGGATTGGCGCGGCCGGAACGCATCCCTTTTCTCATTGGGAAAAACAGCTCATTACCTCTCATCCCCGATATGATGAAATTGTAAACGAACTGCAAGAAGCTGCGCGATCAAACCTTATTTTTGGGCTGCATGTGCACGTTGGCTTTCAATCTAGAGAGCTGGCCATTCACATAGCAAACCAAGTCAGATATTTTTTGCCACATGTTTTTGCGCTATCTACAAATTCTCCTTTTTGGGAATCTAGAAACACCGGATACAAATCTTACCGCACAAAAGTATTCGACAAGTTTCCGCGTACGGGTATTCCGGGTATTTTTAACAGCATAGAAGATTATGATAACTACGTAAAATTGCTGATCAAAACCAATTGCATGGACAATGCAAAAAAGATTTGGTGGGATATTCGGGTTCATCCATTTTTCGATACGGTAGAATTTAGAATTTGCGACTGCCCTATGCTCATTGATGAAACAATGGCCTTTACGGCACTATTTCAGGCATTATGTGCCAAACTATATAAATTACGGTTACAAAACATGGAATTTATAAGCTACAGTAGGGCGCTGATTAACGAAAATAAATGGCGTGCCGCACGCTATGGTATAGATGGAAATTTGATAGATTTTGGAAAGGAAACTGAAGTTAACTGTAGAAATTTAATTTTAGAACTACTAGATTTTGTGGATGATGTAGTAGACGATTTAGGCTGCCGACAAGACTTGGAATATGTGCATAAAATTTTAGCAAATGGTACAGGTGCCGATAGGCAGTTGGCAGTTTATAAGCAAACTGGTAGCTTTGAGGCCGTGGTAGACTTCATTACCGCTCAAACACTTATTGGTACTAAATAAAAATGGAAAAAAATAGTTTAAAGGTTGCCATTATAGATATGTATGATGGAGTAGCAAATCAAGGCATGCGCGGCATTAAAGAAATTTTGCACCGCTTTGAAGTCGAAAACAGTATTCCAGTACATTTTAAAATATTTGATTTAAGGGGAAAAGGAGAAATACCAAATCTAGATTTCAACGTGTACATTTCTACTGGAGGCCCCGGAGACCCCGCAGAAGGCCTTGGAGAGAAATGGGAGAATGATTTTTTCGCCTTGTTAGACAACATAGAAATTTACAACAAAGCCCACACCAACCAAAAAAAATATGCTTTCCTAATTTGCCATTCTTTCCAACTGGCTTGCAGAAAATATGGCCTTGGTACGGTTTCCAAAAGAAAATCTAATGCATTTGGCATATTTCCAATAACGCTTAGCCCCGAGGGCGAACAAGACGAAATTTTTGCTGGCATTACTAATCCTTTCTACTCTGTAGATAGTAGAGATTGGCAAGTTATCGAACCAGATTTAGAAGATTTCGAACGAAAGGGAGCTAAAATATTGGCCATAGAGAAAGAGCGAAAACAGGTAGATTTAGAACGCTGTATTATGTCTATACGTTTTACTGATGAAATTATCGGCACTCAATTTCATCCAGAGGCAGATCCTATCGGCATGAAATTATATCTCCTTACCGAAGAAAAAAAATCTTCTATAATCGAAGCACATGGTAAGGAAAAATATTACGATATGTTAGATAGTTTAGACGACCCAGCAAGGATTATTCTTACCCAGCGTATTATCTTACCAAACTTCTTGCACAAAGCTATTGGAAAGTTACAAGAAGCGTAGCGCATTTAAAACTGGTCAGATAGTAAAAGCTGACCACAAGCATATAGAGAGAAACTATTTACTTGCACCAACCTTATAGATTATGATTTCCGAAGAAAGGCAAAAGTTTAACAATCAATTTACTGAAGAAAAATACAATGTTTTTTTAGCCGATTTAGAAAACGGCTATCCAAAAATACCTTTTAGAGTTGCAGAAACGCCTATTTTTATTCCCAAAGTATTAACAGAGAAATTAATTAAGGCTGGCGAAGAAATAATCGACCTGATAAAGCGGCCGGGTTTTAAAGAACTTACTAGAAAAGCCACACCAAAACTTTGGGAAGTTCCAAATGAGAACGACCATCCACATTTTCTAACTTTCGATTTCGGGATATGTAAAGACGAACACGGAGAATTAACGCCCATGCTTATAGAAATGCAGGGATTTCCCTCTCTATATGGCTTCCAAATGCACCTTGCCGAGACCTTTAAAAAGCACTATCAAATTAGCGAAAATCTCAATTACTTTCTAAACGGATTTGATGAAAAAAAATACATCGCTTTGCTTAAGAAGGTAATTTTGGGCACACATGAGGCCAAACATGTTGCGCTTATGGATATAGATGCGAAAAACCAAAAAACAGCAATTGATTTTCTTGTTACCCAAAAACAATTGGGCATTAAAGTTTTGTCCGTCGATGAAATCCATCGAAAAGACAATAAACTTTTTTACACCGAAAATGGTAAAGAAATTCAATTGAAAAGGATTTACAACAGATTGATTTTTGATGAGATTGAGAACGATGAACTGTTGTTTGAAAACAGTTTTGATCCTCGCGAGCAAGTAGAAGTAGAATGGGTTACCCACCCCAACTGGTTTTATAGAATAAGCAAATTTACCATGCCGTTCTTGAAAAGCAAATTTGTACCAGAAACATACATTTTAAATCGACATACAGAGGCACCAAAAGATTTAGAAAATTATGTTTTGAAACCTTTATTTTCTTTCGCCGGGATGGGGGTTATAATAGATGTTAAGCAAAGCGATCTGGATGAGATTACACATCCAGAAAATTGGATTTTACAAAAAAAAGTCGTTTATGAGCCTGCTGTACAAGCTCCAGATGGAGGTGTAAAAGCCGAAATTAGGCTAATGTATCTTTGGGCAGATGGAGAAGAGCCTCAATTATGCATTAATCTGGCTCGTTTAAGTAAAGGAAAAATGATTGGCGTAAGGTACAATGCAGATTTTGATTGGGTTGGCGGAACTATCGGTTTTATGGAGCAATAGTATGCAAGTGCTTACGCCTATTTCTCAAAATTACATTAAACTGAAATCAAATAGGCTATTCAAATTGTATATTTGTATATGAGCCTTCAAGCCATTATCGTTTTTCTGTTATTCTTTGCAGCGATAGCCTACGTAGCAAGATTGGTGTATAAATCTATCATAGCTAAAAAAGATGGTTGTGGCGCAGGGTGCAACAAATGTGGCGTGGATTTTTCTAAAGTAAAGCCAGAATAAAGAATTTTTTTGGTTATGGTAGAAATATTTAAACAGTACCTTAAAGAGAAAATAGAAATAACCGATGAAGAGTTCGAACAAGCTTTTGGCAACCTAGTAGTAAAGAAAATAATAAAATGGCAAGTTCTGTTGAGAGCGGGTGAACATGCGCAGCATGGTTTTTTTGTTTGCAGAGGCCTCTTAAGAGCTTACTCATTAGATGAAAAGGGCAAAGAACACATTGTACAGTTTGCACCAGAAAATTGGATTGTAGGCGACCGAAATGCTATGATAAATCAGCCATCGATCTTTTCTATTGATGCAATAGAAGAAACAGAACTTATTTTGCTGCCCAATAATTTTTTAGAAGCCGCTGCTACGCAAATTCCCCGTCTTTTAACAATGAACGTAACTTTGCTAAACAATGCTATCAGGTTTATGCAAAAAAGAATTAGTATGCTATTGGGCGCTACCGCCTCCGAACGTTATTTAGATTTTTTGAAAATTTACCCAAACCTAACCCTCCGTGTACCGCAGTGGATGATTGCTTCTTACCTTGGCATTACCCCAGAATCATTAAGCAGAGTACGTAAGGAGCTCGCCAAGAACCACTTTCGTCCTTAAAACACTCACCAATCGAGTAATCAATATGTGTCTCGTGTTTGAGATTGCTTCGTGTCTATGAATCACAAATATATGTACGTTATTTGTAATCAATAAAACACATAACTGCCCGAACAAACGTCAGCCTGCTCTATATTCTCAGGAAAGCAATCTCCAAAGCATCTTTTGTATGTCTTATTTTCGAACTGAGGGTCACCAACTATAGCGTTAGCAGGAAAATTTAACTGCATTTATTACCATACATCAATTTTTATCGTTGAAACCCGACGTACCTTTGCTGCGTAGGAACAAACCTCCTAACAACAAAAAATATGAAAACACAAAAATGGACTTTAGATCCAACCCACAGCGAATTACAGTTTAAAATTAAACATTTAATGATTACAACTGTAACAGGTAGCTTAAAATCATTCACTGCAGATTTAGTTTCTGACGAAGACACTTTTGAAGGCGCAGAAATTTCATTTTCTGGCGATATAAAGTCTTTAGAGACAGGAAATAACGATAGAGACAACCATTTAAAAAGTGCAGATTTCTTTGACGCAGAAAATTTCTCGACCGCTGATTTCAAATCTACCTCGGTAGAAAAAGATGGTAATGATTATACTGTAAAAGGTAACTTAACCATAAAGGGCAAAACCAACCCGATAAAATTAACCGCAGAATATGGCGGAACTGTAATCGATCTTTACGGACAAACAAAGGCTGGATTTACGTTGAGCGGAAAGATAAACCGTATGGATTACGGATTGACTTGGAATGCGGCTTTAGAAACAGGTGGCGTGGTTCTTAGCGAAGAAGTAAGGATTGCAGGCGAATTGCAATTTATCAAGCAAGCCTAAAAATATTTTAGAAAGCGACAATAGTGGAGGTACGCAATGGAAAATATTAAACAAGTTTCGGCAATACTAAATGCACCAGCGCCACACATGGTTGGTGACGGCTTTAGGGTACATAATTTTTTTCCAAACGGCTATGATATTGACATGGATCCATTTTTTTTGATGGATTACGGTTCGAAGATTGAATTTTCTGCAAGAAAAAAGCCCAGAGGAGTTGGTAGCCACCCACACCGTGGGTTTGAAACCGTTACCCTTGCGTATCACGGTGCCGTTGCCCATCACGACAGTTACGGAAATAGTGGGGTTATTAATCCCGGAGATGTTCAATGGATGACAGCAGCAAGTGGAGTACTGCACAAAGAGTATCATGATGAAAGCTACAGCGTTAAGGGCGGTCCTTTTCAAATGATACAAATTTGGATCAACCTCCCTGCAAAAGATAAAATGGGTAAACCTAGTTATCAATCCATCACGCAAGCAGAAATGGCCAAGGTAACGTTGCCCGATGCTGGTGGAAAGATAGAAATAATTGCCGGCAGTTATCAAGGCGTACAAGGTACAGCACACACTTTTAGCCCCATTGAGCTTTATAATGCAAGATTAAACAAACACGGAAAGGTAAATTTTGATTTTCCAAGCAACCATAATACAGGGCTTATGGTTGTTGAAGGTAAGGTAAAAATCAATGATCTGGAGATTGCGGAAATAAACAGTTTTGCTCATTTTAAAAATGAAGGCAATCAAATTTCCATAGAGGCGCTTGAGGATAGCATTGTGTTGGTAATGAGTGGAGAACCTATCAATGAGCCTATTGTTCAATATGGACCTTTTCTAATGAACACCGAAGCAGAAATTCGCCAAGCAATAGATGACTTTAATATGGGTAAGTTTGGTTATCTGGCTGAGTAAAATTCTAAGCACTTTCTTTGTATTCAAAAATCCGATTTCTTTAAAGAAACCGGATTTTTTTGTTTTCACTCATTTTTCCCTTTAACTAGTTTGCTGGTCGAACGTGACTTTTTACTAACCTTTGGTAGTTTTCTCTAAATCAGAATTCAAACAAAATTGTATTGGCAAAAATAAGTTTCATCCAATCTTCATATAATTTATCGACTTTTGATTACAAAATCAGAAAAGAAAATGTCCGGAAAACAAATTTTTCAAACTGAGAAGAAAACGCGCTGGAATACCTTTACCTGGATTAGCAGAACCTTTCTTGTCATTTTTATAGTCGCAGCCGTTTGTGTTGTGCTCACGCTATCCTCAGTTCAGGTTCCTAAACTACCCTTCTTAGATGTGAGTGGGAAATTTAATGCCAGTCAATTAGCGAAATTAAAGAAATCTCAGAAATACAAAGATTTTTCTATTGCCAAATCTCATCTAGAAAAAATACGAAAGGACAGGCAAAAACGCATATCTGCAGGACATGACGATAAAGCGCGCATCAATCTAGGTTTCTATGTAAGTTGGGCAGCAACTAGAGACAATTCCCTTTCTGATTTAAAACGTAATATTGGGCATTTAGACATGGTTGCGACTGAATCGTTTTTCTTGCGAGGCGACTCTATAGTTGAGCAAGTTGATACGGCCGCATTGAGTGTAATCAACAAAGCAAAAAAATCTGCAATTGCCGATATTTCTAATTACGGAACAAATGGATGGGATGGCAATGCAGTTAAAAAATTAATAAGTGATCCCAACGCGCAACAAGCATTCATTACTAATCTAATCTCTTCTGTAAAAAGGTATCATTACAAGGGCGTAAATATCGATTTTGAAGAAGTTAATGCAGACAGTCAAGAAGGTTTTAACAACCTAATGAAAAATCTGTACACACAGCTTCATAGTCAAGGTTTAATTGTGATGATGGATATTGCCGTAGACAACGATGATTATGATCCAAAGATTTTACAGCATTATAATGATTATTTGGTATTAATGGCTTACGATCAGCATAGCGAGGAAAGCAACGCTGGCGATATCTCTAATCAAGAATGGGTTGAAGAAAAACTAGATGATATTTGTAGCAAAGTGGATGCTGACAAGGTGATTTTAGCATTGGCATGTTACGGCTATGATTGGCCAGCAAAAAGTGTAGGGACGCCAATGACCTATGAGGACGCAATGACTACCGCTGTAAGTTATAAAAGCAAGGTTACTTTTAATCCAGGTTCTGCCAATCTACATTATCAATACAAAGCTGATAATGGCATAGAGCATACGGTGTATTTTACCAACGCCGCAACCTACTTTAACATCATCCGCAAGGCAGATGATTGGGGAGTTGCGGGCATTGCATTATGGCGTTTAGGATCAGAAGATAAAAGATTATGGAAATTTATTTCTAGAGATTTAAGTTTAGATTCTCTTAAGAAAACTCCGTTTGATTTGGGTACGATTTCTAACCTTACCATGAACGGCATCAAGTATATTGGTGACGGCGAAATACTAGATTTAATATCTACCCCACAACCGGGCCTAGTTAGATTTACTTTAAATAAAGACAATTTTACCATCGCCGACCAGCGTTATATCAAAATGCCAAGTCCGTATGTGATTAAACGCTATGGCTATGCAGAGAAAAAAATTGTGTTGACTTTTGATGATGGTCCAGATCCAACTTACACCCCTCAGGTGTTAGACATCTTGAAAAAAGAAAAAGTACCGGGGGCATTTTTCGTAGTTGGTATCATGGCCGAAAAAAATATGGGCCTATTAAGACGGGAATATGACGATGGCTACCTGATTGGAAATCATACTTTTTTTCACCCAGATATGTCTACGTTAGGCCCTGCACGTGTTAAGTTTGAATTAAATGCAACAAGGAGGCTCATTGAAGCTGTTACAGGCCACAGTACCATTCTTTTTAGAGCGCCTTTTAATGCCGATGCAGAACCACAAAACACGGCAGAAATATTGCCCGTTGCACAAAGCAGAAAAGAGAACTACATCAATATAGGGGAATATATCGATCCAGAAGATTGGTTTCCAGGAAAAACCGCAGACCAGATTTTTAATGAAGTTGTTAAACAAAAGGACAATGGCAATATTTTGCTGCTACACGATGCAGGCGGTAATCGCGAAGCAACAGTAGCTGCCTTACCTCGGATTATCCATTATTTCAAGAAACAAGGATACACTTTTACCACCATCGGAGATTTGATGGGTAAAACCCGTGCGCAGTTGATGCCTGAAGTTAATTCTGCAGCTAACACGGGATTTTTGGGTTCTGGTGATTATTTCTTTATCAACTTTTTCTATTATGGCAATATCATTTTGAATGTGATATTTACCGTCGCCATTGCCTTAGCTATCTTGCGCACCTTGTTTATCGCCTATCTTGCCATTAGACAACGAAAATTGGCTAGGAAGAATGTAAATCTACTTGTTAAAAATCCGACATCGCTGGTTAGCATTATCATTCCGGCTTATAATGAGGAAGTTACGGCTATCCAGACCATCAACAGCCTATTAAAGTTAAACTACCCGAATTTTGAGCTCATTTTTGTAGATGATGGGTCAAAGGACAAAACATTTGAAATTGTAAGTGCTAAGTTTGCCGGCAATAATCATGTAAAACTGTATAGAAAGATCAATGGCGGTAAAGCATCGGCTTTAAACTATGGCATTTCAAAAGCAAATGGAGAATATCTGGTGTGTATAGATGCTGATACGCAACTGAAAACAGATGCTGTGACGGAATTGATGAAACTTTTCTACAGCCCAGAAATTGCAGCTGTTGCAGGTACGGTAAAAGTTGGTAATGCTCATAATTTAATAACCACTTGGCAGTCTATAGAGTACATAACTTCCCAAAATATGGACCGTCGGGCATTCGATTTATTGAATACCATTACGGTAGTTCCTGGAGCTATTGGTGCTTTTAGAAAGTCGGTTATTTTAGAAATTGGCGGGTTTACGATAGATACCTTGGCAGAAGATTGCGACCTTACAATGCGCATTTTACGCGCTGGCTACAAAGTGAAAAATTGCGATACCGCTATTGCCTATACAGAAGCGCCAGAAACGGTAGAAATGTTGTTGAAACAGCGGTTTCGTTGGAGTTTTGGGGTAATGCAAAGTTTTTGGAAAAACAGAAAAACCTTTCTTAATAAGAAATATGGTTATTTTGGAATGGTTGGAATGCCAAACATTCTCCTTTATCAAATAATATTGCCTCTATTCTCTCCCTTAGCTGACTTCTTTATGGTTATCTCACTAATTGGGGGGATATTCTCCTTGAGTGCAATAAATAACCTAACGCTTACGGGTATTTCTGGTATCCTCAGCCTGCACAATGGTTTTGGGCAGGTTCTGTTTTATTATCTTATTTTTATTGTGGTGGATATGTTCTTTGCAGCAATAGCTTTTCGGATGGAAAAGGAAAAGTTAAAAGACCTCATTTATTTATTTCCTCAGCGTTTTTACTGGAGACAATTAATGTATATCGTTTTATTTAGAGCTTGTCGTAGGGCACTAAAAGGAGAACTAGAAACTTGGGGAACGTTGAAAAGAACGGGAAATGTCAAAGAGACAACATCTTAATTTATAAATACATGAAATTTGCCTGTCGAAGACCAATTAAACTTATCCAAAAAAAGTAAATTTCATGTTTCCATATTAAAAAACGAGGCTATATTTTTTGAATTAGACAAACCGCATAAGCTACCACGCCCTCTTCCCTGCCTATAAAACCCATTGTTTCGTTGGTAGTAGCTTTTATAGAAATATCTTCAACAGAAATACCGATAGCTTTTGCGATGGTTTCTTGCATTTTAGGGATGTGCGGATTAATTTTCGGCGCTTCTAAACACAACATCGCATCTATATTGCCCACCTCAAAACCCTTTTCCTTAATTAACTTTACCGTTTCCTTTAACAACACAATACTGCTAATTCCTTTCCATTGCGGATCGGTATTTTTAAAATGAAAGCCTATATCACGTAGATTGGCCGCTCCAAGCAGGGCGTCGCAAATGGCATGTAACAGAACATCGGCATCAGAATGGCCGAAAGCACCTTTATGGTGTTCTAAGTTAACCCCTCCCACAAAAAAAGGATGTCCATCTTTTAACTGATGCACATCAAATCCAAATCCCACCTTTATTTTCATATTAAACTCCGTTACCGCTAAAACTGCAAACTACTATTTTTTAAGAATCTTCCGGTCACCAAAATTAAATAAAAGGCTAAACCGTAAGGTATTTGCTAAGGGGCTCGATTGAGTATTTGCAATTAGATAGGCAAAATCTATATTAAATACGTTGTACTTTAAGCCTGCCCCAACCGTAAAATAACGGCTATTTCCTTTGCTTGGGCTCTGGTAGTTGTAGCCTGCTCGCACCGCAAATTGTTGGTTATACCAATATTCGGCACCAGTAGAAATGCCAACCTCCCTAAGCTCTTCGCTAAAGCCTCCCGGAGCATCGGTAAAAGAACCTATAATGCCAGAAGGCAAAGACCTGTTAGGGTCTTGTCCCGCAATAATGTTATTATTTGCATCATAAATGGGTTGGGTCGGCACCAATAATTTGTTAAAATCGACGGCGAAAGCTATCGTACTCAACTCATCCAACCGGGAGGTTGCAGCACCTCCAATTTTTATATTTCCGGGCAAAAACAAACTCGGTTGTGAGTTGGAATAACTCATTTTTGTGCCAATATTAGAGATGTTTACACCAGCAGAAACCAATGTGCTTGTACCGAACCACTGTGTGTGCACTTTATATAATCCAGATACATCTACCGCAACAGCTTGACCTGCATGAGTTTCTCCACTTACCACATACTGACCGGCAGTAACATTGGAGTAAATGTACCGAACAGAACTTCCCAAAGAAAACTGGTCTCCAAAACTCGTAGCAAAACTTACATCTACCGCTAACTCGTTTGGGTTGGCAATGCCGAGGTTTTGCCCGCCGCCATCTGTTAGCTCTAATTGTCCCAAAGAAAAATACCTAAAAGACCCAGCTAGCGTATATCTATCTTTAAACTTATAATAACCACTTAAGTAGGCCAAATTAATATCAGATACTAAATTTTTAAGCCACGGGCTATAAGAAACGGCAAAACCATAAGGTTTATCCAAAAAAGCAAGCTTAGATGCATTTATGCTTGCAGCGTTTACATCGGCAGAAACAGCTACACCTGCATTACCCATTGCACTTGCGCGCGCGTCTGGCGTAAACAGTAAAAAAGGAACGGCCGAAATTATATTATTAGATTCGCTTCCATTATTTTGTGTACGCGACACACCCACTTGCGCGTTTGCTTTTTCAAACACGAAGACAATAGACCATACAGAAATAGCAAGCGTGCCGATATACTTGAAATTCATTGGTTAAAAGTACAAAATTTTAGATTTTGCCGAGAATATTTTAACGAATATCAAAAGTATATATTTCAAATTTTAACAAAATATAAACACTAAATTTATCGAGGAAAGATTGAACAAAACGCTCCCCTTCTTGTATTTTTAACACTACACTTTTTACAAAAGACTAGTTTTAAACGATTTATATTAAAAATATAATTTAAAAACTATTGTTATTAATCTAGTAATTGACTTAAATTTGTGTAGTTTTAAAGATTAAAATTGCTTTAAGTATTATCTAGTATCTATGAAAAAAACATTCATATACACTTGTGTATGTCTATCTACCTTATTGGGGCTTACAAGCTGCAGCCATAAAAATCGCGACAACGTGTCTAGCAAAACAGGAATCCCCTATGCAGATGGGAAAAACCACAAATATGGCAGTTTTGTGGTTAACACAAAATATAAACGCGAGGCTGGTCCTGGGTTAGTACCTATCGAGGGCGGGGTTTTGATAGTTGGGGGTAGCGCTGTTGCGGTGCCAGGTATTGAGCCCAACATTTACAATTACCGCAGACAAGTTACGGTACCTTCTTTCTACATGGACGAGACTGAGGTAAGTAACACCGATTGGCTTGAATATTTACATTGGATAAGAGTAAGCTTCCCCGATGATCATGAATATTATTACAATGCTTTGCCGGACACTTTGGTATGGAGGCGTGCGCTTTCTTATAACGAACCTTACGTAAACAACTACTTGCGTCATCCTGCGTATCAAGATTACCCAGTTGTAGGCGTATCTTGGGAACAGGCAAGCAGATTCTGCGAGTGGAGAACGTCCCAGGCGAATGAATATATTTTAAGACAAAAACAGATTTTAACAGGCTACGACCAATTGGCCGGAACTGGTAAAGGAAAAGGAAAAAATAACACAACAGCACAGGCTAATACTCAAAAACCGAATCAACCCTTTAATACAGACGCTTATTTAAATGGCCAGTACAATGATGTAGGAGCTAAAGCGCCCCAGGATTACACTGCCGCCGCTGGAGCATCTGTCGGCAATGCAGGAAAAAAAGGAGGTAATGTAGCGAGGAGACATGTTACCTTAGAAGATGGAATTATTTTGCAGCCCTATAGATTGCCAACCGAAGCCGAATGGGAATATGCTGCACTTGGCTTAATTGGAAATACTGACTACGAGAACATTAAAGATGAGAAAATTTACCCTTGGAATGGCCTGGGTGTAAGCTCTGCCGATCGTAAAACCCGAGGTATGATTTTGGCCAACTTTAAAAGAGCTCCTGGCGATTATATGGGTGTTGGAGGCTCTTTAAATGATAAAGGCGATTTAACTGTTCCTGTAAAATATTACCAACCGAACGATTTCGGTTTGTATAACATGGCCGGCAATGTAAATGAGTGGGTAAACGATGTGTACAGACCCGGAACTTTTGAAGATGTAAATGCATTTAATCCTTACCGCGGTAACGATTTCCAAAACAACAAACTTTCGGATCCCACCGCAGGAAAGATTGAATTGGATAAATATGGAAATCCAGTAAAAGTTAACGCCTATTCGGGCAAAAAGTTAACTTGGGAAGAAAAGCAAGAATTTGCAAAACGAGCTGATTCAATCGCTAATTCTACAGATAAGTCCACCCCCGTAACCGATTATACGGCTGATGAGCGTGGCTACAGAGACCGTCAAAACAAATTATTGAATGAGGAAGGTGTTTCACTAGTTAACGATAAATCTCGCGTATATAAGGGCGGTTCTTGGAATGACATGGCTTATTGGCTAAATCCTGCAACGAGGAGGTTTTTGCAACAGGATGAATCGTCTTCAGAGGTAGGCTTTCGTTGCGCAATGACAATGTTGGGCGCTCCCGAGATAAGCACCGTAGGGAAAAGAAATTTTAAAGCAGGTAAGAAGAGAAGATAATTCTCAATTGAATAAAAAAGCGGCGATTTTCTACGAAAATCGCCGCTTTTTTATTGCATCTTGAAGAGATTTTAATGCGACGTACTATTTAAACGTAAGGAGGACTTGATTTTTCTCTACTTTACTTCCTTCCTCCACCATAACTTTCTTAATAACGCCATCAACAGGAGATTTCAATACATTCTCCATCTTCATAGCTTCCAGAACCAACAAGCTATCGCCCTTTGCAACTTCATCATTTTCTTTAATTTTTAAGGCCAGTACCAATCCAGGCATTGGTGCTTTAACCTCGGCAACCTTGTTGGCAGCCAAATTATCCATCCCTAATTGTCGAAGCAATTGATCAAATTTATCTTCGATATTTAAATAGTATAAATGACCGCTTACTTTTATTTTACAGCTTTTTTCTATTCTATCTATATCTACAAGTTCTGCGCTGTAAGATTTGTTATTATAAATTACACTCCAAAACCCACTGTTAAGCTCACTTACATCAAGTTGTAATTTTACCCCATCCACCATCAATTGCTTTTCAGTAATATCGATGTTAAAAACATTGCTATTATTTACCCTAATTTTAACCATACCTATTGGGTTAGTGCGTATTGAACTACATTTGCGCCCATTTTTAATGCTTGCGTGCGCGTGTCTTGCGTGTCGCTGGGGTAGGTTCCGAAATCTTCCCATCCATTCCCAAGATCGCACTCGTAGGTGTAAAAACAAACTATCCTTCCCTTCCAGATCAGGGCAAAGCCTTGTGCACGTGTACCATCGTGTTCGTGGATTTTCGGCAACCCATTCGGAAACTTGTATTTTTGGTTGTAGATTGGATGATTGGAAGGAAGTTCTACAAAATTAAGCCCAGGAAAAACCTTTTTCATCTGTGGCCTGATAAATTTATCAAGACCATAATTATCGTCGATGTGCAAAAAACCGCCACCTATTAAATACTGCCTTAGATTTTTTGCTTCCTGATCGCTAAAAACAACGTTTCCGTGCCCTGTCATAAAAACAAATGGGAAGTTGAAAAGTTCTTTGCTTCCCACATCTACGGTACTTTCTTGCGGGTAAAAATTGGTTTTTAAATTTGCGTTACAAAACGCTATCAAATTGGGCAATGCTGTTCTATCGCCATACCAATCACCACCACCGCTGTATTTCAATTTGGCCATCCTGTAGGTAGGCGCGGTAAAACTGGAACACAGAAAAAATAAAAAAGCAACTAAGGTGTAACCCGGAAAGGCGTTTTTTACTTTGACGACAAGAAAATTAAAAAATGAAAATTTCAACTTGTATTTATCTATTAAGATAATTTATTTCGAAACAAGCTGCTAGAGCAGCCGTTTCGGTACGCAACCTAGCGTTTCCTAAAGTTACTGCTTTATATCCTTTTTGCAAAGCCAAGTTAATTTCCTCTTCTGTAAAATCTCCCTCAGGCCCAATAAGAATTACACAATCCTCATCTTTACTTAACGTTTTTGATAGATAATTTTTTTCATCTGCCGAAAGGCAATGAGCAATGTATTTATTTGCGTTTAAACTTGAATTGATAAAGGATTCGAAGGTTTGTGCTTCATTTAATTTAGGATGGTAGGCTTTTATAGATTGTTTTACAGCTGAAGTAATAACTTTTTCTAACCGTTCTGGCTTTACCACTTTTCTTTCAGAGCGTTGGCAAATGATGGGTGTAATTTCATCTATGCCAAGTTCCGTCGCCTTTTCTAAAAACCATTCTAACCTTTCGGTATTTTTTGTTGGCGCAATGGCAATGTGCAAGTTAAAATTTCTCTTTCCGTAATCTATTTGGCTATCTAAAATAAGCAAACCAACCTTTTTTGGGTTGGCTGATGAAATTTCTGCCGTGTAGAATCCGCCTACACCATCTACCAGATTCACCACATCGCCAAGAGCCAGCCGCAAAACCCTAATACAATGTTTACTTTCCTCTTCGTTAAGCGTGTGGTTTTGCAGCGAAATGTTTGGTGTATAAAAGATATGCATGCTTTATCAACTAATGGTCGTCTTCGCTATCCTCCTCGGTCTTAACAAGTTCTAATTTAACGGTTTCTATATTCTGCTCTGTCTTCTTTAAAATCGTAAACAGATAGCCATACGATTCGTTGCTTTCGCCAACCTCGGGTATTTTACCAAACACATGCGAAACGAGTCCGCCGATGGTATCAAAATCTTCGTCTTCTGGGAGGTCATGAGACAGGTGTTCGTTTACATCATATACCGTTGCAAATGCGTTAACGATAAATTCATTATCGGTAACCTGCTCTACAAGAGGCTTCTCCTCATCATACTCATCTTGTATATCACCAACCAACTCTTCTACAATATCTTCTAAAGTAACCATGCCAGCGGTACCGCCAAATTCATCTAAAACAATGGCAATTTGCATTCTTTTAATTTGCAACTCGGTCATCAAATCGTGAATCTTTTTGGTTTCCGTAACAAAAAATGGCTTTCTGATAATATCACTAAGTGTCCAATCTCTATTTCCTGCCGCTACCAACGGTAAAATGTCTTTGGCATGGATGATTCCTACAATCTTGTCCATAATTTCATCATAAACTGGCAACCTAGAGTAACCTTCTTTTATGATAACGTCTATCACTTCTTCTTGATGCGTTCGAAGTTCTACCCCAGAAATTTTGGTACGGGGAACCATGATGTTCTTAACCACGCGCTCATTAAAATCGAACACGTTTTTAATCATTTCATGCTCATTAAAATCTAATGCGCCACTTTCTCTTCCTTGATCCAACAGGTATTGGAGTTCTTCCGTACTGTGTAAAGATTCGTGCCCTGCCGAAGATTGCATACCAATCAACTTTAAAACTAAAGATGCTAAGCCGTTTAACAACCATATAAATGGCTTAAAAATAAAATGGAAGGCTTGTAAAGGAATCGATATAAACATGGTGGTGGCTACCGGCCGTTGTATGGCGATAGATTTCGGCGCAAGCTCGCCAAAAACGATGTGCATTACCGTTATAATTGAAAATGCAATAATGGTAGATGTAGTGGTAATATACACTTCGGCAATGCCAAAATTCGCCATAGAATCGTGCACAATCTGATGCATTACCCTTTCGCCAATCCACCCCAATCCAAGCGATGCAAGTGTAATACCGAGTTGCGTAGCAGCAAGGTAATTGTCTAGGTTGTGAATAATTAATTTGGCAACCTTGCCCACCTGACTGCCATCCTTTGCTTTGATTTCTATCTGCGAAGCACGCACCTTAACGATGGCAAACTCAGCCGCAACGAAAAAACCGTTTAATACAACTAAAGAAAATGTCCAAAATAAATCCCAACCCATTAGGCTTTATTTCTAAATAACTTGTTGTAAAGCTCTATACTTTCCAAAATCACTTTATGCGCATAGCGTAGCCCAAGTAAATGCTCTATGGTTACATTTTTTCCTTCTAAGGCTTTGTAATCTTGAAAAAACCGTACAATTTCCTTCATTTGATGAGGTGGTAATTCATCTAGGTCGTTAATGTAGTTTACAGACATATCATGGTGGGCAACTGCAATAATTTTATCGTCTTGCTCGCCACCGTCTACCATGTGCATAACGCCAACTACTTTTGCTTCGATAAGCGTCATTGGGTAAACATCTACAGAGCACAACACCAAAATATCTAATGGATCTTTGTCATCGCAGTAGGTTTGAGGAATAAAGCCGTAGTTGGCAGGATACATAACCGAAGAGAATAGCACGCGATCTAATTTAATCAATCCCGACTCTTTATCTATTTCGTATTTTGCCTTAGAGCCTTTAGGGATCTCTATAATTGCGTTAACTATTTCTGGTGTATTTTTGCCCGGAGATACGGAGTGCCAAGCATGATGATCGTCATTCGCCATTGTTTCTAATTAATATCTAAGTTTTCCTTATCAGAGGATTTATCTGCTCTGTTTTTTACAAAGGTAATTAATAATGGAATAGTTGTTATTAATATAAATCCAATAATTATATAAAAAAGATAATCTGTAATTTCTTTCTCAAATTTTTTGCCTAAAAAATAGCCGAGCATAGTTAGAGATGTTACCCATAAGACTGCGCCAACTACATTATATAGAGCAAATTTCTTTTCATCTAATTTAACTATACCTGCAACTATTGGCGCAAATGTTCTAACAATTGGAACAAACCTGCCCATAATTAGCGCAAATGCTCCTTGTTTTTTGTAGTATTCTTCGGCAGCCCGTAAATAACGCTTCTTAAAAAAAAGGCTGTCATTGCGTTTGTAAAGCGCTGGCCCGGTTTTTCGCCCAAACCAAAAACCTGTAAAGTTACCTGATATAGCAGCAATGATTAGGCCAATAATGAGCGTGCTTATATGAACGTCCAATTTTCCGGTGGCAACAAACATCCCTGCCAAGAAAAGCAAATAATCGCCCGGAAGGAAAAAACCAAAGAAAAGACCTGTTTCTGCATAAATAATGAATAGCACAACATAAAAACCACCTTCTCTTAAAAGTTTATCTGGAGAAATGAGTTGGTGCAGGCTATTCCAAAATTCTTGCATAATCAGTTATTCGTAAAACTACAAATAAATATTAAAAATTGAGGGAAGTGCAGGATTTTAAATAGTCCGTTAAAAAATTATTTTTTTGCCAAAAATTCTTCCATCTTTTACTGTAATCTCTTTTTGTGCTAACTGCCCATTGAAGTTTCCTTTTTGTACTACCTTGCGTAAGTTTTAAGAGGGGATTTTATGTAAGTTTCTAATCAGCTGAAAGTTGCCAAATCTTGACTTTTTTTTCGAAAAAAAAAAACATATCACACTAAAATACAGGCTATTTTTATTCAATGTCCCTAAGCCAATTGTCAAGCTCTTTATCAGTTATGTCCGACTGCTCTGATTTATCGTAGATAGAAAGAAAGTAGATTGTAGTTTCTGCAACTTTTATGTGAGTGATTACTCTTGCTCCGCCACTTTTCCCTTTCTGCTTCGATGCAATAGATAGGCGTATTTTATAACATTTGTTTCCAAGGTTAATTCCTTGTTCTGGGTTTTCTTTCAAAACATTGATAAGGTCTGCATATTCATTTTTAAGAGAAGGAAATTTTTTAGCCAAGCGCTTTAATTGTTTACCAAAATAGGCCGTAACTTCTATATTATAGCTCACTTAATAATTGCTCTGCGGTTTGCAATTTTATCTTACCTTGTTTCGCCAATACTACTTCCTCTACCGATGCTTTCAATTCTTTAAAAAATTTCGCCTTCGAAGGGCTTATAGGTTCAGCCTTTACAAATGATAAGTTTCGTAATAGTTCCATTACGAAATCCACTTTATCGTCTTTTATGTCTAGCAATACGTTCATAACTTAAATTATTTAATAGCCTACTTGCCTTTGCTCTAAAATATCTTATTGTTAAATCCATGTAATAGAAAACGTTACATTCCATCTTTGATTAAGTTGTTCAATCACATTATCATTATAGTAGCGCAAATTTAATTAAAAAGGTTTACCAAAAGAAGCAGGTATTGTTTTGTTATTGAAAAATTGCTGTGCTATTTTTCCTGTCTTGTTGCTAAATTCATGTTGCGTAAGCAATACAAAACCAAGCATAGCAACCATTTTAAAATTCACAATTTCCTTTATGACCTTGTACTTTTCCAATTTTGTTGCACGTAAGGGGCCTGAAATAACCAGGCGCTACAGCAAGTGTAAAAGCAGCGAAGGATATATGCCCAGAATAATGGTTATCACCGCAGATAGCACCATTACCAATTTATATTGGGTAGGTATGACAAGGCTAACTTCATCTCCATCTTTAAAGTACATGGCAATAATTACCTTAAAATAGTAATAGAACCCAACTAGTGCGTTAAGTATCGCAAAGCCAACTAAGTACACATGGTAATTTTGCATTACGTTTACGAACATCACGTATTTTCCGATAAAGCCCGCTGTTAATGGTATTCCGGCTAGCGAAAGTAGTGCTATGGCCATACATACTGCAAGCATCGGGCTACGCTTTCCTAAACCGTTAAAACTCTCGTAACTATCGTTACCTGTACGCTGCTTTACCAAAATCAATCCGGCAAAAGCAATTATGGTAGCAAATGTGTATGCAGCTGCATAAAACAAGATCTTAGTGCTACTGCCTTGATTTAGTTCAACGAGCGCAAAAATCATATAACCTACGTGAGAAATACTGGAATAAGCCAACATTCTCTTAAAGTTCTTTTGAAATAGCGCTGTTACGTTCCCTATAAACAAGGTTAAAAATACAATAACGGTTAACGGGAGCTCCCAGAAATCGTGTAAGGGCGCTAGTGCGAATAAAAACAATCTTAGAAAAGCGGCAAATCCGGCCGTTTTTACGGCTGTTGCCATAAATGTGGCAACTAAAGTTGGAGAGCCTTCGTACACATCTGGCACCCAGAAATGAAAAGGTGCTGCGCCAACTTTAAAACACAGTCCAATCAGCATCAGAATAATCCCTGGGTAAAATAATGGAGAAATACTAGTCGAATTATTCAGCACGTATTCTTTAATAGCCAACAAATCAAACGTACCAGTTGCGCCATAAAGAAGCGTTATCCCGAATAATAAAAATCCTGTAGAGAAAGCGCCCATTAAAAAATATTTCAACGACGCTTCGTTCGAGGCAAAATCAGACTTTCTAATTCCAGCTAGAATATACAAGCTTACCGACATTATTTCAATCCCAATAAACAACATGGCCATATTTTGGAAAGAGACCATCATAACCATCCCCGCAAGGGAGAACAGAATGAGCGTAAAATATTCTGCAATGTGTTCGCCTTTGCTAGAAAAATAATTTTGAGATAGCAGCAGTACAAATAAAGTACTTATGACACAAAGCGATGAAAAAGCTATGGCAAAATTATCCATCTTCATCATATCGTAATACACCACGTTGGTATTCCAATTAAAGAAAGCGAAGCCCAAAGCAGTTAATAAACCAACAATAGCTAGTGGCAATAACGCCTTGCTTGCTTTAAACAAACCTGCGTAAAGCACAATAAAGGCGGTAATACTAATGGTAATAATAATATTCATTGCTCTGTTACTGAATTAATTTTTGGTGTACTTGTTCTAATAAATGTTGTACCGATGCTTCTGTTAAATGTAGAATTGGCTTTGGATAAACGCCGATTGCTATGACCAAGAAACAGATGGTGTACAACACTAATTTTTCTGATCCTTTGATATCTGTCATGCCTGATGTTAGGGTATTGGTTTTGCCAAGCATTGTTTTTTGATACATTCTAAACATGTAGACCGCACTAAAAATCATAGTTAAACCAGCAAAAGCTGCAGCCCAAATACTATAATGGTAAACGCCCAATAACAGTAAAAACTCGCCAACAAAACCGTTGGTTCCTGGCAAAGCAACCGTTCCCAATAAAATAATTAGAAATGCAATAGACAGATGCGGCGCCATTTTAGCAATACCGCCTAAATCTGCAATGGTATTTGTTTTTAAGCGAGAAAATATAATGTCCACAACAAAGAATAACCCAATTACGTTAATTCCATGACTAAGCATTTGGATCATTGCGCCTTGAAGTCCTTCTGTACCCTGATTGCCAAGACTGAAAGAAGCAAAAATTGCAGCAGAGATCAACCCTACGTGCGCTATAGACGAATAAGCGATAAGACGCTTGGCATCTCTTTGGGTAAATGCAATGATGGATGCATAGACGATACCGATTATAGAAAGCACCAAAGCTAAATCTCCCCATTCTTGCACGCCTTTCGGAGCAATCGGCAATAACCACCTAATTAACCCATAAATACCCATTTTAAGCATAATACCCGACAGCAGCATGGTTCCAGGAGTTGGTGCGGCGGTATAAGTATCTGGCTGCCAAGTATGGAAAGGAAAAATTGGCATTTTAATGGCAAAAGCTAAAAAGAAGGCCCAAAATATCCAGCTTTGTTGGGCGGCATCGAGGTTAAGGTTGTAAAACGATTGAATTTCGAAATTATGTGCAGGGTTCTGAAGATACAGAAAAATGATGCCCATCAGCATAAATAACGAACCCGCAATGGTGTAGACAAAAAACTTCATGTTGATGCGGATGCGGTCTTTTCCTCCCCAAACAGCACAAATAAAGTAAATAGGAATCAGTGCAGCTTCCCAACCGATGTAAAACAAAAAGGCATCCATGGCGGTAAAAACCATTAACATGCCGCATTGCATAAAGAGAATTAGTGCATAAAAAGCACCTGGATTTTTATAATCGTGTTTTATGCTCGACAAAATAATAATAGGGATAAGCACATTGGTAAGTAACACCACCAGCATGCTAATGCCGTCTATTCCAGCATGAAAATTAATCCCCAATTCATGTATCCATGGCAAGTTCACCTCAAACTGCGTAGAAGCATCTGGCACAAAGGAAAAAACTAGATAAAGCGCAATGGCCAAAGAGACGGCAGAAAATGCAACAGCAACCATTTTTGCCTGCTTGCCTGCAAACGTAGTTACCAATGCGCCCAATAAAGGAATAAATAAAAGAAGTAAAAGTTGTTCCATCAGTAAAATTTTGAACCCTTTTTTTATATGTATAAAAATGTATATAACAGCAATGCGATGATTCCAAAAACCATCATAAATATATAGAAACCTACGTTTCCAGATTGTAATAACCTTATGCCCTTACTTGTTTCTTTGGTGCTCCATCCAAGCCCGTTTACTATGCCATCTATAAATTTGATGTCCATTACCTTGTAGAAAAACCTAGATAATCCATCCAAAGGCTTTACAATAATGAAATCGTAAATCTCATCAAGATAAAATTTATGATAAGATATTTTAGCCATCAGCGAGCGTGGTGCGGCATCTGCAACTGGTACATGGTTTGTTTTAACATAGCGGCTATATGCAAAGAAGATTGCAACAAGAGCTGCAGAGACAGAAATACCCATTAACAAATATTCTGTTGCGTGATCTAGGCCAAGCTCATGTTGGCCCACATTAGCGCCAGTTAACCAATGGGCTAACCACTCGTTACCGCCAAATATATGCGGAATGTTTATCATACCGCCAAAAGCTGCCAATACAGCCAATATTATTAATGGCAAAGTCATTACGGCAGGCGACTCGTGCACATGCTCTTCTTGATGATGCGTACCTCGGTATTTGCCAAAGAACGTTAAAAACATCATCCTAAACATATAAAAAGCTGTTAAGAAGGCGGTAAACACACCAATTACCCATAACACTCGGTTATGTTCATAAGCGTTTGCTAAAATTTCGTCTTTAGAAAAGAAGCCCGAGAATGGTGGGATTCCAGAAATTGCAATTGTGGCAATCATCATGGTGATAAAAGTGATAGGCAATTTTTTTCTTAAACCACCCATCGACCTCATATCTTGTTCGTGGTGCATGGCGTGTATTACCGAACCAGCCCCTAAAAACAACAACGCTTTAAAGAAAGCATGTGTTAACAAATGGAAAAAAGAACCAGCGTATGCACCCACACCTAACCCTAAAAACATATAACCCAACTGAGAAACTGTAGAATAAGCAAGTACCTTTTTTATATCTGTTTGGGTGAGCGCGATGATGGCTGCAATGAGTGCGGTAAGTGTTCCGATAATCGCGATGATATTTTGAGTGAATGGCGCCAAATCAAAAAGCACACTGCTACGGACAATCATATAAATACCTGCGGTAACCATTGTGGCTGCATGGATCAGGGCAGAAACCGGAGTTGGGCCCGCCATGGCATCTGGCAACCATGTAAACAGTGGCAATTGTGCCGACTTTCCACAGGCGCCCACAAATAACAAAACGGTAATAAGTACAATGGTATGGTTACCCGGAAGCATGTTTGCTGCCTGAGGAAAAACCTTGGCAAATTCTATACTGCCAAAAAAGTTGAACATTAAAAAGACGCCCAATAGGAAACCCAAATCTCCTATCCTATTCATGATGAAAGCTTTCTTCGCGGCAGATGCAAAACTACCGTTAGTATACCAAAAGCCAATAAGTAGGTAAGAACATAAGCCTACGCCTTCCCAACCGATAAACATAACAATGTAGTTGGAGCCAAGCACTAGCAACAGCATAAAAAAAACAAAGAGGTTTAAGTAACTAAAAAACTTACCAAAACCCTCGTCGCTGTGCATATAACCAATCGAATATAAATGGATCAAGAATCCTACGCCGGTAATTACCAGAAGCATCATGGAGCTAAGCGGATCTACCAAAAAAGACAACGGAATGGTCAGTTTGCCTGCACTAATCCAGTCGAAGAGCAAAACCGTATGCTGTTTTTCTACACCGCCACTTAGCTGGAAGAAAATGATTATGCTTATGATAAACGAAGCCAATACAACACCGCTACCTATAAAGCCTATCAGTTGTTTTGATAATGTGTTTCTGCCAAGTCCATTAATCAAAAACCCCAGTAAAGGAAGCAACGGAACCCACCAAATTAAATTTTCTATTGTCATTACAAGCAAAATATATTTACCACTTAAGGCGATTCAACACATTAATATCTATAGATTTAGTATTTCTATAAACCATTACAATAATACTGAGGCCAATGGCCACCTCGGCTGCTGCCAAGGCCATAATAAAAAACACAAATACTTGTCCCGATGGATCGTTATGATAAACAGAAAAAGCAGCGAGTAACAGATTTACAGCATTCAACATCAACTCAATCGACATAAAAATTACGATGGCGTTTCTGCGTGTAAGTACGCCCACTACACCGATGGTGAAAATGATGGCGCAAAACCAGATATAGTGGTTAAGTGGAACGCCCTGCATTTGAGTAGTTATATTTTGCATATTAAGTGTTACTTAATCTCTTTTTGATAATAAGACTGCGCCAACCATAGCAGACAGCAGCAATAAGGATGAAAGTTCGAATGGCAATAAAAATTTATGAAACAATACATCGCCCAAGTTTTCTACCAAACCTAAGTTTGGAGATTTTAGCGTTAGGGGGTTTGTAATAGAAACAGCCTTAAATGAGCCAATAAGGGTTACAACTAAACAACAGCCGGCAATTACACCAACTATTTTAATTAATGGCGACTTAGATGGCTCTGTTTCTTTATTAAGGTTGAGCAACATGAGCACAAATAAGAAAAGCACCATAATTGCACCCATATAAACAATAAAATTCACTACGGCCAAAAACTGTGCATTTAACAAAATGTAGTGAACCGTAAAGGTAAAAAACGTAATAATCAAATATATAACGCTATGCACCGGGTTCTTTGCAAAAATGACCATAAGCGAAAAGATTACGCTTAAAGTTGCCACGAAATAGAATACTTGTGCACCCATTTATTTAGTTTTTATTGTTTGTTTCTTCATGTCGTCGTTGCGAAGCCACTGCCTGTCCCGACCCTTCGGGGAAGCAATCTTTATTTTCTTTGCCTGAACTTTCCGCCAATCCCCCTTACTTTCTTATGAATTTAAGAGAGTTTCGCCTTATATTTCAGCGTCTTATTATATTTAAGAGATACTGAAATAAATTCAGCATGACCAATCTATTTATTATTTTTTCATTTGTAACGGCTCCTCTACCAACTTATCCTTTCCGTAAATAAAATCCTTACGTAAATAATCTGCAGGTACAATTGGCCCATCTAAATAAATCGCTTCTTTTGGGCAGGCTTCTTCACACAACCCACAAAAGATGCAGCGCAACATGTTAATCTCATAAGTAGCCGCATACTTCTCTTCTCTGTAAAGATGCTTTTCTTCTGGTTTTGCCTCTGCAGCAATCATGGTAATGGCCTCTGCTGGGCAAGATAAAGCACAAAGTCCGCAAGCAGTACAACGTTCTCTACCCTCTTCGTCTCGCTTTAGTGAATGCAGGCCTCTAAAGTTTACAGAGAATTCTCTCTGCACCTCGGGATACCTTACAGTAGCCGTTTTTTTGAACAAATGGCTAAAAGTAATGGCCATACCCTTACCAATTGCGGGGAGATATATTTTCTCCATAAAGCTTAACGGCTTTTGTTCTAGTACTTTTTTACTTTTTGTTAATGCTTCCATAACCCCAACCCCAAAACGGGCATTTAAATAATATGTAATCTCCATCCCCAATCGGGATGAGCATTTAAAACTTCTCTATTATTGCTATTACAATGCCTGTAACAACAATATTTGCTATGGCCAAAGGTATTAATACCCGCCAACCCAAATTCATCAATTGATCATACCGGAAACGCGGAATAGTCCACCTAACCCACATAAATATAAAGATAAAAATAAATATTTTTACGAATAAAACTGCAGTTCCAATAAGCGGGGCAGCAATTGTTCCTACGTGTGCAGCAACCCAATCCATACCCGGATAGTTATAACCACCCCAATACAAAGTTGCCATCACAGCCGATGAAACGAACATGTTGATGTATTCAGAAAACAGATAAAAACCCAGTTTCATAGATGAATACTCGGTATGGTAGCCCCCAATAAGTTCGGTTTCACATTCTGGCAAATCGAATGGCGCTCTATTTGTTTCTGCAAACGCGCAAATCATAAAAATTAAAAAGCCTACCGGCTGATAAAGCACATTCCAACGCCAGCCATGTTGTTGATCTACAATTTCTTTTAAGCTAAGGGTATTTGTCATCAACAATAAAGCGATGATAGATAAGCCCATGGCAATTTCGTAGCTGATGTTTTGCGATGCTGCACGTATAGCACTCAACAACGAATACTTGTTGTTAGATGCCCAACCACCAATCATTACGCCATAAACGCCCAAAGATACCACTCCAAAAATATACAAAACTCCAACGTTAATATCGCTAACCTGCAGTGGAATGGTTCTTCCATTTACAATCATTGGGCTTCCCCAAGGAATTACCGCGCTTGCAATACATGCTGTAAGCATTGCCAAGCCTGGACCAACCATAAAAAGCCATTTGTTTGCAGAAGTTGGGATGATTTCCTCCTTCATAAACATTTTTAAACCATCGGCCAAAGGCTGTAACATACCGAAAGGCCCTGCTCGATCTGGCCCTAACCTATCCTGCAAAAAAGCAGCAACCTTACGCTCTGCATAAGTAGAATACATTGCGATGAGCAAGGTGATGCCGAAAATTACGACCACCAATATAAATTTCTCTAAAATGAAACCGCTCTCCATTAGTATTTTACTTTTTTATGTAACTCGATCTCGTTTGCAGCCTGCAAAGCCGGGTTGGGTTTAATTACCGGCAAAGGTATTAAAGTTTCGTAATGGTTTGAAGAAATTACAGAAGTATCGTCTATATGAGTTGGTTTTTCGATTACCCAATCTGTAGTACTTTTCTTATCGAACCTACATTCGTTGCAAATAAAAGATTCTACTTCGCCAAACTCATCTTTCCGCGCTGTAACTCTTAGCACATCTTCACCACGATACCAAAGTGTTACTTCTCCTTTACAGTTTGTATGCGAACAATCTCTATGCGCCTGCACAGGTTTTGTAAACCACACCCTATTTTTAAACCTAAAAGTTTTATCTGTCAACGCTCCAACAGGGCAAACGTCAATTACATTTCCAGAAAAATCATTATCGATTATATTAGATATGTAGGTAGATATTTCAGAATGATCGCCTCTATTTAATATTCCATGAACTCGTTTATCTGTAAGTTGGTCTGCCACGTATACACAGCGGTAACAAAGAATACACCTGTTCATGTGCAACTGTACTTTATCGCCAACATCTATCCGGTCGAAGGTTCTGCGTATAAACTCATAGCGTGTTTTCTGCAAGCCATGTTCGTAACTCAAATTCTGCAAATCACATTCACCTGCTTGATCGCAGATCGGGCAATCTAAGGGGTGATTGATCAACAAAAACTCTACCACTCCAGCGCGTGCTTCTAGCACCTCGGGCGAAGTGATGTTTAGCACTTCCATTCCATCCATTACCGTGGTACGGCATGATGCCACTAATTTTGGCATTGGCCTAGGATCTTTTTCAGAACCTTTGCTTACTTTAACAATGCAGGTACGGCATTTACCTCCGCTACCTTCTAACTTAGAATAGTAACACATGGCAGGCGGCACAATTTCCCCACCAATTTGCCTTGCAGCATTTAATATAGTGGTTCCGTTATCTACCTCTACCGTTATTCCGTCTATAGTAACTTTTACTTTATCACTCATGATTAATGATAATCTTTATCTTTTTATATCGTCTTGCTCAGTGTTTCTACCAAGCTAGCAATTATCCTATTTGTACCAGCTAGGGGTATTCAAACCCAAAAGCAGAACTTACAAATTATTTTATAACCTATTCCATTAAATTTTCTAAATACTTTGGCCTTCTCGTTGTTGGTATAATAAGTAATTGTTTCTACTAATTTTTTATCTCTACTAATGTTATACTTTTTTCCGATCTTTTCAAGAACACATTTCTTGGAAGCTCCTATCGATATACCTAATGCACTCTTAAATATATTTTCATTTGACCTAATTATTTTTTTGTTAAACTTATATCCAATAGGTTTTTGTAAAATTTCCATTCCGGCAACTTCATTTTTACTCCCTCCATAATGAAAATAAAGCCTTAGTAATTGGTTCCCATTTTTATTTAAGATTTCAATTCTTGGGAATAATTTGTTGCCTTCAAATTCATGTTTTTCCCAGACTTCCTTTCCAAAGGTATCTGTCAAACTTTTATCATCGTAAAGTGCTACATTATTTACCTTATAATCAAAGTTAAACAAGCCAGTTTCATGTACATCCGAATTAAAAATTTCTTGAGCTTCTACTTTAAAAATTGTTCCGAAAAAAATAAAACCGATAATCAACCAATGTCTATTCATTAATTTTTTTCTTCTTTGAATTTCTATTAAATAACACATTAGGGTTGTTACAGTCACTAACAGTTAGTTCAACCTCTTTAAAGCTTTTTATATAAACAGTCATTTTAAGATAAAAGTCATTAAGTTGGTCTTTATTTGCTGCTAATGCAATACATCCAGCGCTTCCGGGATTATTCCCGTCGGGATGTATTCGCAACTCTGTCCTGTTCATTTTCACATTATTAATACTTACAAACTTAGGGATAATATCCATAGAAAAGCCGTAACCATCTCTTATCATTCCATTAACATCATTTCTTCTATATGTCTATTGACTTTATATACTCCATTAGGTAAAGGATCGTACACATAACTTCCGTCCGATTTTTTTATTCCGGACAGAGCAGCTAAAGTCATTTCCAAGTTGTTTCGCCCAGAGCCTTTATATGAAAACAGACTCTTTCCATCGAATATTAAACTTGGTTTTCCCAACGGTTGTACGATAACCGATAGCCTATTGTTAATTTTATCATATTCTAACACCTTATTTTCTAAAAAAGGCGTTGCTGTGTTCAAAAAATAATAGTCAAACATGGCTCCTCCTTTAATGGATGCCTGTTTTATGTTGTAATTATTTTGAATTGCTGAAATTACAATCTTAATTATATTTGTTGATATACAATATGACCCTCTATTCGAAATATCGTAAAAAGGATCATGGGCAGTAAAAAACAACCCTCGCGCTACACCTTTCTTTGTTAAGCAATACTCCATTTCTTTTTTTATTAGAAAAAAAATTATTCACTCCTCATCTAATTTTAATATCATAAGCCTTGCCTTCAGACATTTTTACTTTTTAATTTTGAATTTTTTCTCCTTCTACTGCCACTGATTTTTCAATCGGCACCGTATAATTTGCCAAACCATAACTTTGGCTTTGGCTTTTAATTGGCTCATTTACATACCATTCAAATTCGTCTCTAAAATGACGTATTGCACTTGCAACGGGCCAGGCCGCAGCATCGCCCAACGGGCAAATGGTATTTCCTTCTATATTTTTAGCAACATTTACCAATAGGTCTATATCGCTCATGTTTCCATTACCATGCACTATTCTATGCAATACTTTTTCCATCCAACCGGTTCCTTCTCTACAAGGCGAGCATTGTCCACAACTTTCGTGGCTATAAAACCGAGCAAAATTCCAAGTGTTGCGCACAATAGATTGATCTTCGTCAAAAGCGATAAAACCACCAGAGCCAAGCATGGTACCTGTTGCAAAACCACCTTCGGAAAGCGATTCATAGCTCATTAACCGTGGTTCGCCGTTGGCAAGCTTAAGGGTTAAGTTAGCGGGCAAAATAGGTACAGAAGAGCCGCCAGCTACGGTAGCTTTTAACTTTTTACCATTTGCTATTCCGCCACAATATTCCTCAGAATAAATAAATTCTTCTACAGGCAAGCCTAATTCTATCTCATAAACACCGGGCTTGGCAACATTTCCGCCCGCAGAAATCAATTTGGTGCCAGTACTCCGGCCAATCCCTATTTTAGCATATTCCTCGGCGCCATCGTTAATAATTGGAACGACAGCAGCAATCGACTCTACATTGTTTACCACAGTAGGGCAACCATATAAACCAGCAATTGCAGGGAAAGGTGGTTTTATCCGCGGATTGCCTCTTCTGCCTTCTAACGATTCTAACAAAGCAGTTTCTTCGCCACAAATATAAGCTCCACCACCAGGGTGCACATACACTTCTAAATCGTAACCAGTGCCTAAAATATTTTTTCCTAAAAAACCAGCTGCCTTTGCTTCTGCAATTGCCTTTTCTAAAATACGAATCTGTGGCATCATTTCACCACGCACATAAATGTAAGAGGTTTTTGCTCCAAGCGCAAAACTGCCAATAATCATCCCTTCTATAAGTGCATGAGGGATATAGGTCATCAAATATCGGTCTTTAAAAGTGCCAGGTTCAGATTCATCCGCATTGCAAACCAAATAGCGGGGAACACCTTCTGGCTTGGCCAAAAAGCTCCATTTCATCCCAGTAGGAAAACCAGCACCGCCCCTGCCACGAAGACCAGATTTTTTAACCTCGTCTACAATATCTTCTGGAGACATGGTTTTTAAAGCTTTCTCCACAGCGCGATAACCACCTTTTTGGCGATAGACATCAAAAGTATTAATGCCTGCTACGTTTATATGTTCTAGTAGTAATTTGCGACCCATTTCTCTTAGATGTGAGATGTGAGATGTGAGATTTTAGACGTATTGCCAGTTCTCAAATCTCATATCTAGTTTCTCAAATCTTGTTTTTTTAATTCTTCAATCAATTTATCTACACTTTCTGGTGTAAGGTTTTCGTAAAACGTGTAATCTGGACTAATTTGTAACACTGGCCCATACCCGCAAGCAGCCAAACATTCTACGCCTCTAAAGCTAAAAAGCCCGTCTGCTGTAACTTCTCCTTCTTTAACACCAAGCTTTTCCTCTAAGTGAGTTAATATTTTTTCTGCGCCAACCAAACAACACGGTCCGGTTCTACAAACCTCCATAGCATACTTGCCTTTTGGTTCCAAAAAGTACATGCTGTAAAAAGTAGCAACTTCATACACTTCGATTGGCAAAATCTCTAAATATTCTGCCACTTTATCCATCGCCTGCGTACTTATCCAAAGATACTCTGCCTGCACCAAATGTAATAGAGGCAACAATGCTGATTTTTCTTTGCCTGCCGGATAGCGTCCTTTTACTTCATCAAACTTTTTAAGCAAAGCTGATGAAAATTCTACAGGTGGTTGTTCTTCTACTTTAAGCATCTAATTCTCCTGCAATAACATTCATACTACTCATGTTTATAATCGCGTCAGAAAGCAACATTCCCTCGCTCATTTTGGCAAACATTTGATAGTTTACAAAACTAGGTCGGCGGAAATGAAGCCTATACGGTGTACGGCCACCATCATTAATCAAATAAAAACCAACCTCACCATTTCCACCTTCTACCGCATGGTAAATTTCTGCCTTCGGCGCATCAAGTTCTCCCATTACAATTTTAAAATGATAGATAAGCGCTTCCATATTGTTATACACTTCTTGCTTAGGTGGCAAATAAAAATCGGGTACTTCGGCATGAAAAATACCTTTTGGCTCTCCCTTAATCTTTTCTAACGCTTGTTCTATAATGCGCATGCTCTGCCACATCTCTTCGTTTCTAACCAAATAGCGATCGTAAATATCGCCTTTTGTGCCAACCGGTACTTCGAAATCAAAATCTTGATAAGAGGAGTAAGGGTCAGTTATGCGAACATCATAATCTACACCAGTTGCCCTAAGCAATGGCCCGGTCCAACCGTAGCTTAATGCGTTTTCTTGGCTAACTGCTGCAACATCTGCAGTTCTATCGATAAAAATTCTATTTCTGTTTAACAGATTCTCGAATTCTTTAAGTGCAACGGGAAACTCCTTTAAAAACTTATCAATCTTAGCAAAAGCAATTTCGTTAAAATCTCTTTCTAACCCACCTATTCTTCCGATATTAGTGGTAAGCCTTGCGCCGCAAATCTCTTCATAGATTTCGTAAATATGCTCGCGAAATTGGAAAAGATACAAAAATGTTGTTGTGGCACCAGTATCTTGCCCAATAATGGTATTGCAGATAATGTGATCTGAAATTCTGGAAAGCTCCATAATAATTACCCGAAGGTAATCTACACGTTTAGGCATTTTTATATCCAAGAGCTTTTCTACTGTCATGTGCCAACCCATGTTATTTATGGGCGACGAACAATAGTTCATTCTATCTGTAAGCGGGGTAATTTGATAAAACGGCCGATGTTCTGCTATTTTCTCAAAGGCGCGATGAATGTATCCAATGGTAGAAACGGCACTAACAATGCGTTCGCCATCCATTTGCAGTACATTTTGGAAAACACCATGGGTTGCTGGATGCGTTGGCCCAAGGTTGAGCGTTACCAGCTCGCTCTGTGGATCGTTATCGGTATATACGGGATGGTTATGGTCCATAGCCTCTAAATCTCCCAAAAGGAGAATCCTTTCAATTTTGTTAATTATTTAATTCTATAATCTATCACCATCCCGTTAGGGATAAATGGAGTTTTATCTACCAAAAAACTCGTCTTTTTTATCAACTCTGTTTGGATCTTCTAACGGATATTGCTTAAGCATTGGATATACGCCCAAATCATCCATATTTAAAATTCTTCGCAAATCTGGATGGCCTTCAAATTTCACCCCGAAAAAATCATAAGTTTCGCGTTCCATCCAGTTGGCAGCCTGCCACAAAACTGTAGCGGTAGGAATGGCGGGATGATTTTCGCTTAAAAAAACCTTTACCCGGATCCTTATCCGCTGTACCATATTGTGTAGGTGATATACAACTGCTATGCCTTCCTTTTTTCCGGGATAATGAACCGCTGTTATGTCGGTTAAAAAACCAAACTGAAGCTCATCTTTTATAAACTTAAGCACCTCTATGATTGCATCTTTTGAGGTAGAAAAAGTTAATAGTCCATAAGGCTCTGAAATTGCAACTATTCGATCGCCAAATGCCGACTGCAGCTTTTCTACCAAATTTTGATTTAACGTTGTTTCCTCCATTATTTAATTCCGTATTGGCCTAAAAGATTTTTATAGTACTCAGAGTTTCTGCGTCTACCCGATTCGTTTTTTACCAAATCTTGTATGCGTTGAAAACCATCTAAAATGGCCTCTGGTCTTGGTGGGCAACCGGGTACATAAACATCTACCGGAATTACTTCATCTATACCTTGCAGTACAGAATAAGAATCGAAAATACCACCGCTGCTTGCACAAGCACCAACTGCCATTACCCATCTAGGTTCGGCCATTTGAATATACACTTGCTTTAACACTGGCCCCATTTTTTTTGCGATGGTTCCCATTACCATAAGTACATCTGCCTGACGTGGAGAAAAACTTAATCGCTCTGCGCCAAACCTACCCAAATCATAATGTGAACCCATGGTTGCCATAAATTCTATCCCACAGCAAGAAGTAGCAAAAGGAAGCGGCCACAATGAATTAGAACGAGCCAGGCCAATTACTTTGTCCATAGAAGTGGCAAAAAAGCCAGAGCCTTCTATTCCCGGAGGAGCGTCTACCAAATTAATTTCACTCATGGTTATAAATAAAAAATGCTCAACTGGTTACAGTTAAAGCACAAATTTACATTATTTAAAAACTAATACAGAAAGCTAGTCTCATTTAGAAGCAATCTAAATAATTGCTGGTGTTTGAGCATTACATTTTATTTTATGCGCCTTTTTTACCTAGTTCCAATCTAGCGCTTTCTTTTTTATAACGTATATAAAGCCAAGCAAAAGTGTCCCCATAAAAATGAACATCTCTATCATTCCATCCATTTTTAATGCCCTAAAGTTTACAGCCCAAGGGTACATAAAAATAACCTCAATATCGAAAAGCACAAAAAGAATGGCGACTACAAAATACTTTATAGAAAAGGGCTGACGTGCATTACCCACCACTTTTACACCTGCTTCAAAGGTTTCCAACTTATCGCTGGTTTTCCTTCTTGGCCCTAAAAAGTGTGTGGCAAACAGCGTTACCACTACAAAACCCATTGCCACTATAACTTGGAAAAGAATGGGAAGAAAATCTATTGGCGTACTTTGTGCGGTCTGCATTTGATATATATTATACTGCAAAACTAATAAAAAAAGGCAGGATTAAAAATCCTACCTTTTTTATCAATATTATTTAGCGGCTACTTTTTTTTCTTGGCAGGTGCTGCCTTAAGCTCTTTGAGCTTAAGTGGTGCATAAGATCCTTGTGGATCTAACGCCGCGCTCTTCTCTAAATTCTCAATCGCCTTAGGCTTATCTTTTTCTGCAAAATAGGCTCCGATGTAATTGTACGACTCCAGTAAGTTATTTTTACTTTTCTCTTGATCTTCTGGCTTAATCATCGAAATGTATTTTTCGTAGTAAGGAATTGCCAAACCTTTAAGATCTGTAGCTTGTCTAGCCTGATCAATATAATCGTTTACTCTTGCTTGGGTAAAGACCCCTAAAGCGAAAGTAGTATCGACCTTTGTCAGATGCGTCAATGCAGAATCTGCCTCTACCAACATCTTTTCATCAAATGGCTTCTTATCTCTCTTATCATAATAAGATTGATAAAATGCAGCCTGCCCCATATAATAGTAATTATACGGCGAACCTATTGCATTCGGATTGTATTTCACGGCTAGTTTATAGGCATTAAAAGCATCCTTGAACTTCTTAGCCTTTAAAAGGGCAGTTGCAACATCCCCTATTGCGCCTGAATTAGTAGAATCTTTCTCTATCGCCTTAGCTAAATTTGCCATAGCTGCAGTAGTGTCTTTACCGCCTTTTATTTGCGCTTGACCAAGATACAAGTAATCGTTCGGCAAAAGCTTTGTGGTATCTTTTTCTTTGGCGAAAAAATCTTGCATGTATGTAAGTGCGTTTGGATAATCTCCATTCTCATACGCAGACCAACCTTTTAAGCGTGTAACAATTAAGGCTTTTGGATCGTTTGCAGGCACAGTTATATTTGAAGCTACTTTCTGTAATTCCTTATAATCTTTTGCATAAGCTAAAAATTGCATAAACCTAAGTTTAGATTGAACAGATTCATCAGTTAAGCTCATGTATTTTTTGTAATTCTCTATTGCTTTTGCAGATTTTGTAGAATCTGCACCGAAGTTGCTCCATTGCAAATACATCTCAGCAAGCTCGCGATAAGCCGGACCGTAATTTGCATCAGCTGCTATTACGTCTTGTAACTGTTTCTCAGACTCAGGGAACGCACGAGATTCTTTATACATCCGTCCGACTTGAGTCTTCGACCTCATGTTTGTCGCGTCTATATCGTTTACCCTAAAATATGGCCCCAACGCTTCAGAGTTATTTTTCTGTAAAGCATAAGCATCACCTTTGGCCAAAAATACATCGGCACTTTCATCTTTTTTATCAATCTCATCAGCCTTTGTAATATTGGCCAAAGCAGCGGTATAATCTGGCTTCGACGGCACATCCGATGGTTTATCTTGCGCCAAATAAGCTTTACCTATTTCTAGGTAAGTTTCATAATGCCTAGAATCTATATCTATAGCCTTATCGAAATTGGTTTTTGCAGATGTGGGATTTCCAGCCAACATATCTGCTTCTCCCAACCCAATATAATTTAGGTTGTTCTTTGGATCTTGGGCAACACCTTTGTTAAATACAGCCCTTGCCGAATCGGCTGCGCCTGTTTTTAGGTATAAAATACCTAAACTGTAATAATTTTCGCCTTCTGAAGGCTTGGAACTTACAAGTGATTTTAAAATCCCAAATGCCTTCTGGTATTGTTCTGCGTCAATTGCTTTTTTTGCATCCTTTAAATCTTGAGCAAAAACAGCAGAACACATTACCATTAACCCCAGGTTAAATGCTATAGCCTTCTTTGTAATTTTCATAGTTGTTATTTATTTTTAATCTATTGTGGTTACTATTGATAAATTCTGTTTTAGTGATTCCAAATCTACTAATTTTTTTAACCTTACTTTTTTCTGCACTTCAAAAAAAACATTTTTGTTAAATGTAGTTCTGTGCTATTTTTCATAATTTAAAACCCTAGGCATCATTTTATGTGGCGCCAAGTTTGACTTTAGAACAACTAATTGTCCTCTTTGGCTACGAAGCCATACAGCAAAACCTGTGCCTAAACCATCAGTTCCTTCGCAATCTATTATATTTACGTTCCTTAGCAGCGGATAGTTACCGCTGATTAAATTGTTTTGTGTTGGCTTATAAAATTGATCATCGCCAACTTTCCCGGGAAAATTCTTTACACCCATCAGTTTAACCGTCGATAAAGCATCTTTCATTTTCAAGTTTCTATCTGAGAGCCAATTTACCCCCAAAATGCCGATATAATCCTTATTCTTGGAAACGAGATGAATCACTTGGTCGCTATTCTCTTTGGCAAATACACCAGAGGCAGGCAACTGACTTACCTTAGCTAAGGTCTTTAAGTACTGAAAAGTACTAGAATATACATTGTCGAAAACGAATTTCTTATTAGAAGCCTTTCCTTGCAAAGCGTCTACAAGTTCTTTAACGGTTATGGTGCTATCTGTATTGTCTTTATTGGTAATTAGCGCAATTCCATCTACCGCAAAGCGCGAGGAATTGATCCTAATATTACGCTGTTGATAGTACTTCTCTTCTTCTTTTGTTAAAAGACGTGGCAGTACAATCACCCTAATGGTATCGTTTAAAAATGCCGGTAACAGCTTTTCTTCTGGCCTAACAACTGGAATAATGTGGGCATTTGGATAATCGAGCGAAAAGATATCAATCTGTTGCTGAACAATTGGCGCTACACTCTCGTCTACCAATATCTTCATGCTCCCGCTTGTACGGGTTTCTTGTCCTGCTGCGCTATCTTTCCTTTTACCTTTGCAGGCGAAGAGAAAAACCAAACAACACACATAAAAAACAGGCTTCATTTTCATGTATTACTTTTTCTATTTAGACTCCACATTCTCAAAAAGCCATATAAAATAAAGAAAATGCCAATCGGCACCCGATAGGCCTGGATGGTCCCTAAATTCAATCCTTTCCAAAAGATAAACATAAAGCCTATCACCACGAAAAAAATGAACATGAGCAGGCTTAAAATAAGCAAAAATCGCTGTATAGGCGATTTTTGCTTAAAACTCTCAAAACTCAACATATACTATTGAAGGTTGAAATTAACTGCAATGTTAAATTTAACCCTTACTGGAACACCATTTTGAATACCGGGGTTCCACCTTGGGCTCGCTTTTAACACTCTAATAGCTTCTTCGTTTGTTCCGCTACCCGGTCCTCTTACCACTTGAATATCGGTAAGTGAGCCATTTTTCTCTACAACAAACGTTAAGAAAACTTTTCCTTGTACATTGTTTTCTTGCGCCATTGCTGGATAACGAATCGCATTACCAAGGTATTTGTAAAACTTCTCTATTCCACCTGGAAACTCGGGTTGCTTTTCTATACTAACAAAGTCATAGACCTTGTTATCATCTACCGCAACCGCAGCTTCTCTTTTTGGACCATTACCAACAGGCTCATTAATTACAATGTCTGCGGTAGGATCTCCCTTTATGTCTCGTTGACCAGGATCTGCAACCTTTAATTTTTCTACCGTAGGCGGTTCTTCATGCACCTCTATATCTGGCTTAACAATTGGAGGGGGCATTTTTACCTGATCTACCTTTGGTGGCGGTGGTTCTACTGGTGGCGGCGGTGGTGTTTTCGGATCCAATGGCTTGGGAGGCATTATAATTACCTCTTGCGCCTTCAACTGCTCGTCTTGATGATCCGGACCTCCCTTGATCAAGCTGTAAATTTTTGGCGAGAAAAATAAAAGTATAAATACTACAGAGCCTATAATTAGCGCTCTAGTAGTATTGGCAGGGCCGTTTTTACGCAATTGGTAAGCCCCATACACTTTGTTCTTATCAGCAAAAACAACTTCGAGCCATTCTTTCCTATAAATATCTAATTTTGACATGATTATTGGTTTAATGGTTTATAATATCCCCTGGCTTTTCATCGATTCTTTCTCCGGAGCCATGATATTGACGTCGTCAATTGACCTTACTTTAACTTTTAGTATCTCCAACTCATCCATAATGTCTACAAAATTTTTAAAGGTAGCGCCAGAAGTTGGCTTAACCAATACAACAAAATCTCCTGGAACTCCGGATGCATCTGCGGTTTTCCTATTGTCTATGATTGCCTTATCAATTTGAGACAGGCTCTCGAAATGAGGAACACTACCTATGGTACCCATATACCAAGCCACCTTATCTTTTTTACCTAAGAGAATGGTCATGGTTTTAGATGCCTTTAAATCCTGCCTAATCTCCGGGTGTTTGTCGTTCTTATCTGGTTTTGCTATATCCATTGCCTGCGGGGTAGAGATAGAAGTGGTTAAGATAAAGAACGTAACCAGTAAAAACATCAAATCTACCATTGGGGTCATATCAACCCTTGGTGCGGATTTTTTTCCGCCTGTGTTTAATTCTGCCATTTCTTATTTCTTTTTAGCCTCCGCGTTTGTAACCAACAAAAACTTGTTAACGTTCTGATCTTGCAAAATATCAATAACTTTTTTAATTATCGGGTAGCCTTCTTGGCTGTCGCCTTTAATACTAACCCTCATTTCTTGGCCATTGATGTCTTTTGTGGCTTGGCGCGCACTTAATAGCCAGTTCTTTAACTGATTATCTGTAGAATCTAACGGAATTCCCGTTTGCACCCCCTTTTTTAGCCTATCTCCCCCATTCAAGGCAATAAATTGCTTCATGTTAGACATCGGAACGCCAAAAGTTGATATTACAGAAAAACGCTGCTTTTCATCTGCGGTAAAAGTCATGTTATATATCTTCCCCATCTTTTCTAGCGTACTTTCTCTTATCTTATTTCCTGCAACTTCAAAGAAAACCTCCCCTTGTCCAATGGTTAAAATGGCGTTGTTTTCGGCGGGCACTTTAAATTCATACGTAGATGAAGGTGTTTGTACTGCCAACGGTTCTGGTTGTCTCGCCGTAGCAGTTAAGATAAAGAAGGTAAGCAACAGCGCTGCAACATCGCACATGGCGGTCATGTCAGTTACTGTACTTGTTCTTTTAACTTTAATTCTAGGCATAATTTAATTGATTTTTAATAATGATGATTTTTTCTCCGACTTTCCATAAAGTCGGTAAAATTATTTTTAAAAACTAATTTTTATGCGACGAAGCGTAGGTTTGCACAATGCTAAAACCAGCTTCATCAATAGCGTAGGTTAACTTATCTATTTTAGAAGTAAGGATGTTGTACATGATAATTGCTACGGTAGATACAGAAATACCCGTCATTGTATTAATCAATGCCTCAGAAATACCAACTGCAAGTGCAGATTGATCTGGAGCACCAGAGTTTGCCAAACCGGCAAATGCACGAATCATACCTGTTACCGTACCTAACAAACCAATCAAAGTACCGATAGATACCAAAGTTGCGATGATGGTAAGGTTTTGTTCTAGCATAGGCATTTCTAATGCCGTTGCTTCTTCTACTTCTTTTTGGATGGCTACGATAGATTGTTCTACATCCATGGTTGAATCTGCTTCAACCTCTTTGTATTTTTTCAAACCAGATTTAATAACATTAGCTACAGAACCTTCTTGCTTATCGCACTCGGCCGCTGCTGCATCTATGTTGTGCGAGCTTAACAAACCTTGTATTTTACGCATAAAAACGTCTAAACTGGTTTTGCCACTTGCTTTGCCGATCACAATTAATCGCTCAATAGAAAACACGATGGTAGTTAACAATAATCCTACTAATACTGCTACAATTGGCCCGCCTTTAAAAGCTGTTCCTAGGTAGTTTCCAGGTAGAGGAAGTTTACTATTATCACCGTCGATAAAGTTAGATGATTCTCCGAAAACAAATCTCCAGATGCAAAACCCGATAATGATACAAATTGGAATTAAAAGTACCGCAAGATAATTTGATGCTGTTGACGAGCTTTCTTTTTTCTTTACAGTTGTTGGTGTTGGTGCGTTTGCCATTGTTTTTAAATTTTAGTTTTAGTTCTTGTTTTTAATTTCTACTTTTTTAATTAGGATACTCAAGTCAACGCAACTTGACAATTAATGTTGCAATAAACAAATTTATAAATAGATTTAACATTATAAATTAATTCATCGATTAACTAATAAATTGTTACGTTAACCACTTCAAATTGTTGCATCAACTGAAATTTTTAGTACGCAGTTTTTTTGACACTACAATTATTTCACAATAAAAACCAAAAAAAACTCCAAAAGCAAATTTTTAGAAGAAAAAAACTTTATTTCAGTCATTTAATAAAATTGCACAATGGCAATACATCTGTATGTAAACTATAGTTTTAGTCCATAAACCCCACGTGTTTAGTTCATTACCTATCGTAAACCTCAAATATGCGCGCTCTAAAACATATTTTAATTTATTATTTATAAAGTAGGGTAGAAATAAAAATGATGGCAGATGCTTTTTTATACGATAGCAGATAACTTAACATTAAATTAACATTGATTGAGTATTTTTGCGAGATATTTATTTAAGCAAAATGAACAACATCTTCAAATTCTTTACACCGCAGGATAAAAAATTTCATCCTCTTTTTGAAAAAGCAGGTAGCAATGCGCTACATATTGCAGAGGTTTTGCTAGAAATGGTTAGCACTGGGGATCTTGAAGCTAGAAAGACGCTGTTTAAAGAAATAGAGCGCTTAGAACATGTTGGCGATGACATTACACACTCTATCTTCTTAGAGTTAAGCAAAAACTTTATTACCCCTTTCGATAGAGAGGATATTCATCAGCTAGCTTCTGCGGTAGACGATGTTGCGGATTACATTTACGGCACTGCAAACCGGATCCAAATGTACAATATTGCCAACGTTGATGAACCTGTTGTTAAAATTGCAGAATTATTGGTAGAGATGTGTACCGATATAGATAAGGCGATAAAAGAATTGCGCAGCTTTAAAAACATAAGGGTAATTGCCGATGCCTGCATACGTATTAATAGCGGTGAGAACCAAGCAGATTATGTTTTTACCATGGCGGTAGCAAAATTATTTGAATTTGAGACCAATGCAATAGAGCTAATTAAACAAAAGGAAGTGCTACAAACCATAGAAAAAGCATCTGATAAGTGCGAGGATGTGGCAAATGTATTAGAAACCATACTTGTAAAAAACGCGTAACCCACAAAAATGTATTCGACCTTACTTATTGTCGTTGTTATATTGGCCATTGTTTTTGATTATATCAACGGGTTTCATGATGCAGCAAATTCCATAGCAACGGTGGTTTCTACTAAAGTGCTTACCCCTTTTCAGGCGGTTCTTTGGGCAGCCATCTTCAACTTTGCGGCTTATTTTGTCTTTACAGATCACAAAGTGGCAAATACCATCGCCAAAACTGTTATAGAACATTATATAACGCTGCATGTAATTTTGGCTGGTCTAATTGCAGCAATTGTATGGAACCTGTTTACGTGGTGGCACGGAATACCTTCTAGTTCGTCTCACACTTTAATAGGTGGTTTTGCAGGTGCTGGGATGACAAATGCTTTCTTTTTAGGATCCAGCCCAATTGCAGCTGTAAATCTGATACCTATTATAAAAATTGTCTCATTTATCGTATTGGCGCCAGTTATCGGGTTAGTCATATCTGTAGCCATTACGCTTCTTATTATAAATATCTGTAAAAACGCAAGACCTGCGGTGGCAGAACGTTGGTTTAAACGCTTGCAGTTGTTGTCTTCTGCGGCATTAAGTTTTTTCCACGGCGGTAACGACGCACAAAAAGTAATGGGCATTATCGCTACAGCACTAATTGCACAAAAGGTAATTCCAGATTTTGCCGCTATGCCAAATTGGGTTCCAATAGCTTGCTACTCTGCAATAAGTTTGGGAACGATGAGCGGGGGCTGGAAAATTGTTAAGACGATGGGCACCAAAATAACCAAAGTAAATGCGTTAGAAGGAGTTGCCGCAGAAAGCGCTGGAGCGGTAACGCTTGCCATTACAGAACATTTTGGAATACCAGTATCTACCACGCACACCATTACAGGCTCTATTGTTGGTGTAGGTTTGGTCAAAAGTGTTTCTGCCGTAAGATGGGGAGTTACCGTAAGCCTTATTTGGGCATGGGTACTGACCATTCCCATCTCTGCTTTGTTGGCGGGAATTATTTACGGAGTTATGCACTTCTTCATAAAATAGATTGATAAAGGGCTTAAAGCACAAAGCTTAAAGCCTAGAGACTAAAGCACAAAGCTTAAAGCTAGAAACGCAACGGTTAAACCTTATTTCTTAGCGATTCTCTCTTTGTCTTCTACGTTCGATTCGCCTTTCTTTGCGAGCTTCATGGCTTGCCCTCATTTCTTTGAATTTGGCAATGTGTATCTTTACTTCCTTTTCTTTTTCTTCGGTAATGCCAATGCTATGTTTTACTCCAACAAAAAGACTGCGCCAGAGCATGTTGAAGAACGAACTACCTTCTTGCCGTACGTAATGCACAGGTGCTGACGTAAATTTTCCGTCTGCCGATGGATTTTCGGAGTTTATAAGTAAGGCGTTGGCAAGGAAAGAAATAAGCCCCCGTTTAACGAGGTGGTCTTTCGCAGGATCATTTTCCATCAACGCAAGTGAAAGGTCGTAATATTTAAAATTTACAATGCCATCTGCACCAGCGTCATCTGCTTTAAACTTAAAGCTTAATTCATCTACATTACCTCTATTTATGCGCACCAATCCTAATGGTTTTGTAATCTGGTTCAACACCCTTGCATTTACATCTTTCAGCGCACCGCCATAGGTAAAAGCACCTTTATCAGAGTTTAAATCGAAATTAAAATGAACAAACAATTTTCCCTGACCCATTAAATAAGTGGTAAGCGCAACTTGCATTGATGGGTTAATGGCCTTAATTGTTGCTAAGTTGGTTACATTTTTAAATGTGCCACTGGTACTTTTAAAGGATATTACTCCCTTTTGATTGCTGTTTCTATCATACTCTGCATAGCCAATATCTATGTCTTTTAAATTTATTTGTTGGATAAGTACTGGAACTTCTAGCTTTTGCAATAACTGTTGGGGAAACTTGCCAACGCGCTTGTTATTATTGTTGTGAGCCAAACTATTGTTGTTAAAAACCTCTACATGCCCGTTTTGTATCGCCATTGTTTTGGCCCATATTGTTCGCTTTTTTATAAACAGTGGCAAATCTATTTTATCTAACAAAACATTACTAAACTCAATGTCATAACGGTCTTTTGCGTAGCCTGCTACTTTGCCAAACTCCATTTCGCTATATAGCGGCTCAAGCGAAAACCTATCTATTTTAAGCTTACCTGTGGCCGCTCCAAAATTCAACTCTTTAAGTTTTATTTTGTACATTTTATCAGCCGTTAAATAACTGTAGTCGTGTATATTAACCTTAACATCTTTTAACAAATAGAACCTAGTTGGGTCTTCGGCAGACGTAGAATCTATTAAAAAATCCACCAACAAAATATTTATCTGGTCTACATCGAAGGTTTCCGGCTTTACTGCATTTTCATCAATATATTTAAAACTAGCATTGCTAAATTTTAAGTTTCCGATTGAAAATTCGGCTAACGTATTTTTAATTAGTGTGTAAGGAGATTTAAGTGGCCTAGGAGGTCTATCATCATTAAATGAAAACTGTTTGTTGATCATTACCACCTGTGGTTTATCAAAAACTATTTCATCTATGCGGAGTTTTTTAAACCTGTAAAAAGTTATTGGGTGAAAATGTCTAACCACCATTTTTTTTAACCTCAAATTATATAGGTTATTGGGCGCACGCTTTAATGCTACCAGTTGCCTATATCTGTTGCTATCGGCCCTAATCTGTACATTTTCTAGCGTAGCATTGCCAGTTAAAATATTTGTTGTTAGGTTGGTAAAGCTTATGGTGTATAAACTATCTGTAGATTTATAAACGTTTTCTTTTATCTGTTGAGTTAAAAAGGGCTTAGATTTAATATTTACATACCAACCAGCCGCCGCCAACAGCAGTAAAATTGCCAAAATGCTACAAGCAATCCAAATTAACGTTTTAAACTTATTTTTTTTTGTTTGGGGCATTATAAAGAAAAAATAGCTGGGTCAAGTCCTAGTTAGATGCAGAAAAAAAATGCTTTAGGTAAAAAAACGAATTTAAATTGATTGATTGTTTCAATCATCAATTTTTATTTTTGCCAGCTTTATCTTTTTGTTTTTGTTCCTTTATTTTTTCGGCAATTACCTTTTGTTGTTTAACCGGGTTTTTTTCTGGCACTATAGCTACACCAACAATGTCTTTTATTCCAACAAAAACAGTCTTCCACATTAAATTAAAAAATGAGGCAGAAGGAATTCTAGCGTTAGACATGGTTGCCGTTCTAGCTGCCTCACCATCTTTAGGATTTTTATCAATTACCAAAAGATTGTTGGCCAAAAATGATAAGAAACCCTTTTTCTCCGTGCCTTTGCCATCGATATTATCAGATAGAAGCTCGACTTTTAAATTGTGGTAACGCATGTTTAGAGAGCCAGATGCCGATTCGGTGTTTCCCTTTGCATCGAAATATATTTTATCCACTTCTCCACTTTCTATCTTTACCAATCCAAGCGCTACCGATAAGGAATTTAAGCCCTGCATGTTAAATTTACCCATGCTACCGCTGTAACTAAAAGCACCATCGTTTGCTGTTAAGTTAAAATTAATTTTAAGGTTTAGCTTACTTGTTCCCATTAAAGAGGTGTTTAGATCTGCCACGGCATGGTTATTTTTTTCCAGCATCAAGCTATCATTGGTTACATTTAAAATGCTACCGTAGCTATTTTTAAATGATACAGATCCGATTTTCTTACTTGCAGGATTATATTCGGAGTATGTTACATCCAAATCCTTAATTTTGATGGTATCTATCTTTATGGGGGTTTTAAGCTTTTTGAGCGCAATATGAGGGAAATTTTTTGCTTTATCGAGTCCTGGCGGAGGAGGAGATTCTCGGCTCATAAACACGTAAACTTTAGAATGATTTAAAGAAACTTTCTTGACCATGATTTTCTGATCTGAGCTTAAGCCAAGAAAATCAACACCTTTCAGTTGTATTCTACCAAAAGTCAAATCATACCTATCTTTCTGCACTTTATATTTCCGCGCAAACGCCAACTCCTTAAACATCGGTATCATTTTAAAATTACTAATCGTAATTTCCTTTGATTTTGTAGACCCAAAGATAGAGTCTACCTTCATGGTGTACATCTTATCTTTGCTAACCGACTTATAATCTAGCAGCTGAAAACCTATGTCTTTGGTGTAAAAAAACCGGGTAGAATCTTGGCCAGATAAAGAATCTAACAGAAAATCATCTACATTAATGTCGACATGTTTTAATGAAGTGCTTGAATTATTTGGTTCAGCTTTATTGGTATAATCAAAATCCGCATCTTTTATAGCTATCTTCCCTACATGGATTGACTTTAACGTTTTAGCTATCTTCTGATAAAGCGTACTGTCATTCTTAACAGAATCTGGCTTTTTTGGTACTTTATTATGCGTCATTTTTATCGACGGATTTTTTAACGCAATCTCGCTTAAATCTAGTTTCCTATCAAAATAAGCCTTTAAAATACTTATTCTGGTGAGTTGAAGTTTTTCCAATTTTATTTCGAAAACATTTGCCGGTGCTAGTTTGGCCACTTTCAAACTATCGTAAACCGCTGTGTCTGGCATTAAGGTTACGTTATGCAAAGCAAGACTTCCGGTGATAAGATTTAAGTTTATTTTATCGAAATTTATGATATATAAATGATGAGAACCTTTGTAAACTCCGTCCTTTATTTTTTCGGTGAGCAGCGGTTTCCATTTGGCGCTCAAAATTAGGGCTGCAACTAAAATGACTAAAATAATCACTCCCAAAATGCTGCCTGTCCATAACCAGAATTTTTTTCTTTTCCTTACCTCCATAGTTGTATCAATAAAGGGAGTAACACGCTCAATAAGCTAAAGGTTTTACCCGCAACATACATTAAGTCAATGTACAAACTTTTTATGGATGCACTAGACTAATTGTTTAAAGAAACCAAGCTTTTGTAAAATGAAGATAACAAAACCTGTCAAACTGTCATTTTTAATATAAATAATGTATTTTTGCCAACCTATCTTTTTTAGTTTATGATTGATTTACAAATAGCAGACAAGGTGCACGATGAGGCTAGACAAGGCGAAGCTGTGCTGCTAGAATTACCCAAAAAACCCGATGCGCGAAAATTATATATAGAAAGTTATGGTTGCGCCATGAATTTTGCAGATAGCGAAATAGTTGCTTCTATTCTTTCTGACACGGGATTTGACACTACTGACGATTACCATCAAGCGGACGTAATTTTTATAAATACCTGCTCGATCCGCGAAAATGCAGAAACGAGGGTTAGAAACAGGTTATCGCAATTTAGTGCAGTAAAGCGCAAAAACCCAAAATTAATTGTGGGCGTGTTGGGCTGTATGGCAGAACGGTTAAAATCTAAATTTTTAGAAGAAGAAAGATTGGTAGATGTTGTGGTTGGGCCAGATGCCTACCGCGATTTACCTAACTTGATAGAACAAGTAGAAACTGGGCAAAAAGCTGTAAATGTACTTTTATCTAGAGACGAAACCTATGCAGATATAAGCCCTGTACGATTAAATAGCAATGGTATAACGGCTTTTATCTCCATTACCCGCGGTTGCAACAACATGTGCTCTTTTTGCGTTGTACCCTTTACACGAGGAAGAGAGCGCAGCAGAAGTGCACATTCTATTGTTGCAGAAGCAGCGCAGTTGTTTAATGAAGGTTATAGAGAAGTTACCCTGTTGGGACAAAATGTAGATTCCTATTTATGGAAATCGGAAGACGAAAGCGAACAAGTAAATTTTGCACGTCTTTTGGAACAAACAGCCCAGATAAATCCGTTGTTAAGGGTTAGATTTTCTACTTCGCACCCAAAAGATATTACCGATGAAGTGTTGCATACCATCGCTAAGTACAATAACATTTGCAATTACATCCATTTACCTGTTCAATCTGGCAACAGCCGGATTTTAGAGCTGATGAACAGAACGTATACTAGAGAATGGTACATCAATCGCATAGAAGCAATTAGAAAAATTATTCCAGGCTGCGCCATTTCTACAGATATTATTGCTGGCTTCTGTACAGAAACCGAAGAAGACCACCAAGACACGCTAAGTATAATGGACTATGTAGAGTATGATTTTGCTTACAACTTTACTTATTCTGAGCGTCCGGGTACTTTGGCGGCAAGAAAGCTTACCGACGACATACCTGAAGAAGTAAAAAAACGGAGGCTTGCAGAAATTTTAGCGAAACAGCAAGCGCACTCATTAACCAAATTGCAGACTTGGGTTGGCAAAACAATAAATGTGTTGATTGAAGGAACTTCGAAAAAATCTGATAAAGATCTTCGCGGAAGAGGCGATAGCGGTGCTATGGTGGTTTTTCCTGCAAACGGAAACATTAAACCTGGCGACTACGTAAATGTATTGATAGAAAAATGCACCTCTGCTACACTCTTGGGCAAATTGGTGCTGTAAAATAAAGAGTGGAATTTTCGGACTCAAATCTCAAATCTGATAAATGGATACACAAAATATAAAACAACGTTTCGGAATTATTGGCAATTCGCCTCTTTTAAATCGGGCGATAGATATTGCGAGCCAAGTAGCGCCAACAGATATGTCTGTGTTGATTACAGGAGAAAGCGGCAGCGGTAAAGAGGTTTTTTCGCACATTATCCACCAAATGAGTACTAGAAAACATGGGCCTTTTATTGCGGTAAATTGCGGCGCTATCCCCGAAGGAACCATAGATTCTGAATTGTTTGGCCACGAAAAAGGCTCTTTTACCGGCGCACATGAGGCGAGAAAAGGATATTTTGAAGTTGCAGATACTGGCACCATTTTTTTAGACGAGGTGGCAGAATTACCATTAGGTACTCAGGCGAGGTTATTGCGTATATTAGAAAGCGGCCAATATCTCCGCGTAGGTTCATCTAAGGTGCAAAAAACAGAGGTGCGAATTATTGCGGCCACAAACGTAGATGTTTATGACAGGGTTTCTAACGGGAAATTTAGAGAGGATTTATATTACAGATTAAATACAGTGCCCTTACGCATACCGTCGCTTCACGAACGGAAAGAAGATATATTTTTATTGTTTAGAAAATTTGCCGCCGATTTTAGCGACAAATATCGTAGTCCAGCTTTACAGTTGGAGCCAGATGCTGTACAGATTTTAACCAATTACAGTTGGCCGGGCAATGTAAGGCAACTCAAAAATATTGCAGAACAAATTTGCGTGTTGGAGAAAGATAGGAATGTTAAAGGGCCAGCACTATTACATTACATTCCAAACGAATCGGGCCACAATCTGCCAATGAAGATTAACCAATCCAAAGAGGACTTTACAGAGCGCGATATTTTATACAAAGTTTTGTTCGACATGAAAAAAGACATGGTCGAATTGAAGAAATTGGTTGCGGAAATTATACACCATGGTGGCAACACCGCTCCCGTGTTGGCCGATAATCCACAATACATCAATCAATTATACCGAGATGTAGAGCTACCATCTAACCACGATAGGTCTTTTACCATCCAGCAACCAACTGCAAACAACGCCCACAAAGATTACAACTATGCCCACGAGGCAGAAGAGGTAGAAGAATCTTTATCGTTGATTGATAAAGAATCTGATTTGATTAAAAAAGCATTAAAAAAACATAAAGGAAAGCGCAAGTTTGCTGCCCAAGAATTGGGAATCTCAGAACGCACGCTTTACAGAAAAATTAAGGAATTGGACCTTTAAAATATTAAAATTTAATGAAGACAAACATTGTTATGGTGTTGTTGCTTGCGGTGCTCAGTTCTTGCTCCTATTCATTCGGCGGCGCCTCTATTCCACCAGAAATGAAAACAGCAACGGTTAGGGTGTTCGAAAATACAGCACCATTGGTGGTGCCTACCTTAAGCAACCAGTTTACCGAGGCAGTAAAAACGCGCATTAGAAACCAAACTAGTCTAAGCATAACGCCAACGGACGGGCAAGCCATTTTTGAAGGCCAAATTACTGGATACGAAATAAAACCCGTGGCCTTGCAAAACAGCAACGTTCCAACCGCAGGGGCAAACCGTCTTACCATTACAGTTTCGGTAAAGTATACCAATAGCTTAAACACCAAAGCAAGCTTCGACCAAAGCTTTAGTAGGTTTTATGACTTCCCTCTTAATGGTGCGCCTGTACAATCACTGCTTCCACAAGCCATAGAGAACATTAATAAGCAACTTACCGAAGATATTTTTAACCGCGCTTTTGCACAGTGGTAACAGATGGCATTTAAAGTTTAAAAAGACCGCTACAATTTATAACTTAGCCGCAAAGCCTTAAAATGGACAATGAAACGCTTCTTGCAGAACTGATGGCACAACCCAAAAAGGTTGAAGCCATGCATGTGCCTATGTTGCAAGAAATGCAAAGTAAGTATCCATATATGCAGGCCATTTATGTTTTGTTGGCAAAGGCTGATGAAAGCTATCTTGCAAAAGCTGCTATTTACAATAATGGAGCAGTTTTACATAATCTGCTTAAAAGAGGCGTTGACGAAAGAACAAGTAGTTATGAGCATTACGCTGCTGAAACAATTTTAACTGAAGATACGGAGGCAGCATTAGAAAAGCCCATTAATAATGATTTTTCTGGCCTAGAAACACCAAGCCACATGCCTGGCAGCGATGCACATTTGTTAACATTGCAAAAAACCGATGACGAACCATTCTTGCACCATGTAGTAAGTGAGGACTTTTTTGCATTCGAACAGAAATTAAGCACCGATATTCCGGTAGATCCACCGTTTGTAGAAACCGTTGTGCCAGATGAACCGGCTGTTAATTTTGTATCAAAATATGATGATGACAAATTACCGTACAGCTTTTTATGGTGGCTTGCCAAAACCAGAAAAGAGCATGAGCAAATTTTTCAGCCTTATGCACAACCTAACCAGCAAGTTAAGAAAGCAGCACCAGGAAAAAGCGAGACTGAGTTTCAGCAACAATATGTAGAGCATATTTTCCATATCCAAACTCCTTTTGAGGTTGCCGACCATTTGGCAGAATACCCAAAGAAAGAAGGAAAAGAATCAAAGGGCGCAGAAGTTATAGAGAAATTTCTAAAAGAAGACCCTACTATTAGCGCACCAAAACCCGAGCAAATAAACAACGAGAATAAGGCTAAAAAAAGTGCCGAAGACCATTATGACCTCGTTACAGAGACTCTAGCTAAAATTTACATTGAGCAAATGCTATATCCAAAGGCAATAGATACTTATAAAAAATTAAGTTTGAAATATCCAGAAAAAAGTCCTTACTTTGCCGACCTTATTAAATCTATAGAAAAGAAATTATAAATATATTATCATGGTAACTTTTTTAATCATTTTATTAATTATTATATGTGTTGGCATTAGCATTTTTGTGCTTATCCAAAACCCAAAAGGCGGCGGCTTAGTAAGCGGCGGCGGTAGCACCAATATGTTTGGCGTACAGCGCACAGGCGACGTATTAGAAAAAGGCACTTGGGCAATGATGGCTGCTATTGTGGTAATTTCATTAACCATAACTACATTATCAATGGGTGGCACCCAAAAAGCAGGCGGTAACTCAGCAATACAAGAGCGCTTAGATAAAACGCCTAGTCCATCTCCAATTGGCGGAGCAATGCAACAACCTGCACCTGCACCTGCACCAACAGGAGACAGCACGAAAAAATAATTCTTTTTTAAAGAACAGTATTACAAAAAGCCTTTCGGAAATCGAAGGGCTTTTTGCGTTATAAGTAACCCAATTTATTTTACTGCCCAAGAATATAGAACTTGAAATTTATCTATTTATTCTATAGATTTGATAACAATCCGATTAGCTATAAATCATGAAAAATCTATTAACTCTTGTATGCATAATCTCTTTTTTAAATCTTGGCTGCAAGAAAAAGGCTTGCTGTGTTATAATAGACACTTTTGTAAGTATAAATTATGTTGATGCCGACAATGCAGATCTGCTTGACCCTACCAATCCGAACGTTATAAAAGCTGACGATATAGAAATTTATTACTTAGAGAATGGTCAAAAACAACGTGTTTATAACGGCAACCTAGATCTTTCTAAAAATTTTAAAATTTTAAAGACGCCGAATAGCGACAAATATTACCTTTCTCTTTCAGTTAGTGCAGACTTAAATGAAAACGGCATAAGCACTACTTATTTAGAAGTAAAGAAATACAACTTTACTGACACATTAACAGCTACAATAGATAAATCCAGCTCTTCTACCCGAGTTAATAAGGTTTGGTACAATGGCGCATATAAAGGTAATGCAAAAGAAAAAACGGTTACTTTTACCGTTGTAAAATAAGAATTGACAGGAAGAAAACAGTCTTAATACTTTCCTTCGACGCCGAAATGTTTTACCAATAGGTAATAAAAATAGCGCGTTGCTTATTGTTGTTAGATTTGCTTATTGTTTCGTTTACATTCTGTATACCTTCATCTAAATACGCGCCGTCTTGCAAGCCTAACTTGCCAATTAAAGGACTTTCCTAACCGTTTCTAATTCGACTTTGTCTGAACCAGAAACCCTGCTTGCATCTCGGTTGTAGAGTGATGAGTACATACTTTAGCCATAAAAGTACAATAACCTAAGTGCCACTGCGATTTTAAAGAAATTACTTGTAAACTACAATTTCAAATTGTTATCTTCAAAAAGCCCAACTTTTTAAAAAACCTTAAAAAAAAGCAAAAATCTAGGTGTTTAGGAGACGAAGTTTGATATTATTAATAATTTCATCTACAGGTAATTGGCAGGTTAACCGTATGTTTGGGTCTGTTATTTCGCACGTCATTAAGGTAGCATATTCGTTTCTATCTGATGTTGGAAGCTGACCTTCTGAAAACATAACTTCGGCCATGCAAGTTGCGCAACGCCCCATTCCTCCACACTCTCCAAAACTTTCTACGTCTATATGGTCTGCGATAAGGGTCATCAAATTCCGATACTCTCCGTCGTAAGTTTTTATCTCAACACATTCGTCGTCATAAATTACGTTAACCGATAGCTCCACATCTCTCATTCCGTCTATATCCAAAATTCGTCGCTGTAGCCTACTTCCGCATCTTCTGCTTCTTCTACCTTTAATTGAGCGCCTATTTTCTTTAAATCGTCATTACTTAACGACTGCTCTATAGATGGGAAAAGAGACCGTTCTTCGAAACGAATATGCTTCTCTACCATATCGGCTAGCGCTACATACTCATCCTTGTTTGTAGATGCCCCAGATACAATTCCATTTACCAAACCCTCAATTAGACCATGTTCTTCCTCTGCCGTGCCATAAAGGTCGTTTTCGCCTTTACCAAACAGCGTCTGTTCTTCTTTTCTAAAATGATTAGATAGGTGTGTTTCCCAAAAATGAGCAACATACGGACGAATCCTTTCTAATGATATTCCCTTTTTTAGCCCTTGCCTAATCTTCCAACAAAAAAGCAAACCATAATGATGTTCTCTAGAAAGCGCCAATAAATTTTCGTTTCGCTTAAGTGCCATAATTATTTTTCTGTTTGATGAAATTTAAAAGTACGATGGCATGATTGTGCTGCTCATCTTTTGCCCCGTACACTAAAGTTACCATTTCCTTACTTTCAACTAATTCTAGCAGCTCCTCCATACTTTCATTGTGTTTCAACTCTTCGATATAGGATTTAGAAAAGCTGTTCCATTTTTCGGGTTCGTGGTTAAACCACTTTCTAAGATCGGTACTTGGCGCCAATTCTTTTGCCCAAAAATCTATATGTGCATCTTCCTTTTTTACGCCTCGAGGCCAAAGCCTATCTACCAAAACACGAAATCCGTCGCTTTTTTGATAGTCGTCATAAGCTCTTTTTAATTTAAGCATTCTTAATGATTTTTTCCGTCGACAATAAAATGCGAGAAGAACTTCGCATATATCACTATCGTTCCCTCTTAAAGTTCAAAATTCCAGCTGTCATAAGCGCTAGAACCTTTAAAATTTCTACAACAATGAAATAAATATGCAGATTAGAAGCACCTAAATTTTTTCCTGCTATCACCAAACTTGCCCTTTGATCTAGCGAAGGCAACAGCCAAAATGTTTGCAACAGCAGTAAGCCGATAACAAAATAGACCAGTAAATTTTCAATTTCTGAAAATTTAGATTTGCCAAACGAAAAGCTGGCGACAACTACAATGGCCAAAATCCACTGAAAATTATTTAACGCAGCGAACACCAATTTTCCAATGCCCAAACCGATAGCTATGGTAACTCCGGGTGCCTGAAACTTTAACCAAGCTTCTAAAAAACTGATGGCAAATACCGCCCCAACCCAAATAAAAATAGCAATAATAGTTAATGGATGATTTACCCGACTTCTCATGACAATGGAGTGGCTGAGCTGGTTTTATAATAATCTATTTTAGCCATAAACAGTTCTGCCATCTTATCACCCCGCCATTTTGCCTCGTCTGCAACTTCTCCTTTAAAATGCTGATCTATCACATTGCGCCATAAAGATAACCAAGTATCAAAATGTTGCTTTTCTATCGGCATTCTTGCATGTGGCGGAAACGGGCTTCCAAAATAGGTGTGCTTATTTAACAAAACGGTTTGCCAAAACGTGTACATTTTCTCTAAATGCATTTCCCATCTTCCTGCTAACCGACTGTTAAATATGGGGCCTATAAGTTCGTTTTTTTGCACGTTTCCGTAAAACGTATCCACCAACAGCTTGATGTCTTCTAATGTTGCAATGTCTGTTAATGCCTCCATTTTGCGCTCTTATAATTGTGTGATAGAAATATACCTAATGAGATAAAACAGCGCCCAACCAACGAAACCGATAATTAATATCCATACCCAAGCAGGTATACTTTGTGGTGTTTCGCTTCCCTCTATATAGAAAACTTTCGAATCGCCTTTACTGTACGCGTTTATCATGATGGGCAGTACTCCATCTACCACATCGTTTTCGCTTATTCCCTCAATTGATATAGCTGGACCATTTCTCACCTCAAAAGGAATCAAACGTAATCCTTCTTTACCGTGCGGGTCCTTGCTTACTATTTTTAGGGTATGTTTGCCATCAACAATTTTGCGCGTATCCAGCTCAAAATTTACGGGAGATACAACTTCTGCCAGTGGCTTCACGTCGTCATCTAAAAAGATTAATATGGTGCTCTTCTCTTGCATGTTAGTCGATAAATAAAATAGTCCGCTTAATGTGGTTTGTAGATCTTTCTCCTGGTTTTACCAAAAATTTAACCGAATAAAACAAGGTAAGCAATACCAATATTGTCATTATTGCGATAATGATATAATCAGAATTGCTGTTGGGGCCGCCGCCATGTACCAATCCTCTAAATATTTTTGGTTCCGCCCTGTCGCAAACGGGGCATGCAAATGTTACCGCCCCAAAGAACATTGCTACAGCGGTTAAAGTAATTTTCCTTTTGCCAATCATCATTTCTTTGCTTCTTGGTTTACAACTTCCATTATTTTCTTTATTTCTGCTGGCGTAACCTTTTTACCAGTATTTCCCCAGCTCGTTCTCTCATAGTTTATAATGGCCGCAATTTCATTTTCTGTAAACTTTGCATTAACACCCACCGGCGGCATTACACCATATTCCTCTCTTGCATCATAACCGTGCAAAATAATGTCTACATACTTGTTAAGGTCATCGCCATCGACAACTGGACTTCCCTTTAACGGTGGAAATGCACCTTTTAAGCCCTCGCCGTTGGCCTGGTGGCAGCTTTGGCAATTTGTAGCGTAAAGGAGCTTGCCGTTTAAACCTTCTGGCTTTGCACCGACAGCCTCCGTAGTACTTGGAGTTTTCTGATACAAGAAATCGGGCGCGTTTCCATCAGGCAGTTTTGTTTGTTTTAAAGATTGAAGGTATGCAACTAAGTTCAGTGCGTCTTTAGTTGCAATAATAGTTCCGTGAACATCTTTTCGGTAATCATCTGGCACAGTGACGACCACATCATTTTTTGCGGGCTTATCTTTTACCTCGAACATCCAAGGATAGGCGGGCATAATAGATTCTCTTACTACTGCTCTAGGGTTATAAAGATGCAGCAACTGCCAATCTTTACTTGGCTGCCTAACGCCAATATTGGTTAAATCTGGGCCGGTTCTTTCTGTGCCCATCAATGTGGCGGTATTCCTAAAAAAATCAGTGCGCTTTATGTCTGCATAATCTGCGGCAATATTTGGTCTATCTCCCCAAACTTTATCCATAGCAACATTTCTAACTTGTTGAGTATGGCAGCCAACACAGCCGTTTGCTATGTACACGTTTTTGCCTGCTACAGCTTCTGCACTTAGCGGTTCTGCATTGGGCAGGGGTGCGTTGTTTTCTTGATTGTGTAAGGCCGGCATGATGGCCACCAAAATAGTTAACCCAAGAAAGAACAAAAATGCGGTTAAAAAAAGACTCTTGTGATTGTTAAAAAATTCCATCTTATGCTATAAATTATTGAGCGCTTGGGTTATTAATTGTTTCGTCTTTATCTAGCTGCGTAATTGCTTCTTGCCTTACATCTACTATGTTGCCCAGAGAGATCATTTTATAGAGGTTGTAGGCAAAGAAAATATGCGAACACCACATTAAGCTACCTCCAATGGCTCGCCAAAGCCAAAAAGGCGCCATCATAATTACACTATCTAAAAACGGTTTGTTTTGCATCCACATTAATCCTTTAAGGGTGCTTCCATACATCAAGGGTATTGTGTAGAACATTAAGCCTATTAAGGCAAGCCAAAAATGTGCACCTATGGTTATTTGTGGTGCCTCTTTGCCGGTTAGTCTGGGCACTAGAGCGTATATACCAGCCCAAACAAAAAAGCAGATGATACCGTACATGGTTAAATGTGAGTGGGCAACTGTAAAATCGGTAAAGTGCCAAATCAAATTCGTTGATCTAAAGGCTTCGGCAGTTCCTTGCAAAGAGCCCGTAAAATAGAAGATGATGCCCACAAGAAAAAACGGCAGCGTATAACTGCTCTTAATTTTGTACCAAGCGCCTTTAAATGTCATGATAAAATTTGTGGTACCTGCCACTACCGGGATAACCATACCCATACTGCCTATAATAGCAACTGTTTGTAGCCACCATGGTATTGCGCTAAAAACAAAGTGGTGCGTTCCGATTAGGGTATAAAACAATATCTGAGTCCAAAATGCCAGAATACCTAAACTGTAAGAATAGATCGGCTTGTTGAGTTGTTGTGGCAAGAAATAGTAAACTATACCTAGTGTAAAGAGCATAAACCACATACCCACGCCCTGGTGCATATAGTATCCTTGCACAATCGTTTCGCCCAAGCCATCTTGCCAAATAGGAATATACGCTACCAGTGAGATTACAATGGCAAATATTACCGACGCCACAATGTACCAGTTGGCAATGTAAATTTCTCTGGTTGTACGTCTGGCAATGGTCTTTAAGAAATTGATTAGTGTGAGAAAAAGTGCAACCCCAAAAAGCAACATTACTGGCCAAATGTACTCGCGATATTCTCCACCACCGTTGTTAATTCCAGCCATTAAACACAAGGAGCCCAATACTACTGTAATATTTATGAGCCAAAGCGTCCACCAACCTAATTTTACGCTAAAAAGTTGAACGTTACTTACCCTTGGCACTATATAATGCCCGAGCCCCAGCATAGCTAAAGAAGCCCAGCCCCAAAACACTGCATTGGTATGAACTGGCCTCAACCTACCAAAACTCAACCAACTGATGTGGTCTGCATCTGGTGCCACAAATTTTATCCCTAAATACTCTCCTACAGTAGTACCAAATACCAACCAAAAAGTTGCAGTTCCAAAAAACCAAAGAATTAGTTTGGCTAAGTCAGGGTCTATGTTAGGTCGCTTTATTGCCTTTTTCTTTAATGAGACAACAGGCAGGCCAAGCTCCTTATTTATGCTAACAAGTCCCTTCTCATCATAAGCAATCTCATTACCAGAAAGCTCGTGATCGGTAAGCTTATAATCCAAGGCTTGTTTTCTCTTTATAAGCGCTGCTTTCACCTCATCTTCGGGCAAAGCTTTAAGGTAGGTAGCAAATCTTTCTGCCTCTTCTTCGCGCTGCTTATTTTTGTAACCATTAAGCCCGTTCATCACCTTAATAATCATAATGAATATCCCAGCAATTATTGGAATAGAAATCAAAACCATCGTGATAATAATTCCGCCCTCGCCAAGCACGCCACTATCTTTTACAGAAGATGTTTGCGCACTAGCCGAAAAACAAGATATAGACCAAAGAGCAAATGTTAAAAACACAACTTGCAACAGCTTTAGATTATTCTTGTCCTTTCCAGACCTTAACCTATGCAGATAAGAATCAATTTGTTGGCTATTGAGCGTATCGAGATAGGTGGTGAATTTTTCTCTTTCTTTTTCTGTAAATTTTAACCCTTCTTTAAAACGTAATCCTTTTACGCGCTTAAATATACTTCGCGCAGCAAAAAGGAGCAGAATTAATAGCAGACCAAACAAACTCAAACCCACTCCGCCAAGGCTGAATGAAAATGTAGATGGTGCTTGATCTTGTGCCTGTACGGCATACGGTACGCTAATTATTAACCCAACAAGTAATAAAGCGCATCTGATTAAGTTTTTCGGTCTCATTTTTTATTAACTGATATAAATATCTTTTTATCTTCTTTTTTTTGTCAACAAAGGTTTTTAGTCCTTCAACAAGGAACATTATCTTTTTAAAAATAACGGGCTCAAATCCATTTCTTTAACCAACCGATCCAAGCGGGCATTTTCTAACATGGTTAACGTATCTTGTCTAATTTTCTTAAATTGGTTATGGATAGGGCAAGGATTCGATTCAGAGCATTGGTTAAGCCCCAATCCGCAGCCTGTAAAAAATTTATCTCCATCTATTGTCTTAACAACGTGTGCAAGCGAAATCTTACTTGACCGTTCGTCTAAATAAAAACCGCCATTAGGGCCTTTTGAAGACTGAACCATGTTTTTTCTGCCCAAATCTTGCAAAATTTTAGCGATAAAATGCTCTGGTGAGTCAATTCCGCTCGCGATGGCCTTAACGCCAACCTTACTGCCGTCTATTGCATTCTGAGCGATAAAAATCATCGCTCTCATGGCGTACTCACAGGTTTTAGAAAACATCGCTTTTTATTATGGCACAAATATAAAAAAAATAAACAAAAGATAAAAAACTCTTTTATTATTTTTTTATTTTTTATTGGCTGTTTGTGTAACTGTTTTGTGTGTCATAATCTTATTTCACATGCAGTGTATTTCAACCACAGCAACTCTCAAACAAAACACACTTAGCGCTACTCTAGGTTATCCAAACCTTCCCATATCTCCCTATCAACAGGAATACCGTTTTTTAAATTATCAGCCCTAATCCGACGCGTGTGTTCGCCGGGGTACCTCACTTGGCCGCTATTGGCCGAGGTTTTGGTATAAGCCAAAATCTCTCTTATCGCTTCTACATAAGCTGGGCTTTCGCTATCGGGTTTAAAACAAATATAGGTTTGGGAAACGGCGCTTTCCTTTTTCAACTTAGAAATGTCAGCGGTCGAATTTCCGCCAGATAATGTTGTGGTTAACAGATCCAACATAAGCGCCAACCCCGATCCTTTCCAAAACCCAATGGGCATAAGCCTACCGCTTTCTACGATCTCCTTAGGATTTTTCGTAGCATTGCCCAATGCATCATAGCCACCTTCCATAGGCAACTCTTTATCAGCATTGTTATAATTTTTTACCCTCCCCATGGCAAACTGCGAAATGGCCATGTCTAATACCACATGCCCATCTAGGCTAGGTACTGCAATAACCAATGGATTGTTCCCCAACCTTGGCTCTAAGCCACCCCAAGGCACAACTAACGGCATTGTATTGGTAAAACTGATAGAAATGTAGCCCGCATTTGCTGCCTGCCAGCCGTAAGTCCCCCCTCGCATCCAATGGTTTGTATTTCTAAGGGCAACACACCCAATTCCAAATTCGCTGGCCAATTCAATCGCCCTACCCATGCTAAAATATGCGTTAGAAATACCCGGGCCAAAATTTCCATCCCACACTTCTAAAGCACCCATGCTATTCAATACGGTAGGAGATGCGTCTTTATCGATTATCCCATCATCACACAGCTTAATAAAGTCTGGGAACCTATTAAGTCCATGCGAAGGAACGCCTTCTAAACTATTTTCTAAAAAAGCACCTGCAATTTGGGCTGCTCTAGCGACAGAGAAACCGCATCTAAGCAAAATCTTGTTAAACTTATCCTCCATCGTCTTGTGAGGCACTCGTGCAGTATAATCCATTACCTTTTTTTGTTAGCTTGGCTAATTTATGTTGTAAAACCAAACGACCGAAACAAGTGAGAAATAATCACCTGATAGGGCAAGTTCCCCACAAATAATTTAATAAGCAAATTATTTTTAGAATCTGTGTTTTATCTGGCTGCGATTACCAAACATTTTAAATGCAGGTTTTTGAAAATACTTTTTAACTTTGGCAAAAATTAGCCGAATAACAAAGAAAACATATATGTCAAAAGCATCAGAAATAAAAAACGGTAACATTCTACGTGTAAATAACGAGTTGGTTACTGTGGTGGAATGGAATCATCGTACACCTGGTAAAGGCGGCGCATTTTACACAGGTAAATTTCGCAACATTAAATCGGGTAGAATTGTAGAAGCTCGTATGAACACCGACGAAGTTGTAGAAATCTGTAGGGTAGAAACTAACGATTATCAATATTTATATGATGCTGGCGATTATTTAGTTGTGATGGACAACAATACATTTGAGCAGTTTAATGTAGAAAAAGGATTATTTGGAACCGCTATAAAATTCCTAAAAGAAGGCATGAATGTTATTGTTTCGATGGAAAGCGACGAACCAATAATGGGGCAACTCCCTAATTTTGCTGAATTTGAAATTACCTATTCTGAACCCGCAGTTAAGGGCGATACTTCTACAAATGCCCTAAAAGCTGCAACGTTAGAAAATGGTGTTGAGGTTAAGGTACCTTTGTTTGTTAACCAAGGTGATAATATTAAAGTGGATACACGTACTGGAGAATATGTAGAACGGGTAAAATCTTAAATGTTTTGTTTTTGCGAGAAACCCTCTGGCAAACTTTAGTAAGAACCATGGCAAATTGTCGTGGTTTTTTTTGGTGTAGATTTTTAGCAATTTGGTCTACACACGCTATATAAAATGTATATTAAACCATGCTAAAAAAGCAGATTAGACTGGCTGCAATGGCCCAAAGAAGCGCATTAAGCGAAGATGAATTAAACCTAAGCAACCAGAAATTGTTGCACCATTTTTCTACTTTGGATTTTAGCGGCGTTAATACGCTTCATATCTTCCTGCCGATCTTAGAAAAACGAGAACCGAATACCTTTTTGTTAATTGAATGGCTAAAATTACATCATACCAGCATAAAAGTAGTTGTTCCAAAAGCAGATTTTAACACATCGTTAATGAGTCAGCACGAATATTTGGGCAAAGGAGATATAAAAAAAAACCTATACAACATTCTCGAGCCGCAGAAAAGCTTGCGGCACGATGGCGAGATTGACATGGTTATTGTGCCCTTGCTTGCATTCGATAGCCGCGGAAACAGAGTTGGCTATGGAAAAGGTTTCTACGATCGTTTTCTGCAAAATACAAAAGCGAAGAAAATTGGCCTATCTTTAACCAATTTACCAGTAGAAATAAACGATTTGCAGGGGGAAGACATTGCGCTCGATGCCTGCATTACGCCCAACGGAATTATAAATTTTTCTTGAGAATGGAAAACGAAATCATAATTAAAACAGAACAACAATATGAGGCAAATATGATTGCTTTGTTCGAACTGCAAGAAAAAGAAGAGTTAACGTCGGCAGATAAAATCCTTATTGCACAGATGATCAAAGCTGGTGATAAATACGAAGCAGAGAACTTGTAACTTCTTTTCTAAATTAATTCCAATAACACCGGACAATGATCTGAATGGATGGCATCGGGCAAAATTTTTACACTTTTTAACCGACTTTCCATTGGCGTTGTTGCCAGATGATAATCAATGCGCCAGCCTAAATTTCTACTTCTAGCACCAGATCTATAACTCCACCAAGTATAATGATGCGGATCTTTATTGAAATATCGAAAAGTGTCTATAAAGCCATTATCTAAAAAAAGCTGCATCCATTCTCGTTCTTGAGGCAAAAAACCCGACGAGTTGGCATTAGATTTTGGGTTGTGAATGTCTACCGCCGTATGGCAAATGTTATAATCGCCGCTTACAATTAAATTTGGGTGTTCTTTCTTTATCCCTGCAATATAGCCATCAAAAAATTCCATAAAATTGTATTTTTTGCCTTGCCGTTCCTCTCCGCTAGAACCTGATGGCATATAAAGGCTCATCAAGGAAAAGTCTTCAAAATCGGCTCGTAGAACCCTACCCTCTTTGTCAATCCACTCCTCGCCGCAGCCCACCTCTACGTGCAAAGGCTTTAATCTGGCTAAAATGGCAACACCGCTGTAACCTTTTTTTTCTGCAGGATGAAAATAATAATGATAACCCAACTGCGTAATCAAGGCTAATATTTCTGGAATTTGAATAGGCAATGCCTTAACTTCTTGCAGACAAACCATATCTGCATCGGTACTTTGCAACCAGCCAAAAAAATTTTTCGTTGTCGCAGCTCGAATGCCATTTACGTTGTATGATATTATTTTCATTTCTTAATGGATGTGATGGCGGTAAATTTAGAAAATAATTAACAATTGTATTGTCTATAAAAAGGCTGGTATTTAAAATAGACTAACTCTCTACAGTCGTAATTTTTCATTGATTTTATCTTGCGCCAATTTCCGTTCCAGCCGTCGTGCCTGCCCTCTTCTCAACACCGTAATTTTCATTTGAACATCTGTTTCCGGCCTATTATTTTTATTGGTTGAGACATTGGCAATTGAATCAACTACGTTTAAACCGCTTATAATCTCGCCAAAAACTGTGTAATTTCTATCTAAATGTGGCGCACCGCCTATAGTTTTATAAACTGCTCGCTGCCACTCTGGAATTTTAAAATGAAGTCTGGTTTTTTCTAACATGTTCAGTTGCTCATCTGTAAACACCTTTCCCTGCACCAAATAGAACTGGCACCCGCTTGATGCTTTCTCCGGATTATCATCGCGAGCAGCTGCAATAACACCTTTTTTATGAAAAAGGCTATCGTTAAACTCTGCTTTTATCTTGTAGCCAACATCACCTTCGCCCAAGAGCGATTCGGGCTGGGCATTTCTAGAAGTTGGATCGCCACCCTGAATCATAAAATTCTTCATCACCCTGTGAAACAAAAGACCATTGTAGAATTTCGCTTTGGCAAGCTTTACAAAATTATCTCTGTGCAAGGGAGTTTGGTTGTACAGCTGTACGATACAAGTACCGTAAACGGTTTCTATTTTTACGTATATATTTTTTGGCTTCGCTGCAACGGCGGTAAAGGTGTAGCAGCAGAAAAAAAGCAGCAAGAATCTTTTCATCTAATTTTTTTAGGATTCAAAGATATTCAAAATACATAAGACGCATTACTGCTTAAACGCCTATTAATTCTCTTTACGAATTAACTTTCATATCTTTCGGTCACCTTAAAACTTATAAAGAATTATTTTTTATTTAAAACGGAAAACCATGAAAAAATTTATGTTATTATTTGTTGCTATCACTCTTTCCCTGTCAACTTTTGCGCAAAATATTTGGAAGACAGATCCAATGCATTCGTTCGTTACGTTTTCTATTAGACACATGGGCATCTCCTTTGTAGATGGACATTTCGGTACTTTTTCTGGAACGTTAACGACATCGAAAGAAGACCTAACAGACGCCAAAATAGCTTTTACCGTTGATGTAAATAGTGTTAACACCACAGTAGAGATGCGAGATAAGGATTTAAAAAGCACAAATTTTTTCGATGCCGAAAAATATCCAACCATGAAGTTTGAGAGTACAAATTTTAAGAAACTATCTGAAAATAATTACGAGCTTAGCGGCAAGCTGACCATTAAAGACGTAACCAAAGATGTAAAGTTTGCCGTGGTTTATGGCGGAACAGCCAAAGATCAAATGGGAAGAGTTAAAGCCGGATTTGGCGCTACAACCACAATTAATCGATTGGACTACAATATAAATTACGACCCAACCGGTGCCGGCGTGGGAAAAGATGTAGAGATTAAATTAAACTTAGAGTTTATTAAAACGCCGTAGCGTTACCCATAACTTGTTGCATTGTAATGAAATTAGCATTGGTTTCAGAACTTTTAAAAAAACTATATTTGTAGAAATTAATATTTTATGAAAGAAATATCGGTACAGGAATTGAAACAAAAAATCGACAACAAGGAAGATTTTCAATTGATAGATGTTCGCGAGCCTTTTGAGTACGAAGTTTCCAACCTCGAGGGGGAAAATATTCCTTTGGGCGGCATATTGATAGAAGCAGATGCTATTGCGAAAGACAAGCCAGTTATTGTGCAATGTAGAAGTGGCAAAAGAAGCGCGGCAGCAGTTATGCAACTAGAGCAACAATTTGGTTTCGATAACTTGTACAACCTTAAAGGTGGTATTGTTGCTTGGCAACAAGCTTACGACCCAGATATGCCTGTATATTAGGCAATAATAAATTCATAAACTTATAAGAAGCTTTAGATGTCTTCCGGTAATTGCACAGTTTTCCACCTGGAAAGTTGTGCAATAATTTTAGCTAAATGGGAAAAAAAATCGCCATAAATATCGTTTACAATATTTTCATCATCCTATCTATTATGGGACTGGTTTGGTGCTATAACAATGGCAAATATATTCCCGCTGCTTTTTTAGTTGGAATTGGTGGTGCCTTCATCTATTTGAAAATTCAGCTTTCTAAAGACATTAAAAAGTCTTTTAAGGAAAAAGACTAGAATTTACGCCTTCTAAGCCAAGTCCTGGTGCATTTTTTAACATCCACTTTCCATTTTCGAAATCTGGATTTTTAAATGGATTGTTAGTTGTTAAAAACGGGCCATCTAAATCTGCCCAGTTGCAAAGGGGCGCCAAAGCAATTGCGGCCAATGTTGCACAACTGGTTTCGCTCATACAGCCAATAAGCACCTTCATGCCAAGTTCTTTCGCCCTGGTAATTGTTTTATGGCCTTCATACATTCCGCAGCTTTTCATCAACTTTACATTAATGCCGTGGTAAACCCCCTTCAAATCGTCCAAATCTTTAAACCGCTGCAGCGCTTCATCGGCCAATAAAGGAATTGGGCTTCGTTCGGTAAGCCATGCATTCCCTTCTATATTTGTTTTATCCATAGGCTGTTCTATCAACAATACACCCTTATCATGCAACCAATAAATAAGGTCTATCGCCTGTTGTTTATCGGCCCAGCCTTGGTTTGCATCTACATAAAGTGGCACATTTGTTACGCTACGAATGGTTTCTATAATTTCTCTATCGTTATCTCTCCCTAATTTTACCTTTATCACCTTAAAAGCTCCTGCATCTTTTAGCTTTTCGCGGATAACTGCTGGTGTATCTATGCCAATGGTGTACGAGGTAACCGGCATCTTCTGCGGGTCTGCACCATAAATCTCATAGCAAGGCTTAGCTAAAATTTTTCCGTTGATGTCGTTCAGCGCAATGTCAATAGCCGCCTTTATGGCTGGTTGCCCTTCTGCAATTGCGTCTAACATGTCGATAATGGCCTCAAAATTAAAAGGGTAAACCATTTTTTGCCAATCAACTTTTGCTAGAAATTTGGTTGCACCTTCGTAGCTTTCGCCCATGTAAGGCACCATAGAGGCTTCTCCATAACCCTCAACACCATCTAAAGTGAGTTTTAAAAGTAATAATGGGGTACTGGTTCGGGTAAACTTTGCTATAGAAAAAGGATGTTTAAGCTCAAATTCGTAAGGTCGGTAATCAACTTGCATGTAGAATAGATTTTATATGCCAAGATAATAATTTTTTTTGCGTGTATTGCGAAAAACGGATAAAGTAATGGCAACGTTAAAAATGGTTTAAGTTGCTCCACCCCAAAAATATTAGTGGTAATATTGCACCAATAATAAAAAAATGTACAATCCTTTTTTAACCTTCGACTTTTCTTATAATAAGTGTTTCCTGAGCGGGAAAGATGCAAAAACATTGCTTACGCGAGTGCCACTAATTCCGAAATGGCTGTTAAAACAGGCAGAATTGAGCGGCGAAGAGCAAATAAAACTTTTAGATGAAAGCGTACGCAGCTATAGCTCTTTAGAATTGCCTGTAGATACCGCATTAAATAGCGAGTTCTTAATTCCTTTGGAAGAAAAGATGGAAAATGCCTTTAGCGAAGGCTATTCGGTGGTTTCTAAGCTAGCGGAAGAAGATTTGTTTATTTGGATAGGCAAGTTTTTATACGGTTTTATTTATGCAGAAATGCACGCTGCCATTAGAGCAGAAGGTACGGCCGCCGGTTTGAACATGTCGCAATCGCTGATTAAAAGATTTGGCACACACCAGTTTTTCATACAGAAATTATACAGCGATTTAGTTTTCGAAAACTTTAAACCTTGGTCTATCACCGTGGTAGAACTCGCAGATAAGAACACGCCATTTAGCTTTCGCGATGAGATTAACACGTTAACGTTTTCAATGAAGATGAAAGATTTTGGTATTGTTGCCTGCTTGCAGGATAATGGAACCAATAATATTTTTCATCAGGATATACTAAAAGAAATTGAGGGGAAAGCGCTTTCTGCTGAGCAGTTTGAAGAGCTATCTGCTAGGTATTATTATTCTGCCTATTTATTTAACCGCCTGCCCGATTACACCATCGTTCCGCTAAAAGAAACCACCTTTATAGAGCCTATGCCGTTGAGAGGCGCTTTCAACAAGCCTCTTTTTGACGTTTGGCAACACAAAGTATATGGCCAAGTACTAGAAAACTTTCTAAAACCTTGGGGTTTTACTTTGTTTGAGATTATTAAAAACCCAGAAAAGCCAATGAGTTTCTTTGAGAAGCCATGCCTGCCAACAGCGGGGTAAATTGCTGATAATCTACTCCGTGCAATTGCTAACGACCTTAAAGGCATCCTTAGCTTGTTAGGCCGAGCGAAAATACAATGGAGGGCGTGTGAGAACGTTGGTAAGCGCCCAAATTATTCTCATCTAAATTAGCTCTTTAATAAAGCACTCTGAATTTTATGGTATGCTCTATTTTTTTTAGCGATTTAAAAATTGCCTTATCGTATTCTGCATTAATATCTGTAATGGCGTAACCAATTTTGCTATTGGTCATCAAAAACTGGCCAACAATGTTTACATCGTGTTTGGCAAATGCTGTATTTATTTGCGCCATAATGCCGGGCACGTTGTGGTGGATGTGTATTAACCTATGAGATTTCTCTATTTTTGGAAGCTGGAGATTGGGGAAATTACTGCTGAGGTAAGTTGCGCCAGAATTCATAAAATTTACCATTCTTTTTGGAATAAAATCTATGTTTCTAGGGTTGTGTTTAGCATCATCAAACACTACGATACCCATTTCTGTGGCCAAATCTGCATCAACTTTGCCTTTACTGTTTCCCAAATAACCGACCGCTTTTAATTTACTTGCATTTTTTAGTTGTTCGTTTGAGATTTCCTCGCCATCGGCAAGTAGCATCATTCCAACATCTTTAACGTATTTATCTTCAAACGTTGTTTTGTGCCTGATAGATAATCCGTCGTCTTTTAACAGTTTGATACTCGCTTCATCTACATTGCCGATAACCAAACAAAGAATGCGGTTTTTTGGGTAAGAAATAGATTGCGGAAGATCATTTACATATAAAAACTCATCAAAGCTTGGGGTAATGTGGTCGGCTCTTTCTACAATGGTTTGGCGAGAAATATTTTCGGTAAAGGCATAAAACTTGTCGACCAGACCACTTTCTCTTAACTGGAAATCAGAATAACCATCACCAATACCTACTAAATCGCCTTTTAGTTTTAATTGTTGCAGCAGCTTAACCTTGCCACCCTCTTGGCTAAGTGGATTTTCGTGGTCGTAATCTATAATATCACCATCGGCATTGGTTACAAAAGTATTGGCGTAAATATTTTTCTTTTTAATGTGGAACGGGCTTACCACAGGGATGATAAACTCCTTAAATCCGCCAGAAACTATGAGCACATCATCTGCATGTTTTTTAAAAAAGGCTTCATTTCTAGAAAAAGATTTAGAAATCTTCTTTCTCAAATGCTTGATCAACTTTTTTAAATGCTGATCACTTGCTTCCAACAACTTTATCCGCCCTGCCAAACTTTCTGAAAAAGACATCTTGCCCTCCATTGCCAAATTGGTGTAATCTTCTATTTTTTGATAGATCAGCGCCCGATCTGGATGGTCCTTTAATGAAATTCTTGCCAACTCATCTAGGGCTTCTACTTGCGTAAACGTACTGTCGAAATCAATAATGTAATATGCTCTGTTTTTTTGCATCAACTTAAATAATTGGTAATGTCTTTAATACTTGCTAAAACTGGTTTAAACTTTATGTTAATAGCGTTGCTTATTTTTTCATTGCAATAATAGCTATTGGTTATACTGCTTTTTGCGGTATCCTTTGTAATTGCAGGAGTTTTGCCGGTTAATAAGGCACCAACTTTCAGCGCGCGCCAGGCTATTCCGAGCATCCAGGATTTTGCTTCTATTTTTGGTCGAGATAGTCCAAAACCATCTGCTATTGCACCAAATAAATCTTTGTAAGTATAATTTTCTGAGGAAATGATAAAGCGCTCGCCACTAAATTGGCTTTCCATTAGCAAGATCATCGCCTTGGCAACGTCCTTTACATCTACCAAGCCGGTGGCGCCGTCTGTATAGAATTTAAAACCGTCTTTTATCATTTTAAAAATAGCACCACTTCCTTCAAAACCAACACTTTCGCCAATAATAACCGAAGGATTAACAATTACCGCGTTTAGTCCTTCGGCAATTCCGCGCCAAACCTCCATTTCTCCCTCATATTTAGACAGGCCATACGGTTGCGCACTTGCATTGTACTCCCAGTAATCATCTTCATTAATTTCTGCATCTTCTCTTGCATCTCCTAGCGCGGCCACCGAACTTACATGCAACAACCTACACTTATATTCCTGGCAAAGATTGATGACGTTGGAGGTTCCATCTATATTAACGTGGTAGAGCTTCTTTTTATCGGATCCACTTAAAGAAACAAATGCCGCACAATGGTATACTTTTGTAATGTTTTGAAAAACATCCGCAAGTGTTGCGGGCTCATTAATATCTGCGTTTTGCCACTCTATAAGTGGTTGGTTAAGCAATATTTTAGGAATGGTAGAGGTTGCTCTTTTAATGGCTCTAACTGGCTGATTGGCATCGGTAAGTTGCTTTATTAGTTCAGAACCTAGAAAACCCGTACCGCCGGTAACCAATATCATGTTAATTTTTTTGCAATGAAATGTAAAAATACGCCCTCAAAAATAGATATTTGGGGCGATAGTTTTAGAAATATGTCATTAAAGGATTTTTTTACTCCCGTAACCCCGAATACATTTACCCCAAAAAGCGGCTTTTTAACGTCTCAAATGGGTAGCAAAGCCGATATTTTTATCGATACATTTCCAGATGTAGAAGACAAGCATTTTGATATTGCCTTGTTTGGCGTGCAAGATGGACGAAAAGCTGTTAACAACGAGGGTTGTGCATTTGCGCCAGATTATTTTAGAGCGCAGTTTTATCTCTTAAACGAGGGTGCTTTTGAAAGCAAAATAGCAGATTTAGGTAATATAAAAGCTGGCGCAACGGTTGCCGATACATACATTGCTGTAAAAACAATTGTAGCCGAATTGGTGAAGAACAAGATCATCCCTGTAATTATTGGGGGTGGCCAAGACTTAACTTATGCGCAGTATTTAGGATACGAAGGATTGGAACAGAAAGTAGATTTGGTTGTAGTAGACAATCAGTTCGATATGAATGAAGACGGCGAAGATGGTATTGTTACCCGTTCTGACTGTTATTTAAACAAGATTTTTCTCCACCAGCCCAACTACCTTTTTAATTTTAGCAACCTGGGTTATCAAACTTTTTTTGTAAATCAAGAGAGCCTATCGGTGATGGAAAAATTATATTTCGATGCCCACAGATTGGGTGATTTTTCGCAGAACATTGCTTTGGCAGAACCGGTTATAAGAAATGCAAACTTGGTAAGTTTTGATATGGGCGCCATTAGATCGGCAGATGCTGTAGCAAATGCAAACGCAACGCCAAATGGCTTCGACGGCGAAAAAGCTTGCAGAATTGCACGCTACGCAGGAATTAATGATAAACTTACCTCTATTGGTTTTTATGAATTTAATCCTGCTTATGATAATAACGGACAAACTGCTTTGTTGCTGGCGCAGATGGTCTGGTATTTTATCGATGGTTTTTACGCACGAAAAAGAGATTTTCCACTTACTCCAAAATCTCAATTTATCATTTACCGCACGAGTTTAAAAGACGCTGCCGGAGAAATGGTGTTTGTGAAAAGCAAAAAATCTGACAGGTGGTGGATGCAAGTTCCATATCCTCCCGGGCCAACAAAAAACGAGCGTTATCACTTAATACCGTGCAAATACGACGATTATCAGCAAGCAATTAATGGCGAAATGCCCGACTTATGGTGGCGCACCTATCAAAAGCTAACATAATTTTACACAGCAACCATCGTTTAAAAGTTAACTATTTTTATATTTGATTAACAATTTTTAAAAAACCGGATGAAAAAATTATTAATTTCTGCGATGGCGTTGTTGCCAATTGCAGCTTTGGCACAAAAGCCATATACCGTTAACGGAAACGTTAAAAACCTTAAAACAGGCGATAAAGTTTATCTAATTTACAATGCGGCTGGCACCAATATTACCGATAGCGCCATGGTAAACAATGGCAGCTTTACGTTTAAAGGAACGTTAGAAAAACCTGTAAGAGGCAACTTGTTTTTAAACACAAACCCTTATGTTAATAGGCCTGCACAAGGTGTTGTATTAGATTTTTTACCCTTATATGTAGAACCAGGAGTGTTAAAAGTTACAGCTAGCGATTCATTAAAGAATGCTGTGATTTCTGGGTCGCCACTAAATGTAGACAACAAAAAACTAGAAGAAATTTCAAAGCCTGTTACCTCTCAATTAGAGGCGCTAAATAATGAGTATGCAAACCTTTCTGACTCGTTGAAAAAAGACCCTAAAACGATGGAAGATATACAAAGTCGGTACGAAAAAGCTGCGACCGGTTTGCCTCCAATTGTTTACACGTTTGTTAAGAACAATCCAAATTCATTTGTTAGTTTATCTTCTTTAATGCAGTTGGCCAGTGATCCCGATCAAGCTGTAGAAGCCCAAAAAGCTTTTAACCTGTTAAGCCCCGCGCTTAAAGAAACTACTGAAGGTAAGAAACTGAAACAAACTTTTGATGCCGCATCAAAAACTGCCGTAGGCGTAATGGCAATGAATTTTACACAAAATGATGTAAATGGAAAACCCGTTTCCTTGGCTGATTTTAAAGGAAAATATGTGCTGTTAGATTTTTGGGCATCGTGGTGTGGCCCTTGCAGACAAGAAAACCCTAATGTGGTAGCTGCTTACAATAAATACAAAGCAAAAGGCTTTACGGTTTTAGGCGTTTCTTTAGACCAACCTGGCAAAAAAGATGCTTGGCTTAAGGCCATTGCAGACGATAAATTAGAGTGGACTCAGGTATCTGATCTAAAATTTTGGAACAATGATGTTGCAGTAATGTACGGTGTACGTTCTATCCCAGCTAACTTCTTGATTGACCCAACAGGCAAAATTATTGGAAAAGGATTGAGGGGCGAGGCTTTAGAAAGTAAACTTGCAGAATTATTTGATTCTAAATCTAAGTAAACAAGATTTTATATTATCACAAAGGCCCGAGGTTTTGAAACCTCGGGCCTTTTATTTTGCGTTAGTAACCTGAGCTCGCTAATAAAATAATCTAAAAGATTCTGCGAACGGGATTACTTTCCCAAAGAAGTCGGGACAAGGAGTGCCTCTAAAGGACGTTGCGGTGTACAAAGCAATCTCAGGCTTGTAATATACTGGCCTAATATATTTGGCGCCAGCTTGTAATCCGTTATTCATGTAAGAATATTCTAGCGCACAGCGTCTCGCTTGTGCTTAAAACCACATATAGAAGCCCAATTCATTTTAATGAGCTGGGCTTCTATATGTTATAATCTACGTATTCTTTGTCTGTGTTGGTGTCTCTGACTGGTTAAAAATTGGAAACGTTTATATTTACAAAACTATTAGCATTCTTAAATCAAATCGAAACCAATGTCTTCTCTAAAAAACTTACCATCGAAATAAATGCGACCTGCATCTGCAGTAGCTGCTTGTAAGGCAAAAAACAGATCGTCTTGTAAACTTGTAATGGCTATAACCCTGCCACCGTTACTCTTAACTACCTCATTATCTAATAAAGTACCTGCATGAAAAGCATAGGATTGGCGTAAATTCTCTATTCCCGAAATCACTTTACCTTTTTCATACGCTCCAGGATAACCGCCGGCAACAATCATAATGGTTGCCGCAGTCTTTTCACTTACCTTTAATTTAAAATTGTTAAGGTCTTTATTTACCGCGCTTAGAAAAAGCTCCACAAGATCGCTCTCGATTCTAGGAATAACACTTTCTGTTTCTGGATCGCCCATACGTGCGTTGTATTCAATTAAGAAAGGTTCTTCGCCAACCTTAATTAAACCGAAAAATATAAAACCAGTATAATCTATTCCTTCTTTTTTAAGACCATTTATGGTTGGCTTAATAATTCTTTCCTCAACTTTCGCTAAAAAAACATCGTCTGCAAATGATATTGGCGATACAGAGCCCATTCCGCCAGTATTCGGACCTGTATCTGCCAATCCAATTTTTTTATAATCCTTGGCCTCAGGCAACACCACATAATGTGCTCCATCGGTTAAAATAAACACCGATAGTTCTATTCCATCTAAAAATTCTTCTACCACTACGGTAGCTCCCGCAGCGCCAAATTTGCCACCGAGCATTAATTTTAACTCTTCTTGAGCTGAAGCAACATCACTACAAATAACCACGCCTTTTCCTGCCGCCAAGCCATCAGCTTTCAACACAATTGGTAATGCATGCGCAGATAGGTAGGCTAAACCCTCCTGAAGCTCTTTGGCTGTAAAAGACTTAGAAGCCGCAGCGGGTATGCCGTGGCGCTCCATAAATTGTTTAGAAAAATCTTTGCTTCCTTCTAGCATGGCACCTTCTTTTTTCGGGCCAATAACTGGAATGTGTGCAATGGACTTATCGGCCAGAAAAAAATCATGTATACCGTTTACCAAGGGCTCTTCTGGTCCCACAACCACTAAACCAATATTCTCTGCGATCACAAGTTTGCGTACCGCATCAAAATCGTTTATTCCAATGCAAATATTAGTTCCATATTTGCCTGTACCACCATTGCCTGGGGCAATTATTAATTTATCGCAATGCGAAGACTGGCTAATTTTCCATGCAAAAGCGCTCTCTCTTCCCCCAGAGCCTAAAATTAAGATGTTCATGGTGCAAATATAATGGTTTTGGAGATTAGATGGCTAGGCGTTTCGCCGTTTAGTCGTGAGGAGAGTGTCAGAAGTCAAAATCAAGCGCCCCCGTAACCCTAGCTCAAAAATCTAAAATCGTAAGTCGAATTTACTTCGCACTTCGGGTCATTTGCTCTAGCATATCCCACATTTCTGCAGGAATTGCTTCTAAACCATTCATCTGTCCAGCACCCTGCAACCATTCGCCCCCATCTATCGTAATCACTTCGCCATTGATGTAGCCAGAAAAATCACTCACTAAAAAAGCAGCTAAGTTTGCTAATTCTTGGTGTTCGCCAACTCGCTTTAGCGGCACACGGTTTTTGAAATCGAATTTCTTTGCCAAATCGCCGGGCAACAACCGTTCCCATGCACCTTTAGTTGGAAAAGGTCCAGGTGCAATGGCATTTGTTCTGATTTGATGTTTCCCCCATTCTACAGCCAAAGAACGGGTAAGCGCCAGAACGCCACCCTTTGCACAAGCCGAAGGCACCACATACGCAGAACCGGTAAAAGCGTAGGTGGTTATAATATTTAACACTGTTGCGGCTTGTTTCTCTTTTATCCAATGTTTGCCGAAAGCTAACGTGCAGTTTACGGTACCTTTTAGCACAATATCTATAATGGTAGAAAAAGCATTTGCAGACAATCGCTCGGTTGGCGAGATGAAATTACCAGCTGCATTATTTAAAAGGACATCTACTTTTCCAAATCTTTCTAACGTTTTAGCAAGCAACTGATCTACCTGTGCGGGGTCTCTTACATCGCAGGCAACAGCAAGCACATTGCCTCCCGTCTTCTCTTCCATTTCTCCAGCAGTTCTGACCAATACATCCAATTTTCTACTGGTGATAACCAAATTGGCTCCTAACTTTAAAAAATAAACGCCCATTGCCTTCCCTAAGCCTGTGCCACCGCCAGTTATAACAATTGTTTTACCTCTTAAAGCGTCATCGCGGAGCATGGGTTGACTAAAGTTTGACATGATATTTGGTTTAGAAAAAAGATGTTTAAATATGCACTTTTGCTCTAAGCTTAACTTGCTGTTTACTTTCTTTTCAGATTATCAATAATGGTTTTTAAAAGCGCTCTTGTAGCGGGCGCCCACCATTGAGCCATCATTCTATCTAAAAATGCTGATTGTGTTTCTTCAAAAGATTTAATTAAATCTTTTCTGATGGCCAGCTTAGTCTGTTGCCAAGTATTGCTCTCTAATTCCACAAATTTTTTCATCTTGCGCTCTGCAATTGTTAACAAACTATCGCCATTTACCAACTCATCTACCAGCCCAATGGCCAAGGCTTCTTGTGGATTGTACAATGTACCTTGAAGCAAACTACGAGCAGCTTGAGCACAACCTAGCCAAAAAGCATAGAGGTTAAAAATGTTATTTGGTACGATGATTCCCACTGGCACCTCATTTAAACCAATAATAAAAGGCCCGTCGGCCATAATTCTGTAATCGGCGGCCAAAGCCATCACACAGCCGCCGGCCAGTGCATGTCCGCTAATAGCTGCAACCAAGGGTTTTTTAAAACTCACCAAATTGGTAGCGAACTGCAAGAAAACAATCCAGAAATTTTTTACCTGCTCTTCGTTATAGTCGTAAAGTTCTATTAGGTCAAGGCCAGCAGAAAAGAACGGAGCGTTACCAGTTAAAATAACACCAGCTATTGCATCGTCATTTTTTATATTGTTAAACATATCATCTAACTCGGCAATCATAGCATGATTTAAGGCATTAGACTTACCTCGACTTAATGTAACCGTTGCGATATGGTCTTTTACACTTACCTTTATAAATTCCATATCTTTTATTTTACGTCGTATGTATATACTTTCCTACCCAGTTGCCCAACAGCGTCTATACCTTCTATAACAACCCTATAATTCCCAGGTTCGCTGGCATTGTAAAAATCAAAGCTAGCACCTTTTTCTTTTTGGGCAACTACCTGCGGATTCCAATAAATGGTGGAACGCAAATCTACTTTAGGGCTTTTTGCCGGATCGTTATATTTCGGTGAGTAGAACTCGCGCGCAATGTAGAAACCTTTTGGGCTGAGCGACACTACGCCAGGCGCATATCGGTCGTAGTTTCCGCCGCCGCCGCCTCGTTTTGTGGTTATTAAAATCATACCACCCCCGCCTTCACTGCCGTATAATGAAGTGTATGAAATACTTTTTAGAACCTCTACCGATTCGACATCGCTTGCGGAAATACCATCTAGAAAATCTGGGTCTGTTTGCACACCATCTACCCTAATACCCATTGGAGTATTTGGACTACGAGTGGAGTAGGGAATATTTCCTCTAAAAATAACGCCTTGTAGTTTGCTCTGTAAACAAATTACAAGCGTTGGACAGGTGCCAAGTTGATCTGCGCCAAGCACAAAATCTGCATTGCCCGGGCCATTTAGATTAGAAGAATTTTTTGCGATGTTTTTTTTCTGAACAATAGTTACTTCTGCCAATTGGATGGTTCTATCTACTAAACCCAATCGCACCATTTCATTAAGATATTGATCGTTGCCTTTAATGTATTTCATCAATATATCATTCACGTTTACTTCAACGTCGGCACTGTTTTTGTTTTTTGTAACTAATTGCAAAGGCGCAGGATCTACTTCTATATTTACGTATTTTCTATCCTTAGCGGTACGCGCTTGCACTACAAACTTTGTGCTGTCGATATAAGCCAAGTTATCAAACACAAACTTTCCTTCGGCGTTAGTAACCGTATCTAAAATAAACTGCGTGCCTTTGGTAGATAGTAGCATAACATGACCTCCAACCACAGGTTTTTTACCGTTGGTTATTGTTCCGCTAATGGTTAAAGAAGATTCTGGTTTAAAGGTTAGTACAGGCGGAAGAGTGTTAAGCACGTTTTTCCAAGTAAATCTTCTATATCCTTGGGTAAGCATTAGGTTGTCTAAATCTTCGTTTGTTTGTCCATCATCTTTTAAGAAATAATAATTAGGATTTTCTACATACCCGGCCAAATCTGAGGTAAGTAACATAGTTGCTAAAATATTGCTCTCATTATCTACATCGGGCACTACTTTACTTGCATTTGTAACTGAAACAGAAAAACTTCCAATAATGGGCTTTTGACCGTGTTTGGCAGTAAACTCAAATGTCGATTTCCCTTTAACTGATTTAGAAATTTTTGCAGTATTTAAATCAATGTCTATCAAACGTTCTTTACTTTTTATAAACACCAACCGTTCTGCAATTAACTCATCGGCTGCAGAAAACAACGTAAATTGAACAATGCCAGAAAGCAATTTAGTTTTTGGGATGGTGGCCGACAATACTTGTTTGTCCATTTTGGCCTTTGAAACATACAGCAGGTTTCCTGCCTGTTGTGCTACAATCTTCAATTCTTCCCCAGAAACTTTGTCAGCGGTAGCAAATATTTTTAGATATACATTGCTACTATCGGCGGTATTAAGTTTTAGCGCATACCCGCTTTTTTGTGTAAGGGGCAATTTAAATGCTTTGGTAGAGCCATCTTTAAACTTAATTTTAGAGGTATAGGCAAGATCTGGTAAGGAGGTTAAAATAAAACTACCCATACCAAGGCTATCTGTAACAAAACCAGTTACTTCTTGGCCTGCGGCATCTAAAATTTGCCCGTTTACCGCCTCGCCACGCCCTGATGAGTTTACTGCTTTTAGGGCAATTCTAGTTGGAATACCTTCTAAAAACGTGCCTCCTTCTGGCATAAACTGTACATCTACCTGCCTAGACGTAGAGGTAATTGGAATGACTTTGGTTACCTCGTCTTTATTAGGCAGCTTTAGAGTTGCAGTTATTTTGCCGTTGCTGGAAGAAGTTGCTTGCCCACTTGTAAAATCTATATCAACATCGCCATTTGTATCTGTCTTTGCCTTACCTTTTTTTACATTTTTATAATCTATATTTACCTGATAGCTAACATCATTTTGGATATACGGCAGGCCATTTTTATCTTCGAAATGAATTTTTGCCTTGGTTTTGTCTATCCCATCTACAGTTGTATAGCTGTAATCGGTTTTTGTAAATACTTTGTTTGTCCAGCTGTTGCCTATTTTTATGGTTTTATCAAAAAAGAAATCGCTGCCAAAATTACGCATATAATTGGTATAGGCGCGTAGGCGATAATTGCCTTCTTTCAAAGAATCTGTCAATTTAAAATCGCCCCATGTAATTCCCCCTCCTAGTGGCAACTTCAATTTTGTGGTAATGGAATCTTTTTCATTGATCAGCTCTACATATAAAATGCCGCTTATGGTAGATGGAGCTTGGGTTTTGGTGTTTACCACGTATCCTTTAAACCAAATGTCATCGCCCACCGCATAATAAGGTTTATCTAATTGAAGGTAAACTTTCTCTTGAGGATATTTTGAAGAATAATCTTCTAATTTTTTTAGAATGGCAGCAAATGGATCATCATCTACTTTGAAAGCGATAACACTTGCTAGTAGTGCAAAAAACCCGAGAAACAACATTAATTTATTTTTCATAGAAAATGGATAAGGATTTAAACCGCGTTAATTTACAAAACATTGTTTAACCCTGCTATTTTGTAGCTATAATATTGTTTAATTTTTATTTATTATTCTTTCTATCGAGATAAAAAAGCAACGCAGGCAACAAATGAATGTACTATCCATGCGTTGAACTATTGTTTATGTGTATGATGAGTCATAAGTTTTTTATAATCCCATAGTAGTGGCTATAAAATCTACTGGGCTGGTGACGCAATGAAATGAGTTGGCCAACACCTTCGAATATTTACAAATATATTTCAGCGGCAAGAGGGTTGAGAAAACTTTCCGCTGAAATTGAAAGAATTCCGTATTGGCTCTAAAAGTTGTCCTTCAAACAAATCTGTAATAGATTTAAATAGCTTGTTGTTGATAATTCAGATTGTATTAACATGTTGACTTCATCTGTCTGAATTAAGATTTTTAAGATGTTTTGATTTGAGGATTTTTTTGAATATAACCCTTATTATCAGGATGGTTTACATTGTACACGCGTTTGAACTCTAAGCTTTTTGCACCAAAATTTATTAATAAGCCAATTGGCAAATTATAAGCTTGACAATAATTCATAGCTTGAGCCAAATGAACATCTTCTAATTTTATCAGTGCTTTTAACTCTAGCATTATAATATCTGCTACAAAAAAATCCACCCTTCTTGTGCCAATATCAACGCCCTCGTATAGAATGGTCATCTCCATTTCTCTTTGAAATCCTAACCCTTGTTTTTCCATTTCAATAGCCAAGGCACGCTGATAAATAACTTCTTGGAATCCATTCCCTAAAGTCGAATGAACTTTCATGGCACAGCCAATTATTTTATGTGTTAAATCTTCGTGTTCCATAATCTTACCTTCTTTTAATCCTAAAAATCATAATTCAGACTAAGCGCTAACGATGGCAATGACATACTTTTTTTGGCTTTTCTGGCAAAAAAAAAGATATAATGGACAGCGTGTAAAAGCGCCCAAATTATTTTAAAAGTGATAAAGTTTTCATCTCCTAGGGAATTGCATCTCCTTAAAACTCATTCTTCCACATCATGCTTTCCACAGGTCGGGTGGTTTTATTGTTGTATTTGGCGTTGTCTTTTTTATTATATGGGGTTGCAATCTCTCCATCTACGGCAAAGTAAATAAGTTGGCCGATGGGCATGCCGTGATAGATTTTTACCGGTTGGGCAACTGAGATTTCTAAGGTCCAAGTGTTGCAAAAGCCAACATCACCTTTACCAGCAGTGGCATGAATATCTATACCCAACCGCCCAGTGCTGCTTTTTCCCTCTAAAAAAGGTACGTGTCTATGCGTTTCGGTATATTCTAATGTAACACCTAGGTACAAAGTACCGGGATGCAGCACATAACCATCTTTCGGAATCTCAAAATGTTCTATTTCGTTCTTCGTTTTTGCATCTAGCACTCTGCTCTTATAAGTTGCCAAATATTTACCCAAGTGCACATCGTAAGAATTTGTACCTAAACAACTTATATCAAAAGGCTCGATGATAATGCTTCCTTTTTCAATCTCCTCTAAAATGCCCTTGTCTGATAATATCATTTTTATAGTTATTTTTGCCTAAATTATTAATTTTTAGATTAATTCTTCGACAATGCCCATCGTATTTAACAAAAATATAGGTAACGAAGCCCAGCTTGGTCTTTGGAAAATTGAGGAAAGCGAACAGGAACTTTTTGCTGGTCTACAATTAAAACAACATGAGTTAGACCGCATTGCTTCTTTTAACAATGGCAAACGACTAATTCATTGGCTTAGTACCAGGATGCTCTTACGCGTAATGCTAAACACGCCCGATTATATAGATTGCCGCTTTGACCAACATGGCAAACCATATTTAGAAAACTTTAATTACAACATTTCTTTAAGCCATTCTTACGATTATGCTGCGGTTTTGCTAAGCAAAAACTACGAAGTGGGAATAGACGTAGAAATGATAAAGCATAAAATAAAGGTAATTAAGCATAAATTTTTAAACGACCTAGAACTGGCCCAAAAACAAATTGGAAATAATACCGACGGCCTTTATGTTTGTTGGTGCGCAAAAGAAGCCATTTTTAAATGGCAGGGGAAAGCGGGACTAAGTTTCAAAGACCACATTCACATTCAGCCCTTTAAATTAAAAGACCAAGGAAGCCTACGAGCGCTGGTAGATCTGCCAACAGGTTTAGAAGAGTTAACGGTTAATTACCTGAAAACAACAGATGGCTACATGATTGGCTACGTGGCACAAAACTTAAAACCACAAAGTGTAGTGATGGCATGATGCAGGACGAAGAAAATAACATCAAATTTAAGCAGCTCAGCAATATTCAGCCCGTACATTTTAAAGATTGGGGCAATATAGCCTACCAACAGGCTTGGGACAAACAAGAAGAGTTGTTAAACAAAACGGTAGCGATTAAAACGCAAAACCGCCAAAACGGAACCCAGCTTCCCACTCCAAATCATTTAGTTTTTTGTGAACACCCACATGTTTACACGCTTGGCAAAAGCGGCCGTGAGGATAATTTGCTGTTAAATGAGCAAGCGTTGAAGGATAAGCATGCTACTTTTTTTAAAATAAACCGAGGTGGCGACATTACTTACCACGGCCCAGGGCAACTGGTTGGCTACCCTATTTTAGACCTAGATAATTTTTTTACAGACATCCACCTATATCTTCGTACACTGGAAGAAGCCATTATTTTAACCTTAAAAGAATATGGCATAACCGCTGGCCGCTACCCTGGCTTTACAGGTGTTTGGCTAGATGCCGACAACGAAAAAGCGAGAAAAATTTGTGCCATGGGTGTTCGTTGCAGCAGGTGGGTAACCATGCATGGTTTTGCATTTAATGTAAATGTAGACTTAGATTATTTTAAGAACATTGTTCCCTGTGGGATAGATGATAAGGCCGTTACCTCTTTACAAAAAGAACTAGGCCATGCCATGGATATGGAAGAAGTAAAAGAAAAACTTAAGAAGCATATTGCATCATTGTTTAACATGCAGCTTTTATAGCTCATCTTTTGGCAAAACTATCCGGGCAAATTTTGCGTAAATTTAGGCATGAAGATTTTTATAGCGGCCATTCTCTTACTCGGCTTAAATTTTTCTTGCTCTAAGGCGCAGAAGACAAATAAACAAGCAGCCGCAAAACCAACAAATATGGATAAAGGCATTACTTATTTAGCACTTGGCGATTCGTACACCATCGGAGAATCTGTATCGGCAGAAGATTCCTATCCATACCAGATAAAAAAACTGCTTAATGATGCAAAGATACCTGTAGAAAAACCAAAAATAATTGCAACCACCGGCTGGACCACAACAGATTTGCTTGGCGCTATAGCCACAGAAAAACCAGCAAGCAACTACAGTTTTGTTACCTTACTTATTGGCGTAAACAACCAATATCGAGGTTACGACCTATCTCTTTATCAAAAAGAATTTACAACCTTGCTACATAAAGCAATAAGTTTTGCCAATGGCGATAAAAGCAGGGTATTCGTCATTTCTATACCCGATTGGGGAATTACACCTTTTGCAAAAACTGATGGCAGAGGTGCGTACCAAATTGGAAAAGAAATAGATAACTACAACGCCTTTGCACAAGAAATTACTTTGGCTGCAGGTGTAAGTTTTACCAACATAACGCCTGCTTCTAAAAACGCAGCAACGGACTCTACGTTGCTTGCTAAAGATGGCCTACACCCAAGCGGCAAAATGTATGCAGCATGGGCTGAGGCTGTTGTGCCGAAAATTATTAATAGCTTAAATTAAAGAAAATTTGCTTTGTAATTTTAAAGTCTTATTTTAGCCCAAACTAAAAACTAGAATTTAAAAATTATGGAAGATTATGGATCGAGCGGCGCTGCGGCAGGAATTGGTGCGGGCGTAGTTATTTTTTACCTGATAGTATGGGTTGCCTTAGTTGCCGGAATGTGGAAAACATTTGAAAAAGCAGGTAAACCTGGCTGGGCTGCCATCATTCCGATTTACAACGTAATTATCTTGTTAGAAATTATTGGCAAACCGATGATCTGGTTGCTTTGGATACTACTCCCTTGCGTAAATTTTGTTTTTGGCATTTGGGCTCTCAACCTATTAAGCAAGAGTTTTGGCAAGAGCGAAGGCTTTACTGCTGGATTAGTGTTGCTTTCGTTTATTTTCTTTCCAATACTGGGTTTCGGAGATGCCAAATATTTAGGCCCATCTGCAGCCGAGGCAAACATGGGTGGGAACAACCAATTTGGTGCTGGGAATATGAACAACCCGTTTAACAATACAAACAATCCGTTTAACAAACCAAACGATCCATTCAATAAGCCGAAGGATCCAATGGATCCAACAAATCCACCCGCGGTTTAAATTTGGTGAGTATCTCAATACAATGGCTTTGCAGCTCAATCAATTTTATTGGTTGGCTGCAAAGCCATTTATTATCCTGCCCATTTAAAGCTTTAACGGGCATAGACTGTCCTGGCTGTGGTTTCCAACGGTCTGTTATTGCCTTGTGTGAAGGGCATTTTTTAGAAAGTTGGTTCTTATATCCCGCTACTCTTCCGCTTATATTGCTTTTCGGTTACGCCGGCTACCGCACTAAGTTTCCTGTAAAAAATGATGCTCTTTTTTTGCGGGTTTTGATGCTTTTTGTAGGCAACTTTATTTTGATTTGTTACGTTTATAAAATGGTGGGATAGCCGAATTTCGTTTCCATAATGAACATCACGGCGAGGAAGGTGCAATAGGCGTTTAAAATCCCGAAATTTAGAATACGTGCGGTCGTCACTTTGAGGAACGAAAAGTCTCACAACTAGGACTTATCAAACCAAGCGGCCTATGCGTGTGAGATGTTCCCTGCGTCAACATGATTGTTCTTTATAAGTCTAAAGTCCGTTGTACTTTGCAAAAAGGAAAGTTGCGCAACAGACAACTTACCGTCTCCACAAATTATCATCTCCTCCTCTTACCCCAACCTATTTGTCCACCGCACTGGTAAGGTGATTATAATCTTTTAACACCGTTTCTAAAAACTGTAATTCGTTCATTCCCTGTGGCATTGTAGCGGCAATATGTACTTTTGTTTTTTCGGCCATGCTATAAATTAAATCGGCATGGCCGGTTTTATAAAAGCCCATTAATACTTCCTGTACAAGCGCCGCTTGTGCGTCATTTAAATGAATCGCCTCTGGAAAAACCGGCTGATAGTCTTCTGGAAGTATGGCACTAAAGGCAATATTGCCTATGGCAGTTCTTGGTTTGGTCTTAATAACAATGGTTTTTGCAATCATATCTCCAATACGCTGGTGTTTTTCTGTAAACGCCACAGCCAACACAGCAACCACACCAAATCCAAAAACAATGCTAAAATCTATAATCCTGAACAACCACCTTAACAAATATTGGCTAAGCGTAGGCTGGCTGCCCGTTAAGCTAATTACCCTAATTTTCATAATCTTTTTCCCTACTGATTGCCCATTCATGGTTAATTCACACACCAGGTCGTAGAAAATAAACACCACCAAAAAGCCAATCATTATTACGTAGAACCCGACAGAAGAATGGGTAAACGCAGCAACACCAAATAAGATGATAGAAATGATATATAAGACTAAAAACCCCGCAAGGTCTATTAATCGCGCCAAAACACGCTCTCCCAAACCTGCAACTTCATATTCTATATCTATATTTTGAGCGGTGCTAATTTTGATGGTTTCCATAACCCAAACATAATTTTTTTAAATGAAAATTATGGAGTTGAGCTGAAAAAGTAGGCAGAAATTTTTCAACTCATTTTATCAATTGCCCAACTCCTTCCCCATCGCTTCTAGATTTGTAGCCAATTGATTAGGCGCAGATACCCACTTTGAAGCTTCCAATTTCCATTTGTTAAAATTGGTTTTATCGTTAGTTTTAAAATATTCGAAAGCTAGGTTGTAAGCTGTTTCTTGCAAAAACTTTGGGTTTGGACTCACTTCTCGCATCGTTTCATAGGTTTCTGCTGCTTTATCTAACTTTAAACCTTTGGTATATGCGTAAGCCAATTCCTTGTAAGTATAACTGTTTTTTGGGTTTTCTTTAACTGCCTTTTCCAAACAGGCCTCTGCTTCGCTAAATTTTCCTAATGCATTATAAGAAAATGCCTTTTCGGTTTGTAAACCAATATACTTTGGATCTATTTTTTCTACTCTTGATAGATACGTTAGCGCCTTTTCATATTGGTTCCAAGCATTGCACATAAATCCTCTTCTAAATAGAGTAGATGCACCATTTTCGTCTTTGCTGTAGGAGGATAGCCAATCTGGTATCTTCTGAATACCAAGTGATTTAAACTGCGACTCTGGAATCTCTGCGACCAAAGTTGGACTGGCTTCTAACCGAATTTTGTTACGCCTACTTTTGGATGCTCCACAGGCATTGTTCTAAGTAAATTTCCTTCATTATCAATTTCTAATTTGCCTTCGTAATTCAGGGTTAACCCGGCTACCGCGTCTAGGTAAACAAAGCCAAAGATGTATGTGCTATCTTTTGCCATCGGGTAAACAACACATTTATCTTCGCAATTTATTGGCAATACATTAAATGTTAAGGTGTTTTGAGCTTTTGCAGCTGAGGTTAAAAGCAAGAGTGCACAGAGTAGATTTTTCATAAAGCGTAGTATTTGGTTTTCAATATCAAATCTCGGTTAAACTGTTTTTGGCGTATTTTCCAATAATCTGATTGTTAAATATAAAAATAATCGAGACCGAAATAGGTAGAAAAGAAAGGATTTTTTAGCCAATCAAAAATGAGTATTTTGAAGGTTTGCATTTTGAAAACTTTTTAGGTACTTTTGATAAATGAAAATTCTTGTCAAAAGGACAATGCTGTTTTACATCCAAAAGTATCCGATCGCTAAAACACCCTTGTTGATCTGGTATAATGAGTTTACAGACCATAATTTTGATAATTTCAATCAGCTTAAAGGTGTTTACGGCAATGCAAGTATTTTGAATAATAACAGGGTAGTTTTCAATATTAAGGGAAACGATTTTAGATTGGTTGTTTCCATCAATTTTATCCAGACTGCCTGTTACATCATTTGGTTTGGAACACATAAAGACTATGATAAAATTGATGTAGAAAATATTAAATTCGACACCTCAATATTAAGTTTTAAAAGAATATAACGATGAATTGGAAAGTTTTAAAAACGGAATCAGATTACACTAAAGCTTCTATAAGATTAATGGAAATATTTCATGCTCAACCTGGCACGCCAGACCAAGATGAAATGGAAATGCTTATTGTTTTGATAAAAGATTTTGATGACAACCATTATCAGCTGCCAGAGGTAGATGCTTTAGAAGTAATTAAATACAAAATGCAAGAAATGAACGTGAAGCAAAAAGACTTGGAATCAATAATTGGGAGTAAGGGCCATGTTTCTGCAATACTCTCTGGAAAAAGAGAAATCACTTTAAAAATGGCAAAGCAGCTTACAAACTATTTTAATCTTCCTGCCGAGGTTTTTATTCACGGTATTTAAAACAACCAAACCATCTCACTTATACTTTAAACAATGAAAAGCAGGGAGCAAAAGTGTCTTAAACTTTTCCTTATCATCTGTTAAGTAAAAACAGTAGGCATCAGAAACATCATCTTTATGGATAGCTACAAGCATACAATATTTGTAGTCTTGCCCAAATTCTTTTCCCACTTCAACAAAATTAGTTGCGCCCCAACCTGCATTAAATTCTTTATTCTTTTTGAACTGCGTCTTTTTGAAACTGCTTACCTCCAGGCTTTCCCCTACCAGAAATATTCATTGAAATTGCCACGAAAGAAGCCGTGTACATACTGTTTGGATTTACGCCTAGCTAACCTAGTTTAATTTTTTCCTCTTCATATACTTTAAGCCTCTCATCTAAAGGGCGCAATGCAACTCGCAGCTCAAAGTTTTCGTCAACGTTCTTTATCGCATAATCGTAAAGCATTTGTTTGTTGGCTATAACCGGAATTTCTTTATAGCCCACGGGCATTTCAAAGCTTATTTTAGATTTTGCGAGCTTTTCCTTAAAGCTTAATTCCGCCTTATCAATTTCAAATGAAGTAAGGCCTAGGGTTAACAGTCCGAGCATTAATCCGGTAATTTTGTTCATATTTATCTGGTTAGGTTTACTTATCGAGTTTAAATATAAAAAATTCACCTAACTATGTCGCTGAATCTTTTTTCCGTTCCTGTTATTCTAAACAATGTTCTCAACCCTGTATGAGCGAAAAAGCATCGCAAAATATACTTTGGCAAACCATTTTGCCCTTTTACAAAATCATTATATACTTGGCTTTCGCCAGATAATTTTTTTCCTTCCATCCGCTCAAGCGAAAAAAAAAGAAATTCTATTCTTATTTTTAACAAAAAAACCTAATTTGAGACCAAATTAAACGTCCCTTGCTTTTTTAGATGAGAGAAGCCTTATTTGTTAAACAAAATACCGAGAAATGGCAGCGTTTTGAGCGCTTAGATTATGCCAATGCAGACGACCTTGCCGATCGTTTTGTAGAGATAACCAATGACCTGGCCTACGCCAAAACATTTTATCCTACTTCTAAAACTACAGCTTACTTAAACGGCCTTGCGTCAACACTCCATCAAACAGTATATAAAAATAAAAAAGAACGCTCCAACCGATTTTTGGATTTTTGGAAAACAGAACTACCACTTGTTTTTTACATGCACCGAAAAAAGCTGCTTTATGCCTTTATATTTTTCTTTTTGGCCTGTTTAATGGGTGCATTATCGGCCAAGTACGATACTCGTTTTGTAAGGCTAATTATGGGCGATAGCTACGTAAACATGACCGAAGCAAACATTGCAAAAGGAGACCCTTTTGGTGTTTACAAAGACCAAAACCCCGTTTTAATGTTCATACAGATTGGCGCAAACAACATATTTGTTTCTCTGTACACATTTGTGTTGGGCATTATATTGTCTTTAGGAACCATTGTTTCCCTAGTGCGCAATGGCATTATGTTGGGCTCTTTCGAGTACTTTTTCTTTAGCAAAGGGCTGGGCTGGCAGTCTGTGCTGGTTATTTGGATACATGGTACTTTAGAGATTTCTGCCATCGTTTTAGCGGGCGGGGCAGGTTTAATTTTAGGCAACAGCATTCTATTTCCAAAAACATTCTCTAGGGCAGTTTCTATAGCCAATGGTGCAAAAGATGGATTAAAAATCGTTATGGGATTAATCCCGATCTTTGTAGTCGCCGCATTTTTCGAAAGTTTTGTAACCCGCCATACAGACATGCCCATGTTTCTAAGTATTTCCATTTTAACAGCATCGGCCTGCTTTATAATTTGGTATGTGATCATCTATCCAAATAGATTAAATAAAAAACTGAATAAAACCAAACAACTTATCGATGAACATAGAATTTAAGCAGCCGAGAGATTTTGGCCAGATTATAAACGACACCTTCACTTTCGTAAGGCAAAACTTTAAACCCCTTATCAAAACCTATTTTCTGTTCTGTGGCATTTTTGTGTTGGGCAGTATGGTTGCCATGCTTATGCAACAGTATAAAAGCGTAATCTTAATTAATTCGGCAGGTGGCCCAGGGGCAACTAGAGACCCATTGTTAGGACTTAAAGCACTGATGAGTTGGGAATATCTAATAGCCATCATTTTTTCGGTGGCCACCTACGTAAGTATGCTTACTGCCATACTATCTTACATTGCACTTTATGTACGCAAAGGAAATATCGCACCCAGCATAGAGGAGGTTTGGCCTTATTTTAAATACTATTTCTTTAGAATATTTGGAAGCGCCCTTCCTTTATTGCTTATGTTAGGAGTTGGTTTTATATTTTGCTTAATCCCGGGGTTCTATCTTTTCCCATTTGTAGCGATGATTTTCCCAATTATCATCATAGAAAACGGGGAATTTGGCTATTCTTTTTCTAGAAGTTTTAAAATTATAAAAGATAATTTTTGGCTTACTTTCGGCAGTATGATTGTTATTTGGATTATTGTTTATGCTTGCATGAGCGCGGTGGTATTGCCTACCACCTTATTTAGCATGATTGGTTTGTTTTCAAAAAGTTCGCCCCACATGTCGCTAGCATTAACAATGGCCACCACCATATTGCAATCGCTTTGCCAAGTGTTTACCATCATTCCACTGGTTACCATAACTTTGTGCTATTTTAGTTTGGTAGAACGAAAAGAAAGTACAGGTTTGATGGAGCGCATTTCTAACTTTGGAACTGGTAATGATCCGTTAAACCTACAGAACGAAGAATATTAACATGCGCAAAGGGTTTTACATCTGTTTTCTGCTGTTCGGCTTGCTTTGTACTTCGGTAGATGGTATTGCGCAAACAAAACCGACCCAAGTGCACCCGAGCATGTTGCATTTAGATAGCAGCAATGTAAAGGTACAGCCGTTTAACAAAGCAAAGCTCGAGGAATATAAGCAGCAGCGAGATTTTAAATATGATACCATCTCTCCCGAGCTGTCGCTTTGGGATAGGTTTTGGCTATGGTTTTGGAGAAAGATAGGTAACTTGATTGGCGATACTGTTAGAAACCCCATTTCAAAGTATTTCTTTATCGGGAATGGCGTTGCCATCGTTGCGTTTATTTTATACAAAGTAATTGGAGCAGAAGCCTTATTTAGCAAAAAATCTAAAGAAACATTTTTGCCTTACGATGTGCTTAGTGAAAACATACATGAAATTGATTATAAAACAGCATTAGCAAGGTTGATTGAAGAAGGAAAATATCGCTTGGCAGTTAGGTTGCTCTATCTGCAATCTCTAAAAAAATTAAGCGATAACAACAAGATAGATTGGCGGCCAGAAAAAACAAACTACAATTACTTCATGGAAATTAATGAGCCAAATTTAAAGTCGGAATTTGGCCAACTTACGCACCAGTTCGATTACATTTGGTACGGCGACTTTCCCGTTGATAAACTAAAATTTGACCCAATCAACCAAACTTTTTCTCATTTTAACGCGCAGATAAAATGAAGGGATATAAAACATATTTAATTCTGGGAATCCTTTTCATTTTGATTTACCTTGTTGCGCAATACAACAAACCCACTCCAACCGATTGGACACGAACTTTTGTAAAAACAGATAAAATTCCATTCGGCACCTTTATTTTTTACAATAGCTTAGTGGATGTTTTACCCAATACCAGCATTATAAACAGCAATAAACGCATCTATAACACGCTTTCAACTCCCTATAAAAAAACAGCTTACGTTATTATTGCACCCGAGCTTAAGTTAGACAAAGCAGATTCTACAAAGCTAAATACTTTTGTAAAACAGGGAAACAATGCTTTTATTGCGAGTTACAATTTCGGCAAAATACTATCTAAGCAATTTGGCATTAGGGTAGGCAGCAACTTTAGCCAAAACTCCACGCCCGTAAACTTTGTAAACCCGCTGCTAAAAAGCACGGCCGATTATGGTTTTGACAAAGGTATTGGAGACAACTATTTTGCTGAGTTAGACACTGCAAAAGCAACCGTTCTGGGCACAACAGCCGATGGAAAGGCAAACTTTATAAAATATAAATTAGGAAAAGGAACTGTTTTTTTAATGGCAGATCCTGGCTTTTACAGCAACGTTAATCTGTTAGATAAATATGGCGCAGAGTTCGCGTCAAAATCGCTGAGTTACTTGGCAGGGAATAAAAACATTATCTACGACGGATTTTTTACAAAAATACAAAGTGACCAAACGGACTTATTTACCGTCTTTTTTAAAAATCCTGCCTTAAAATACGCGTACTATCTGGCTATTTTTAGTTTGTTGCTGTTTGTATTGTATAATTTAAAGCGTCGTCAACGCATTATTCCATTGCAAGATCCACTTAGCAATGCTAGCTTAGAATTTGTACAAGTTGTGGGCAGCGTTTACTACCAAAATAGAAATAACCAAGACATTGCACAGAAAAAAATAACTTATTTTTTAGCTTATCTGCGCAGCAGGTATTTTTTAAAGACTAACAAAATTGATAAGGAATTTTCTGAATTGCTCGTGCAAAAAACAGGCATTCACCAAGTGCAGGCCACCTACCTTACAAAACTTTTAAGGGAAATACCCGAAGCAGAAAATTTGAGCGACCACGGACTTATCGATTTAAATCAAAGCATAGAAAATTTTTACAAAAACACGCAAACCCATGGAACAAGAGCAGTTTAACCCACGTACCGACCTAAGCGCACTAACCGAAGCTGTAAACAACATTAGAGCGGTTTTGGGCAAAATTATAGTCGGCCAAAAACAAGTAATAGATTTTTTAATTATCGGGCTGCTTGCCGATGGCCATATTTTAATAGAGGGCGTGCCGGGCGTGGCGAAAACATTAAGTGCGAAACTGCTTGCAAAAGCCATTAAGGCAAATTTTTCACGTGTGCAATTCACACCAGATTTAATGCCTTCTGATGTGTTGGGAACACCTATTTTTAACACAAAAACCGGCGATTTTGAATTTAGAAAAGGACCCATTTTTGGAAACATTATTTTGGTTGATGAAATAAACCGGGCGCCGGCCAAAACACAATCGGCTTTATTTGAGGTAATGGAAGAACGCCAAATTACCATTGATGGAAAAACTTACCAAATGGACGAACCCTTTATGGTGCTCGCCACCCAAAACCCTATTGAGCAAGAAGGCACCTACCGATTGCCAGAGGCTCAGCTAGATCGATTTTTATTCAAAATTGATGTAAAATACCCATCATTAGAAGAAGAAACAGCAATTCTAACTGCCCAACATGCGTTGATCAATAAAGATTTATTAAACGACGTAGAGCCAATACTTTCCATAGACCAAATTTTAGCTGCCCGAAAAGTGATCAGAAGCTTACATGTAGAGCCTAATCTCTTAGATTTCATCGCAAAAATTGTAAGCGAAACTAGAAACAACCCTTCGTTATATCTCGGCGCTTCACCGCGTGCATCGCTTGCCATTGTACATAGTGCAAAAGCCTTGGCCGCCATGCAAAACAGAGACTTTATTACTCCAGACGACATCATTACCGTGGCCATTCCGGTACTTGCACACAGAATTCTATTATCGCCAGAGAAAGAGATGGAAGGTTTAACAACAACAGATATTGTGCAACAAATTATTAAAAAGATAGAGGTACCCAGGTAAACAGTGGTATCTTTTACTTACCTATCCCGAATTACCAACTATCTTATGGACAATTAATTTAAATTCCGAATTGAAATAATGAAACTACCAGAACCAATTAGTAAAACATTTACCGGACTTATTGCAGACATAGAAAAAGGACAAATTAAAATCCCTCAATTCCAAAGAGAATTTGTTTGGGACTTGAAGAAGTCTTCCAAACTTATGGACAGCATAATCAAAGGTTATCCGATTGGCACTTTTATATTTTGGAAAACTAAAGAAAGATTACGTTCAATTAGGAATTTAGGAAACGCTAGACTTCCTGAACCTATTGATGGAGACTTCACTGAATTTGTATTAGACGGTCAGCAAAGACTGACGAGTTTATTTGCAACTTTGAAAGGCTTAAAAATCGAAAGAGAAACAGGTAAAATTGAGCATTATGATGAAATGTTTATAAATTTAGATGCGGAAGAAGATGAAGAAATTATTACTACTACGAAAGAAAATTTTGATGAAAGTGCTTTAATTCGATTAACGGATTTAATTTATGGACCGTTAACACTACTTTTCAAATACGATGTAAAATATCATTCTAAACTACAAGACTATAAAACAAGAATTGAAGCGTATAATTATTCCATTATTTTAATTAGAGATGCTCCATTAGATATCGCAACAGAAATATTCACGAGGATTAATGAAGGTGGCAAACCATTAACAGTTTTTGAAATTATGGTAGCTAAAACTTTCGATGCAGACCGTAATTTTGATCTTTCAGAAAAATATAGCGGACTAATTGCCCGATTAGCAGAAGTTGAATATGAAACTATTTCCGATGCAACTGTACTGCAAACTGTTGCTATCTTGCTAGAGAAAGACTGTACAAAAAAGACCATATTAAAATTAAATAAAAAAGAATTTATCGATATTTGGGATAAAGCAGTCGATGCAATTGAAAGGACAGTAGATTATTTTAGAAATTATTATAGGATTCCTGTTTCTCAATTATTACCGTATAATAGTCTAATAGTTCCTTTCTCCTATTTTTTCTATAATCATAACGACAAACCGACAGGAATAACACAAAAATATCTGCAAGATTTTTTTTGGAGAGTATCTTTAGGTACGAGATATTCATCAGGTGTTGAAAGCAAAATTTCTCAGGACATTAAACGAATAGATTTGATAATTAATGATGAACTTCCTAAGTATGATTGGACTGTTGATACCTCAGCAGAATTTATAAAGAATAATGGTTGGTTTAGTGCAGGTAGGAGCTATATAAAAGCGTTATTATCAATTTACGCCTATCATCAACCGAAATCATTCATCGACGGCTCAATTGTAAATATAAATAACGGTTGGTTGAAAATTGCAAGTAGCAAAAATTACCATCACTTCTTCCCAAAAGCATATTTAGAAAAAAAAATAGGTGATTGGGAATACAAAAACTTTTGGATTAACCATATCCTAAATATAACGATAGTTGACGATTATTTAAACAAAAGAGAGATATCGGCTAAAGCCCCATCAACCTATATGAAGAAATTCGAAAAACAAAACCCAGAATTAGAAGATACGATGAAAACACATTTAATAGGTGACCTTGATAACTTTGGGATTTGGGACAATAATTATGATGCGTTTATAAATGGAAGAGCAAAAATATTAAGCAAAGAATTAAAAAAAAGAATTATCCCACAGGGCACAGACAAGACTATGGAAGTAGAATTAACAGATGAAAGAGAAACAAACCAATTGATTTAATTCGATAAACAAAATCTTATAAGTAACATCATCCAATCTTGAAAAAATTTTTCAGCCTTTTCTACACTAACCTATTCCTAAACAATCGCTTGTTTATGGCCTTGGGGTTTTGTGTGATGCTATTTCTTTTGAAATTTTTCTTCGCTTGGCTGGCAGACATCCCGGCAATTGCATTTGGGGTGTTGATTTTATTTTTCTTTGCAGATATTTTTATCTTGTACCGTAAAAAAAATGGCGTGCATGCTCAGCGGCTTTGTCCAAAAAGATTAAGCAATGGCGATGAAAACCCTATAAGCATAGAAGTAAAAAACAACTATGCTTTTGCCTTAGGCATTAAAGTAGTAGATGAGGTTCCACATCAGTTTCAGCTACGCGATAAAACTTTTTTGCTTTCGCTGAAACCGAACCAAACAAAATCTATCCATTACCAACTTAGACCAACCAAGCGGGGCGAATACGATTTCGGTTTTATACGCGTGTTTGTCTCTTCGCCAATTGGCTTGTTGGCCAGAAGATACAACTTTGATGCGCAAACTATTTTGCCTTCCTTCCCATCGTTTATGAACCTTGGCCAATACGAACTAATGGCCGTTTCGCAACATTTGCAGGCTTTTGGAATAAAAAAAATTCGTAAAATTGGGCAGAGCAGTGAGTTTGATCAGATAAGAAATTATGTTGGTGGTGATGACATTAGAACCATAAATTGGAAAGCGACCGCGCGTAAAAGCGAGTTGATGGTAAACAATTATACCGATGAAAGATCGCAAAATATTTACTGCGTGATAGACAAATCTAGGGTTATGCGCATGCCGTTTGAAGGCTTGAGTCTTTTAGATTATGCGATAAATGCTAGCGTAGCGCTATCTAAAGTGGCCATGCTGAAACAAGATAAAGCCGGTTTGATTACCATCTCAGAGAAACTCGGCACTGTTTTACCGGCTGAAAAAAAAGCCTCGCAATTGGGAAGTATTCTGCAAATTTTGTATAAGGAAAAGACCAGGTATTTGGAAAGCAATTTGGAAGCGCTGTACCTTGCGGTGCGTAGCGTAATTAAACAGCGTAGTTTGGTGGTGTTTTTTACCAATTTCGAAAGTCTTTCTGCACTGCAACGCCAAATGCCTTACTTAAAGCGTATTTCTCGCTACCATTTGTTGGTGGTGGTATTCTTCGAAAACACCGAACTTAAAAGTTTGAGTAGCAACCATGCGGAAGACGTAGAAGGGATTTATCATCAAACCATTGCAGAGAAATTTATTTACGAGAAAAAATTGATGGTAAAAGAGCTTAATCGTCAAGGGATTTTATCGATTCTAACTCCACCGCAGGCGTTAACCATAAACGTAATAAACAAATATCTAGCGTTAAAGGCACAGCAAAAAATATAAGTTGGAGTTGTTTTTTAAACCTACCCAAGTTTCTTCTACTTGCCTGCGTACCTAAACGGGATGGAAGTGATAGCCCTGAGGAACGAGGGTTTTAACGGACAGCGCGACGAACATAAACCGAAGGTAGAAACCTGCTTTTCAAAAAAATAGGTTAAATAAAATCTAGCGAACTAAACTTTTTACCTAATATACTTGCATTATCTACATCGAGCCACTTATTTAAAATAGTGCCATAAACCTGTCTAAAATCTAGTTGATATTTTAAATCTCCGGTATCTAAATCGGTTAAATTAGGGGCAGCATTAAAAACTCCAGCTTTCTTTAATTGTCCGCCGTAAACAAACATATTGTTTGCTGTGCCGTGGTCGGTTCCATTACTTGCATTTTGCTCCACGCGACGGCCAAATTCAGAAAAAGTAATCACCAAAGTATCGTCTAATTTATTGTTCTGCTTTAAATCTTTTAAGAAAGCTGCCACGCCATCGCTGTATTGTTTCAGCACATTTCCTTGTTGCCCAAGCTGGTTTACGTGGGTATCAAAGCCGCTTAGCGAAACGTAATAAACCTTGGTTTTTAGGCCCGAGGAAATAAATTTAGACACGGTATTTAGCTGCTTGGCAAAGTTGGTATTTGGATATTCTGCCTTCGACTGATATGTTTTTGAGGTTTCCTCGATATAACTGGCAGATGAGGAAGTCTCTATCATGGTTTTATATAAATAGCCTAAATTGTCCTCAGAAAGATGCTCTTGGTCGTGTTGAATCATCTTTTTAAAAAATGGGTTGTTGGTATTTCTATACAAAGCGGCTGGATCTTTTAATGCGATACCTTTTTTTCCTGCGCCCTTCATGGCTAAAGAAAGTGTGTCATCTACCTCTATTGCGGTATATGGAAATTTACAGGTTTGGCAGTCGCTGTCTAAATACCTCCCGATCCAACCGATACTTAAAAATTGATTGCTATCGCTTGCAGTTTGCCAAATGTCCATTGATCTAAAGTGCGAGCGATCTGGGTTTGGATAACCCACATCGTTAATTACGGTCATCCAACCATTATCGTAAATCTCTCTCAAGGCGGCCATATTTGGGTTTAAGCCTTGCATGTCATTTAGTTTTACCACTTCATTTTTTGGAATGGCGATGGTTTTGCGTTTTTGATAATAAACATCGTTGCCATAAGGAACAACGGTATTTAAACCATCGTTACCTCCAGAAAGCTGGATTACAACCAAGTTTTTATATAAACCAATTTGCTCTAAGGCCATGGCTTCCATAGGCTTTAAAAAGGCAGGAACAAAAAATGTTCCCGCTGCCACAAACCCACTATTTCTTAAAAAATTTCTTCTGTTCATTGCTTTAGTTTAACAAAGTTGATATTCTGGTGTGCTCGTAACCTCAACTACGGTACTTTTTAAACTTTTATTGTTGCTTATCATTGCCCGCAAGTTATTGCTTACCGACGGCTGCAATAAAAACGAGGCTAATTTTACAGGACTGATATTAGCTGGCAGTGTTTTTAAAAACTCCGTCCAATTGGCAGATGCGTTAATGTAACTCTTTGCCAACTTCGGTTTGGCCGTTTTACCTAAAGCTATGAGCGCCTCATCTTCTGGATCTGCCTTACCACTAAAATCTATCAAACCGTCATCCAAAACTAAAGATGGTATTCGCATACGGAGCATTAAAGACGAACTGTCTATCCAGCTTTGGCCGCCTGGCCAGCCTGCAACATTTGGCGGGTTAAATAAATACTGCCCCAAACTGCTTTGTAATTGGAGTAGCACCTGTGGCCTATTATAGGTAACGTAAAATTGCCGACTTAGACCGACAATAAACTCAGCCGGAGATTTTATCTTATTTCCCACATTCTCAGAACTCTGAAACCAATCGGCCAAAAATATTTTTTTCATCAGCTCTGTAATGTCGTATTTGGTATGATAAAAATGATCAGCCAATTCCTTAACATGCGCTTCATTCGGGGTATCATTTACATAGAACTTATACACTTTTCTACTTACAAATTCTGCCGTCTTTGGATTTGCCAAGATTGCATCTATTATATCCTCTCCATCAAAATGGCCAGTTTTACCAAAAAATACTTTTTCTCCCTCATCGTGCGATTTATCTCTAAACACAAATGCACCACCTTTATCATACATCCAGCCAGTAAAAGAACGCGCAGATTCTTTGATGTCTTTTTCGGTATAATTTCCTCTGCCAATGGTAAAAAGCTCCATCAGTTCTCTAGCAAAATTTTCGTTAGGATGGCCTTTTCTATTCTGTTGGTTGTTTAGGTAGGCAAGCATGGCCGGCGACTTTGAAACTGTCATTAACAAGGTTTTAAAATTACCCAAACCCTCATTGCGCTGTATGTTGTTAAGTTGTTGTGCATACAATGGAACTCTACTTCGACATGCAAAGTGGCCATGCCAAAACAGCGTCATCTTTTCTCTTAGTGGCGCTTTAGTATTGATCATCTTTTCTAAAAAACTGATGTTCAGCTCTCTACTTTTACTGTTTTGTTGCCTAATAATATCTTTTCTGAGTTGCTTTTCTTCTTCTGTAAGTTGCGACTTTTTCTTATATAACCCGGCCTGCATCAGCATTTGGTTGCGCGTTTCGGTCTCACCAATCAAAGATATGTCATCGTCTTTTCTTGCCTCTTTAAAGAGTTCTTTAACCACTTTTTCATAAGGCTTTTTACTAAGATTTTGCAATTCACTATAAGAAATTCCAAAACCAGCCCTACTATACAGGTGCTTAATTTTTAGCGCATTATCATCTACATTCATGAAACGGTGGTTTTATTTGAGACAAAGTGATTTACTCATGGTTTAATCAATTTTATGTTTTTATTTTTGCGGATGGTTTTTCGACTTTTGAAAAATGACCTTATTTTTCCAAATCCAAGCTTGGCAGATGAAGATGGCTTGTTGGCCGTTGGCGGAGATTTAAGTCCTATTAGACTAAAAATTGCTTACGAGAACGGAATTTTCCCTTGGTTTAATGAGGATCAGCCAATTATGTGGTTTTCGCCACCAGAGCGATGCGTTATCTATCCCGATAGGATAAAAATAAGCAATAGTTTACAACGAACAATTAGAAGCGGCAAGTTTGAAGTTACACAGAACAAAGCTTTTGCGGAGGTTATACAAAACTGTGCAAAAATTCTCAGAAAAGACCAAGACGGCACCTGGATTGGCGCTGAGATGCTATCTGCCTATAACAAACTGCATAGCTTGGGCTTTGCTCAAAGTATAGAGGTTTGGGAAACCGGAAATTTAGTTGGCGGTTTGTACGGTATAAAAATCGGTCGGGTTTTTTGCGGAGAAAGTATGTTTAGCAAAGTTTCTGATGCATCGAAAGTGGCTTTAGTAAGGCTAGCGCGAAGCGATATCGACTTGATTGATTGCCAAATAGAAAACCCTCATTTAATAAGCATGGGCGCAGAGATGATATCAAGAGTGCTCTTTTTGGGCATGTTGAAAAAACCGATCTAATTATCAGAATATTCCTCATCTTCTTCAATTTCTCTTTGTTCGTCTAAAGCACGTTCAACTCGCTTGTCTGGAATAATCCATATCATGGCCACAATAGCATACATGCTTGCACCAAGATAAGGGCTCAAGAAACATAAGCCCATTCCTAATGCATAAAGTATAACACTTGCTTTCTCCTTAGTTGTGTTGTTTGCAACTTTTTCTATTATTTCGTTTTTTTCTGCCGAGGCATTGATTAATTTAAGCAAGATAGCAAAAGCTATAGCGCAGAACAGCAAGACGGCCCCGTATATTACCACCGGCCAGAACATAAAGCCGCGTTCGCCCATCCAGCCAGAAGCAACCGGAATTAGCGATAACCAAAACAATAAATGAAGGTTGCCCCATAAAATCTTGCCATTTACCTCTTTAACAGGATAAAGCAGGTGGTGGTGGTTGTTCCAATAAATACCCACGTAAATAAAACTAAGTATGTAGCTTAATACTTTCGGAATTAAAGGCTTTAAGGTAGTAACATCTGCACCAGAGGGCACTTTGATTTCTAAAATCATAATGGTGATGATGATGGCAAGTACTCCATCACTAAAAGCCTCCAACCGATTTTTCTTCATGCTGTTTTTTGCTTAGAAACAAAAAATCCCACAAATAAAATTTGCAGGATTTAATAAGTTTCGTTTATAACTCTCGAACCCAAATATTTCTAAAACTTATGGCTGGGCTTGGATCGCCATGATCTTGCAGCTTAATTGAAGAAGGGCCATGTGCTTTATATTCTGGTTTGCCAATGTACCTTGTTGCTCCGGTTAATACAAAATGATTTTCTAATACTACCCCATTTAGAAAAACGGTTACAGCAGCAGGAGATTTCAGACTTCCGTCGTCATTAAATCTTGGTGCAGTCCATAAAATATCATAATACTGCCATTCACCCGGCTTTTTATTTGCATTTGCCAACGGAATTACCTGTTTATACACACTACCCGTTTGGCCGTTTACATAGGTTTTGTTATTATAAGCATCCATAATCTGTATTTCGTAACCATCATCGCCGGGCCCAGTAGAAGCTAAGAAAACGCCACTGTTTCCACGGGCCTGCCCTTCGCCAGTAATGTTTGATGGGATTTTCCACTCCAAGTGAAGCTGATAATCCGTAAATTTTTTATTTGTTTCTATGTTTCCAGTTCCTTTTTTAACTGTAAAAAAGCCGTCGTCAACAGTCCATTTGGCGGGTTGAGCCGGGTTGTTTACCGAATGCCATGCGTCTAAGTTTCGCCCGCCGAAAAGTACAATTGCATCAGAAGGTGCATCTTGAGGTAATTTGCCAGAAGTAACAACTTTAGGTTCCGGACTCCAAATTTCTGTTGCCTTTGGATCATTTGAGTTTTCCATTTTGGTGTCTTGTGCAAATGCAGAAACAGAGAGTGCAGTAGATATTAAGAATAAAAGTTCTTTTTTCATTGATAATTGGTTGAGATCTTAAATATAGACAGTTTATTAGAAAATAGAAATTAATTGTAAAATTTAAAGCATTAAATCATAAAGAAAGGGAGCGACTATTTGGCGTAAAAAAAAGTTATAAACGCTGTACAATAGCAAAATACCCCTCAAATATTTTAGCTTTAACGCGTTATTTTTCCAATTAACACAAAATAGCCGCCAAAAAAAATAATCCCACAAATGGCGTAGTTTTAATTAATGCCTTACTTTTAACCCACCAGCTTAGAGGCTGTTATCTACGTAGGTTTCTGTTACAAAAATCTTCTCGGTAATTTCATCTGCTTCACTTTGGGCAATTAAATCTACCGATGGGCAATAACCCGTATACCCCCTAAAAAGTAAACCAACACCTGCCGCCGCGCCAATTGCCCCCATTATAGGATGACGAAAAATATTGGTTAGGCCTTTAAATAATAAGTAAGAACCAACCACGCCAGAGAGAATGCGCTCAGAATCTGAAATGTTTTCATACAATTCTGGATTTCTCCATGCATCTTTAATCTTTTCTACGGTATTGTTTATTTCTGCGTTTGTCATGATCTATATTTTTGAATGAGCTGTTATAACAAATTGCGATAGATAGAGTTTGATATTTTATACGAAAAAAAAAGGCAGTCGGCGTTGACTGAAATTTATATGAGCCTTTTAGCGAATTGCGTGGCTGCCATACAATAGCGCATAACCTCAGCGTATCTTTCTTAATCAACCTTAGGTGCTGCAAATGCAGAAAATTAAATTAGCTAAGAATTTCTTTAATATCTTGTTTACTTAAAGATTTAAAAAAGCTTTCTTCGGTAGTGATTAAGGCGTTGGCAAGCCGCTTTTTGCTGTTTTGTAGCGCAAGTATTTTTTCTTCGACTGTGTCTTTTGTGATAAATTTATAAATGAACACTTTTTTATTTTGCCCGATGCGATGTGTTCTATCTATCGCTTGCTGTTCTACTGCTGGATTCCACCATGGATCTAAAATAAACACATAATCTGCTTCGGTTAAGTTTAATCCAACACCACCTGCTTTAATTGATATTAAAAAAACCCTAACATCGGCTTGGCTCTGGAATTCTTCAACAATTTCTCCACGATTCTTCGTAGCACCATCTAAGTATTTAAATGCAATCTGCTCTTTCTCAAAGTAATTCTTAAAAATGCTAAGATGCTTTACAAACTGAGAAAACACTAATACCTTGTGGCCGCCTTTCAACACCGTTTCTAAAGTATTTATCACGTTTTCGAACTTGCCAGAGTCTGACTCATATTCGCCATCTATCATTTTAGGATGGTTGGCCAATTGTCTTAGAGCCGTTAGGCCTTGTAAAAGCTGAACCTGTTTACGCGCAAAAGTTCCATCGTCCATGCTTTGCAATAAATCATTGCGGTAGGCAGATTTTGTCTTTTCGTAAAACGAAGCCTGATCCTCACTCATGTCGCAAAGAATTACCTGCTCGGTTTTAGGCGGAAGCTCTGAAGCCACCTGCTCTTTGGTTCTTCGCAATACAAACGGCTTTATAATCGATTGTAGCTTACGAGCTTTTTCCTCGTCCTTCTTTTTTTCTATGCTCTGCACATACTCTTCATCAAAAAAAGATTGCGTACCCAACAGGCCAGGATTTAAAAAAGTTAATTGCGACCATAAATCGCCAACCGTATTTTCTACAGGCGTACCACTTAACGTTAACCTATATTTAGATTTTAGACTTCTAACAGCCTTAAAAGATTTTGACGAGGGGTTTTTGATATTTTGGCTTTCATCTAAAATAACATAATCGAAATAGAACATCTTAAGCTCGTCTATATCTACGCGGGTAATGCCATAGGTGGTAATTACCACATCATAATTGGCAAAATTTGCGACATCTTTATTCCTATAAGTTCCGGTATGCGCCATAATTTTTAGCTTTGGCGTAAACTTGCTCGCTTCACTTAACCAATTGTAAATTAGCGAGGTAGGCATAACAATTAACGATGTAGTTTGTAGATTTGCCTGTTCACCATCTTCCTTTACCTTTTGTAAAAGCGCCAAGGTTTGGATGGTTTTACCCAAACCCATATCGTCTGCAAGACAGCCACCAAAGTTATAACTGCGCAAAAAATTGAACCAGTTAAAACCTGCCTTTTGGTAATCTCTTAACGCGCCTTTAAAGTGCTTAGGCATTGGAACATCGTCTATGTTTTCGAAATCTGCCAATTTTTGCAGTTTTCTCTCGAGCGAAACATTTGCAAGGCTGTCTTCTGCCAGGTCATTTATCAGGCCAATGTGATGCTTTTTAAGCTTTAGCGTTTTGCCAGCCTCAGATAAACTAAAGAGACTTCCATACTGGGCAAACCATTTCTCGGGGATAATGGCCACTTCGCCATCTGGCAGTAAAAATTCTCTGCGTTTATGCAGAATATGTTGTTTTAAAGACAAAAATGGAATTTGATATTTACCAAACCAAACAACGGCATAAATATCAAACCAATCGTTTCCTTCTTTTATTTCGAGGTCTATTTTGTTTGCTCCAAATACAAATTTCTTTTTGCCTGTGGCTTGTTGTATTTCGAAACCAGCGCTCTCCAGCGCCTCGATATGTTCATTAACCCAATTTATAGCACCATAAGCGGGATCTCCCTCTTCGTCGGCAACCTCTAAATGGGTAAACAGACTACTGGTTTTTCGCAAGCCCATGCTAAGCAACAGCGCATAGTGCTTTTTTTCCCATTCTGCAGAACGCTTAACCCTGTGGAAAATATAATTGTCGTTAATGTTTTCTAAGCGTACGGTTACCTTATGTGCATTTTCAACTGGAAACAGATAATCGCCATAACTAAAATTAAGTTGGATTTGAGAAATGCCTCCGTCTATATAAATAACCTTTAATATAGGTTTTGCTATAAATTGTTCGGTTCTTATCTCGAAACCTTCTGCATAAACATGGTGCTTTTCTATAAGCGGCGCAATAAATTTCTCAAAGTAAGCAGCTTCAGTGGCTTTGGTTATAGAAATGTAACGTTTGGCCAAAAAAGGTTGCAATTTTTTCCCTTCTAAACCTGGCTCAAAATAATACAATACATCATTTAACAGCATCCAAGCTGGTTTGTTACTTACAATCTGCGCATCTTTAAACATAAACTCAATTCGCTGATTCTGGTATTTAACGGTTGGAAAATACCGAGTCTCTATTTCGTTTCTGCGAAAATGAAACAGAATAGTGGCCGGTTCCTGCGCAAATTCTATTTTTCGCTCAACAGGCCAACCATCCTTGTCCATAATATAAAGCTCATCTTTTACCTTTAGTAGCTCTAAAACTTCGGCCAGCTTTTTTTCTATTTTAGGCCGTACATTCTCATAAAATTTCTCATCGAATATTTTAGCGAAAAACTCTGTGGCCCTAATTACCTTTTTATAATATTTTCTAATAAGTGCGTCTTGTTCGATCTCGTCAAGAAGTGCAATAAGTTTGTGGTCTATCTCTTCTAAACAACCTTTATATTCTTCGGCTGTGTGAGAAAATAGGCGTTGGTGAGTGAAAGAAAAATCGTCATTTGGATTAAGCTGAACTACGTGTGGCTCTATGATATAGCCAAAATATTCATGCTTACACAATGAATAAACTATTTTGCAGGGTTTAGAACTATCTACTCTTAACATTAAGATGAATCGACTTTTTTTTGAGGCGCTTTTTTAAGAAGGTTTAAACATACAGTATTTGAGTTGGTTTAACAAAAATTTTAGATGAAACGACAGGAGTTTTAGAAAACAAAAGGTACAAAGACCAAGGCTAGTTTATTAGGCCGTGTTTAATCGTAGAGAAGTTTAGGCGTGGAGCGATTTAAATGCAGAGGCGTGCGAGACGCGTGCACGTACGCATTCCCCCTCGTACTTCTAACAACTACATAACTTACAAAAATAGTTGTTTTTGTAAGCTGCAACGCTATGGTTTTTTTATCAGCCAAAAAGGGTGGTAAAGAATACATGCAAAATTCCGGGCACAAAAATGATTGTAAAAATCAGCCCCGTTAAGGCGCCAAAAAGGTGTGCATCATGGTTAATGTTATCTCTAGACTGCTTTGAGGCATAAGCACAATACACCAGATAAAGCACGCCAAAAATAATTGCGGGGATGCCAATAGGTATGAAGAAGAGGTATATTTTAGAAAGCGGATTAAACAAAATATAGCTGAATAAAACTGCGCTTATGGCTCCAGAAGCGCCCAAGCTGTTGTAATGAAAATTATCTTTGTTTTTGAAAACGGTAGGCAAATCACTTAAAATTAAACTAACAAAATACAAAAGGCCAAACTGCCAACTGCCAATCAAACGCTCTAAAGTAAAAGCAAAGGCATAAAACGTAAACATGTTAAAAAACAGGTGCATCCAATCGCCATGAATAAGCCCGCTGGTAATTAAGGTATACACTTTATGGCCGCGAGAAACGCTGTACGGATGCATCATAAATTTACCGTAGACGGAATTATCTGAAAACGCATACAAACTGGTAACCACAGTAAAAACGAAAATAATAGAGGCAACTGGTGCTACGTGAAAATATTCTAACATTTATTTTAAATTAAGGTTTGTTCGGTTTACCAAACGCGAAACAGGATAGCGATCGTGTGTTTTCTCGTAATACGCAGAGTTTTTATAAATAAACTCCAATTGTGCTGAACCATTTTTTGCAAACTCTCGGTCGCTTGTTTTCTTGTCGTCAAGCTTCTTCTGCAGCTCTGCATCGCTTTTTAACAAAGCAGCACCGGTATCTTCGAAAACATAAGGCGAGTAGTGCTCTTTCATATCTAAAATAGAATCGAAAAAGTTCCAGTTAAAAAAAGAATCTATGGCTTGCGGCTCTAGCGTTTCTACAATGTACCTATTAGAAACTTGGTTTACATATACAACATAGTCGCCGGCATAATAATCTATTTCTCCAACAACTGGTTTAAGTTTTACATCGCTGTGCAAATAATGCCCCTCATAGGGCTTAGTTGTTGTGCTATAATCTTCAATATAATAGCTCTCTACTTTAAGCCTTACATTTTTCTTTAATTGTTTCAATGCAACACCATTCAATTTAAGTAAATCGACAACCCTATCCCAAGCTTTTGGAATGATGTAGGCGATAGGTTTTGCGATGCTAATGGCAGGTTTAAAACTGTTGTGTTCGGCTATGTTTTTGGTAAAAGGTTTAGACCTGTCATAATATAACCGATCAAAACCACTTATATCGCTTGGCTTTTTTGCCGCTTCGAAGCCGTTAAAACTCAAACTGTCTACCTTACTTTCGTCCAAAACCCATATAACAGGGAAATCTGTTTGTTGCGCTACAAAATCATCCGCTTTGCGTTTATTTGCTATAATTACTTTTGCATCTTTTTGAACAAGATCTATATAAGTTTGCAATAGTTTGTAAGTGGCATCTACACGCAACGGGTAATCCTTTAACATGTGTGTTTCTGGCATAAAACCGATGGTATTGTGCAGCGTTGCATAACCTGTAGAATACCTTGGAGATTCGTTAAAACCGGTAATTCCACCATCGGGAGTTTCATTTATGGAGTTTACATACGGAATAAGCGGATAGCGCAATTCCTTCATTTTTGAGTAAAGGCCGGGCAATAAAATTGTGGTTAAATATCCCGATAAGATAGAATTAAGCTTATCTTTTTGCGTTGGGATCAGCGTCATTACATATTGGTAGTCAGCCCCATTACTTGTATGTGTATCGACAAAAATCTCTGGCTGCCAAGTGTTAAAAATCAACTGAAATGCAGCCGAATTTTTTGAATCTGTTTTGATAAAATCTCTGTTGAGGTCTAAATTCTTACTGTTTCCTCTAAAGCCATATTCCTTTGGTCCGTTTTGGTTTGCCCGAGAAGTAGCGTTACGGTTATGGCTTCCGCCGATGTTGTATATTGGAATGATGCCGATAACCACATCTTTTGGCAAATTGCCTTTTTCTAAAAGATTGCGCGCCAGCATCATCGAAGCATCAATACCTTCGGGCTCGCCTGGATGGATGCCATTGTTTATGAGCAGGAAACTTTTACCTGCCTTTTTAACCGCAGCTGGATCGAAAATTTTATTCTTCGACAGCAATAACAGGTGTAAAGGCTCGCCGAAATCTGTGTTTCCGTATGTTAAGAGTTTTACCTCACTATAATGAGATGCCAATTGTTTATAAAAGGCAATCGATTCATCATAAGTGGTTGTTTCTGTATTTTTACTACGTTCGTAGGGAGTTATTTGAGCCATTGTTTTGCAACTTAATAAAATAAATAAACAAAAAATTGCTCGCATAGGTTTTTGCTAATAATACCGATATCTACCAATAATGTATTTAATTCCAACAGAATAGACGTTATAAATGTCTTGCTTTTTATTTTCAAATTTGTTTGGAGGATCATCGTATCCATCCAGTCCTTCGCCAATTGTTATGTTACTCTGCGCATTTACATTGATGATGAAATTACTGACAAAACCACTCTCTGCGATATAAAAATTGATTCCCAAATTAAATGGCAGCACAACATTATAGCTATCATCCTTTCCTGGAAAAGGGCCATAACCGGGGTCGTCAGAAAAACTTGGTCTATACCTTACAATATCAATCATGTGGTTTTTGATAATGCCCGCACCAACTCCCGCGTACAAACCTCTCATGGCATATAGAAATTCGCTACTTTCAACTTTAAACAATTTGCCAACCATTAACTTACCAGTTATTGCTAAAGAGGCGTACCTATTCGCAAATTGCCTGTTGTATAAATCGGTATTGATGTTTCCTCCTTGTATTAGCCCGGTTTGGCCTTCTAAACCAACCGTTAGGTAGCGTAGCGGATAATAATTGAAGTCGACGGCAAATGTGTGTCCCCAACCGCCTTTTTTAACATCCGTGTAAGAACGGTTTGGCCCAACGTTAATACCTGCCGTGTATTTCAACTCGTTAAATTGCGCAAAAGCCCCTTGTACGCTACAGAAAAGCAAAACTGCTAAACCAAATATTTTAAACTTCAACATTTATTATTTGTTTATTTACAATAATATCATCTTTTGCGCAAATATATAAATTTATCTTTGTTGGTATGAGTTTGTACAATGACCAAAAAAAGCGGCTTGCAGGTCGCTTTGTTACTTATGCCAAAATAGACACCCAATCAGATGGCTCTTCTGCAACCTGTCCATCTACCCTGAAGCAAAAAAACTTAGGCGAATTATTGGTGAAAGAGCTAATAGATATGGGGATTTCTGATGCCACGATAGACGATAACGGATATGTGTATGCCACTTTATTGGCAACTACCACCAAAAAAATTCCAGTAATCTGCTTTTGTTCTCACATGGATACCTCTCCAGATTGTAGTGGCAAAGACGTGAAGCCAATTATTCATCACAATTACAATGGAGCAGATTTAATCCTTCCAGATGATAAAAACATTGTTTTAAAACTCGCCGACCATCCAGATTTGGCAGCGCAGTTTGGCAATGACATCATTACGGCTAGCGGAACTACCCTTTTGGGCGCAGACAATAAAGCTGGCATCGCCGCAATTATGGAAGCTGTAAACTTTTTGCACACAAATAAAGCCCTTAAACACGGCACAATAAAAATTCTTTTTACCCCAGATGAAGAAATTGGAAGGGGTGTTGACAAGGCAGACCTTAAAAAACTGGCCGCCGACTTTGCCTATACCGTAGATGGCGAAACATTGGGCTCCATAGAAAATGAAACCTTTTCTGCCGATGGTGCAACGCTAGTTATACACGGAATAAGCAGCCACCCAGGTTTTGCAAAAGGCAAAATGCATAGCGCAATAAAAATTTTGGCAACGGTTATAGAGCATTTACCAAAAACAGAGCTTAGTCCAGAAACCACCGATCAGAAAGAAGGCTTTATCCACCCGGTGTCTATTTCGGGAAGTGTAGAGCAGGCGGAAGCAGAATTTATTCTTCGTGATTTTAACGATGAGAAACTTAAAGAACACGGAAAACTGCTAAAAAAATTGACTGAAGAAGTGTTGACAAGCCATCCAGGCGTAACATTTAGTCTAACCATTAAAGAACAATATCGAAATATGAAACAGATGTTGGACAAGTATCCTCAGATTACAGAAATTGGAATCGAAGCAATTAAAAGAGTGGGTATTGAGCCAAAGCTTCAAAGCATTCGTGGCGGAACAGATGGATCTCGACTATCTTTTATGGGCTTGCCTTGTCCAAATATTTTTGCCGGCGAACATGCTTTTCACAGCAAACAAGAATGGGTAAGCGTGCAAGACATGGAAAAAGCAGTGCAAACCATTATAAATATTGCCTGCATTTGGGAAGAAAGAGGTTGAGGGAGAGGAGTAAAGAACAAGGAATAAAGAGCAACGACTGGGTGGAAAGTCAGCGATCAGCTATTTACGGATAGGAACTTAGCTTTCTGAAAAACTGTAAATAAACTAAGAGGTAGAAGGCTGGAAGGCGAAAGGTTGAGGGTTGAATCTCACACCTAATGTCTAATATCTCCTATCTAAATACTTTTTTTGTAGCTAAAAACAAATCGAATTGCTACTTTTAAACTACGATGATAACTTTAGAAAACGAACATTTAAAAATATGCGTTGCAGAGAAAGGCGCAGAGTTACAAAACCTGATTAGTAAGGAAACGCAAATAGATTATTTGTGGAATGCAGACCCAAAATATTGGGCCAAACATAGTCCTGTATTATTCCCAATAATAGGTGTGTTAAAAGACGACTCTTATTTTTATAATGACAAAAAATACTCACTTCCTCGGCACGGCTTTGCCCGAGACCATACCTTTAAAATCTTAGAAAGTGGGTCGCACGAGGCATCTTTCTTATTGTCGCAAAGCGATGAAACCCTAAAAAATTATCCGTTCTATTTTGATTTGACCATAACTTATAAGCTGCTGGACGACAAGCTTATTGTAAGCTATAACGTAAAAAATACAGGACGCGATAACCTGCTGTTTTCTCTTGGCGCCCATCCTGCATTTGCCGTACCCAACATGCCAAACACCAAATACGAGGATTATTACATCACGTTCAACGAAGACATTAAACTTAAACACTATGATTTGGTAGACGGGCTTGTAAGCGATAAAATGGAAGAAATTGTACTAAGTGGGCACAAATTGCCATTAAGTCACAAATTATTTAAGAATGATGCACTCGTTTTGAAATCTTTGCAAAGTAACTGTGTAAGTTTGTTAAACACACAAAATCATCATGGGCTGCATTTTCATTTTGACGAGTTTCCTTATTTCGGTATTTGGGCTGCGCCCGATGCGCCATTTGTTTGCTTGGAGCCTTGGTGCGGCGTGGCCGATAGCACAGCATCAAACCAGCAGCTTACAGAGAAAGAGGGCATTAATGTTTTGGCCAGTAACCAACAATGGTTTCGATCTTGGGAAGTAGAGTGCTTTTAGGATAATGAAATTTAGTTTTTTTAAGGCTTAATGTTTTCTAAATCAGGATTTGGAGATGATAGAATGAGAAGATTTTGAGCGCTCCAAAACTTTCCTCAATTAGCATTACCTATATCGACTCTTTAGAAAGAATAATGACGATTAACCTAGAAAGTTAGACCTTAACTAACGTAAAACGTACTAAGTAATTAGAATAAAATAATGTCGTATTTTGTTGTTTTGACAATTTAAATTCAGTATATTTATCTCATTATGAGGTATGTAACACTTAAACCGGAAGAGATTGAGGTATTGGAAAACTTCCACAGAAACAGCCCCAATGGCACTGTTAGAAAACGCAGTCAATGCCTTCTCCTGTCACATCAACGGCATAAGATCAAAGACCTTGCCCGTATTTATAACGTCAGCCGCAGAACGGTTGAACGTTGGTATGACGGTTGGTCCGAAACCGGGGCTGGCTCCCTCTCGATATCAGGGGGGAGGGGCGCAAAAACCCGTCTGAAGAACTATCCCCGGGAGGTCCGCGAGCAGCTGGAACTTCATAACAGGAACTTAAAGAATGTATTGGCTTACTTTGGGGAACGGCACAATATTATAATCTGCAAAAAGACATTGCAGAATTTTTTAAAAGATACTGGGCTATAACTGGAAAAGGGCTAGGCTCTCTTTAAGGGGCAAGCGCAGCGAGGAACAATTCCGTTTTAAACAGAAACAGATAGAAACCC